>CALFWL010000247.1 GCA_937928215.1 uncultured Pirellulaceae bacterium | reverse complement strand
AAGGCGACCATTAAACGAACTCGAAAGTACCGAATGTATCCACCTTGATGACCAACAAAAATTGATCCTTACAAAAAACTGCCTTCGGCAAAACGCCACCGGCTACAAAGTCAAATAAAATGTCGGCCTCTCCGCGAAAGTAGCGAGAAAGTTGCGTAAAACGTTGCTGTCGCAGAGCAAAACACGACTTTAATAGTAGACCGTTTGGTCGTGACGTGACGCAAACTTTTGAGCAAACCCTTTGATTGAAACAGATCCAACCGTACGCGTGTGTCAGCGTTCAATTCGCGGTTCTTCATGACCGCGACGCGTCACTGTCCGAATCTTGCCATCAACCGGTTGGCGATGCCGGGGATGATACGGTCGAGCCAGACGATGATCCGGCCGCCGAAGGTCAGAATGATTTCGTGCCGACGTTTTTGCATCGCTCGGATCGTTTTTGTCGCGACCACTTCCGGCGGCATCGCACCGCTCTTCTTCCAGTCCTTGCCCGTTTCATCTTCGATCGCAGCGTCAAAGAAGTCGCTGTCCGTCGTGCTGGGGCTGACTAATAACAGGTCGATGCCATCGGCAGCAAGTTCAGCTCGAATCGCGTCGCTCAAGCCATGAACCGCAAACTTGGACGCGCAGTATTCGCTCTTCAGTGGCGTTGCCCGGTGTCCCAAGACACTGCTCAGGTTGACGATGATCGGATCGTCGCCACGGTTCAGCATCGGTAGCGACTCGCGGATCAGTTCTGCCGTGGCGAAGAAGTTTACCTCAAAGATTTGCCGCAAACGATCGGGACCAGCCTCATCGAACCGTCCCATCGCTCCGATCCCCGCATTGTTAATCAGGATGTCCGCGCCGCCAAGTTTCGTTTTGGCTGTCGCCAGCAAGCGTTGTCGAGTTTCATCTTTACAGATGTCTCCCGCGACGACGATGCAAGTTCCGCCTTGATCTTTTATCAACGACGACAGTTCCTTCAGCCGATCTTCACGCCGCGCACAAACAATGACCCGACAACCGCATTGAGCCAACTGCAATGCTAGGTGCCAGCCGATTCCGCTGGATGCTCCGGTGATGATCGCGCGTTTGTCAGTCAGTTGGCGTCGAGGCATGGACGTTGGTCGGTTGGAGCTTGAAACCGGCAGGACAGGATCGTCCGGTCATGCTGAGTCGCAGTGTTGTTTAGCGTATCATCGCGCCACGCCCGGCGTTCGCTGTCATCGGTGGGTATAGTTGATACGGATTAGAGAATGATTGCGTTGGATCTGTTTGATGTTCGACGATGGTTGCTTGGCGAGAGGCGTTATTGGCGACTGGTCGTCCGGTCGCGGCAGAGCCAGCCATGACTTGGCTGCCAAGTACCGTGTTTTGGCAGGCGGAGCAGTGGGTATTGTTGGACTGGCTAACAGAGGGGCCAGAAGTCCAACCTCCCCCAAGTGCCTTGAACGTGCGGATCAGTTGCTCGATTGCGGCCGCTTGAGCCGCAGTACGTTCCTGTTGATCGGACAACAGCTGTTGCTGCGCGTCGAGAACTCGCTGGAAGTTAATCTTGCCGATCTCATAACGCTCGAGACTCAATTCGACTGCGATCTGATCTTCCTCAATCGCTCCGGTGAACGCGTCCCACTGCTGGAATGAGCCGTGATGCTTGGCGATGCCGTCTTCCACTTCACGGACTGCGTCGAGAACCGTCTGTTGGTAGGCGATCAACGCTTGCCGAAATTGTGATTCGAAAACTTCGATGTTGCTGCAAATGCGGCCTGCATGCAGCACGTTCCAGGTGACGGCGGGCCCGATCGAAAACGCTAGGGAGTCAGTTTGGAAAAGTTGTGACGGGCTCCTTGCGGACAACGAAATGTCACCCAGCAATGTCAAACGTGGATAGAGATCAGCCTCTGCAACGCCAATCAAAGCACTGGCGGCTGCGACGGCTCGCTCGTCACGCCGGACATCCGGACGACGACGCAACAGATCGGCGGGGATCCCGGTGTCGGGAATGGCTGGAATTCGAGGCAGCGGTTGATTGCCGACGAACTGCACGATGCTCTCGCCAGGAGACTCTCCCAGCAACAGGCTCAGTTGATTGAATTCGACTTCCAATTGCTGTTCTTGCGACGCCAATAGCGCCTCCGACCGGCGAAGAAACGATTTCGTTTGAGCTCGATCAAGATCGGTCGATGCTCCCGCTAACGCACGGTTCTCAATCAAATCGACCGTTTGCGTTTGCAGACCGATGCTCTTTTGAGTCGTCATGATTTGCTCTTGAAGGAGCCGCACCCGTAGGTAACTACTGGCGATGTCTGCAATGAGCACCTGGCGAATGTACTCCAGATCGTGCTCCTGCAATTCAACCGAAGCCTCCGCTGCTTGAATGCTGCGTTCTATGCGACCGAACAAATCGAGCTCCCACGTAACCGCGAAACCATTGCTGAATAGGTTGAATGGATCTCCATTCTGTCCAACAAACGGTCGTGCGTTCTGGCTCCGTTGCAGAAACTGGTAGTCGGATAGTGTATTTCCGTCGGGCAACAGCCGGCCCGTCTGTAGTCGGTAGTTCGCTCGCGCCTCGACAATTCTTTCAAACGCTGCCTGCAGACTAAGACTCTGATTCATCGCTTTTGAGACCAAAGCATTGAGCGTCGGGTCAGCAAATGATTGCCACCAATACTCGACGGGAACGACCGGCGTAGGAGTTCCGGCAGAGCGATTGTTGACAGAGTTTCCTTTAAAGCTATCAGTGATTCGGGCAGGCGCATTGAGCGAGTAGTCAGGCCCGACCACGCAACCACTAAGCAATATGGAAACAGCGACAATCGAGATCAATTGAAAGACTGGCCCGCTAAGGAGTGAATCAATTGCTTTAGGGTCAGTGAGTGGCATTTTGCCGTTCTTTAAAGACATTTGTGTTGCGGGACCGGTAAATTTCAATCGCCGAAATATCGCGTTAGAACAATCATGTTCCGCGCGACGATCCGATGGGCGGATTCGTATGAAACATTGCACTACGCTGATTTTTCACTGAATTTCATGGCTACGTTCCAATTTGCGCAGTTCCATTTTCCTTGCTCCAAGTAAAATTCGGACAACTTTGAGCAACCCCTAAACTCGTTTCCCGCAGCCCTCAAAGTCTCACATCGCGGCACCTCCCAGACGACTAAAGCCTTCCATCTTTACAATTTTGAGCTAGCAGTATGCCTCCAGAGAACGCAGGCCAAATCCAACTCGACGCCAACGACCCTGAAGTTTGGGAGTTGAGCGCCTTTGGGTTTACCACGTCTCGATTGAGTGATCACAACGCAGGTGAAACGTTCCAGTGTCTTCTGCAGCTTGATGAATTGGCGGTCAATGTTGCGTTTCGCATTCGGCAGCAAACAGGCAACGAATCTGTCTGCACGTTTATGGATCTTGCACTGGCCAATCGGGAGAAGATCGATCGCTTCGTCCGCGCGAAAGCTCACCTGACGGTTGCCGATGAGTCATTGGATGGGCGCAGCTACGACGAATTGGCCAAGGGATTGGCAATGTCAGGCGATGTGCCTGCCAAAAAGGATGCCCCAAAATCGGCACCGGGAGGCAAAGCTGGCGCGAAATCAATGGCAATGCTGCTGATGCTGCTGGCTCTTGGAGCAATGGTGATTGTGGCGGTCGTCTTCATGCGATCGCGCAGTTCACTGTCGGTGGATAATTCTTCGCTAGTCGGAAACTATCTGCCGATTCACGCTCGTGTTGGCGGCGAGATCGTTGATGTGCACGTGAAAGAAGGCGAACCGGTCAAGCAGGGGGACGTGTTGCTGCGTCTGGACAACCCCGAGATCAGAGCTGAAAAAGCGTTGAGTCATTCTGAGGTTTTGCTGGGGGAATCGAAGGTCGTGGCGTTAAAGAAAAAGCTGAAAAGCTACCTTGGCAAAGTCGAGGTTGCCAAAAAGCGGCTCGCGATCGATCTCAATGTCGCTCGGTCAGACAGTGAGTCCATTGAAAAACAATACGACGCTGCGAGATTGACGGTCGAGAGAATGGAGCCGTACATTGAGAAGGCAGTTTCAAGGATTGAATTCGACGAGATCAAAAATGAGATGCTCGCGCTAGAAGCAAAACACTCGGCTTCCTTGAGTAACGTTCAGTTGGCCGAATTCGCATACGATATGTCGAAGAAGTCCATTCTGATGATGGGTGACCGGCTTGATGACGAGGTCGGTCGGATCACCGCCGAGCTTGAAATCGCTCAGGCGGAATTGGCTCAGGCGCGACGAGCGTTGGCGGTTGCAACTGAGCGTGAACAGGAGCTGCAAATTGTTGCCCCCCGAGACGGGCGAGTGTATGCGGCTTATCGCCAGTTTGGTGAATATTTGCGTGTAGCCGATGAGGCGATCGCGCTTACTTATCCCGGCGAAACATGGGCAGCGGGGATGGTAACCGCTGGGCAGGCAGGCCGTGTGCGTCCTGGTCAACCGGTGACCGTCGATATTCCATCTCTTGGTCAAACGCTCAAAGGAGTCGTCTCTGCGGTCGGCCACCGGGCCATGTACGGCAAGGGTGGATACTCGGCAGAGTTCCGAGGAACCACCGCGACCGATGTGCCGATCAAAGTCTCGATCGCTGAACTTCCGACTGATATTCCATCAGGGATACGATTGGATATGCAAATCAGTACGGGGTTTGGTTTGGATTGGCTTGATCGCATGACAGGTTTTGAACTACAGCCGATTCATGGTCTTGATGATGGGAACAGACAATTGGAAGCGAGCCGCAGCATTGACCGCCAAGGCATGGAACCCGTAGTGGAGATGACGGGTTTTCGAACCGTCGTTGCGACCAACAGCAGCAACGAGTGAGCAATTGGGTTAGCACTCGTGAATCAATTCGTTGCCGGATGAACATGATTCAATGCCGATTTTACGCGAGCGAAATGAGATCCATCTGGCAGTTATTGTTGGGCGAGCGTTTAGGAGTGTGCGAGAAACAGTCGCCTTGCACTTTCCGAAAGTTGCGTGAAACAGTGGGGAAAACGTTGCTTTCGCGGATCGAAAGACGACTTTAAGCGAAAGACGACTTCAATCAACCGCTCGATCCTTCGCGTTAAGAGTGATCATTGCACCTCGGTTGGCAACGAGGCATCAGAAAGTTAGACAAGTATGGAAAACAGTATCCGTTACGACGTGTCGCTGGGAATGCGCCTGTTGAGAGCGATTCCAGTGGTTGCCTTTTACTTTGGTCTGGCGTTACTGATCTTTTTCTTTCTGCCCGATCGGGCGCGGGCGATTCCTTTGAAATCGATTGCCGTGCTGGGACTTATCGGCATGTGGCGATACGTGTGGCTGTTGACGCATTGTGTCCGCGCCGCGGTTTACGAATACCTCGTCTACCCCAAGTTGCAATTTCGAGCCTCACAATTGTCTGATTCCGAAAAGTATCCCTCGCGGTTGTTTTTCCTGATCCCCACGTTCAAAGAAAAACCGAACGTGACCCGTTCCATGTTCAATTCGGTATTAAACGAAACGGTGCGGATTCCTTCAGAAGTGACGGTCTTCGTCAATTCGGGTAGTGAGTCGGAAGATCAACTGTTTCGACAGGTCCACCAATCGCACCCAGCATCCGACCAAGTAAAGTTACAGTTTGTCAGGCAAACTTCAGGCAAGCGGCAAGGCATGGCTGATTGTTTGTATGCCCTTTCTGAATTGTCCATGGATGATTCAGACATCGTTGCATTGATGGATGGCGATACGGTGTTGGGAAAAGGTGTCCTCGAAAAATGCCTGCCATTGTTTGGACTACGCCCCAATCTTGATGCCGTGACGACCGACAATATTTCCGTCACTGAAGGCAATTGGCTATATCGAAAATGGTACACGTTGCGTTTTTCCATGCGGCATCGCTACATGAAATCGCTCAGTTTGTCGGGGCAGCTTCAAGTCCTGACGGGCCGCTTCTCTTTGTTTCGAGCCAAAGAGTGTGTGAAACCAGAGTTTATCGCGTCGCTTGAGAACGATCGGATCAAGCATTGGCTGCACGGTGAAATCAAATTCGTCACCGGCGATGACAAGAGCACTTGGTACACGTTGTTGAAAAAAGGCAGCGAGATGTTGTACGTGCCAGATGCGATTATTTACTGCATGGAAGATTCCGGACCCACGCCGGTACGAATGAGCATTCAGAAAATGCACCGCTGGTTTGGGAACATGCTGCGTAACAATGGGCGCGCGATTTCGCTCGGGATGGGCAGTCAGAAAACATTCGTCTGGTGGTGCCACGTCGACCAGCGGCTATCAATGTTTACCAGCCTGTTGGGCCCGGTGTCGGCGCTGTGGGCCAGTATCTGGTTGAGCCCATATTACCTGCTAGTATACGCTATTCTGGTGCTACTGGTCCGCACGATGTACATCTTGATACTCACTCTCGAAGGTCACCGTTTGTCTCTCGTCGATATCCCAATGTTGCTGTACACGCAATGGATCGGCAGCATCGTTAAAATTTATACGCTGTTTCACCTGCATCAACAGCGTTGGAATTCTCACCGAACTAACATGGACGGTTCGAACGAACGGGAACCGGTGCTGGATTACCTGATTCCGAAAATGGAAATGATTTTGTGCTACGCGGGGCTGCTGACCTTTGTCATCAGCGTCGTGGGCAGTAAATAGCGGTTGTAAAATGGTTGCGGGATGATCGTTGATGACGCGATCGAGATTGCTTGACATACTTCTTGATACTCAACTTACAGGTTTGCATAATGAAAAAATTACGTCTTTACTCGGTCGGTTCGGTCTGGGGTTTTTTGACAATCGCAATGCTGCTGGCGCCGGCGGCCCAATCTCTGCAAGCTCAGGTTATTTTTGAAAATAATTTTGATGCACAGCCGTCGGGGGTTTATACCGAGCAGCATCTGGCTGATCAGTGGAACCAACCAACGTTTGATAACGGAGTAAGAGAAGGACGTGTTTCGATCGTTAACGGCGACCAAGCGTTCGGTCAAAGTGGGGCCAGCATGGCGGTGTCCTATCCTGCCGGTCAGCATGGGACCAAGGGTACGGGGGCTCAATGGATCCTGAGACTCAACGCCCAGTACGAAGAAGCCACCTTGCGTTACCGAGTCAAGTTTCGACAAGGTTTCGATTTCGTCCGTGGTGGTAAATTGCCTGGGCTGGCGGGAGGAACCGCGCCGACAGGAAGCGCCCCATCGGATGGAGTCAATGGGTGGACGGGACGTCTGATGTGGCGAACAGAATTTAATGGTGTTTCAGGCCAGCCCGCACAGCTTACTTCGAACGCGATTTCTTACGCGAAGTATGCAACGTCTGGTTTCGCTGGCGACGGCAGGCAGGAAGACAAGCGGTACTTTACAGAAGCCGATGACAGTCGCGTCGTGTGGCAGTCAGGCGTTTGGTACGAGATCGTCCAGTACGTAAAGATGAACACGCCCGGCCAGGCCGACGGGATCATTCGGGTCTCTGTCGATGGACGGCAAGTTTACAACCAGACCGACGCTCTGATTCGGCGCGATGCCAGCCTGAAGATTGACAGTATGTACTTCAGTACCTTTTTCGGAGGGAACGAAGATTGGAAAACCTCAAAAGATGAGGTCGTTTACTTTGATGACTTTGAAATATCCGTACCTGAGATTTCTGAACCACCAGCGAAGCCTGTCTATTTGAAAGTTCCGTCTGCCTACCCCACGATTCAATCCGCGATTGATGCCGCGAGGGATATCGATATCGTTGCGATTCGAGGACATCACCGCGAAAATATTGTGATTGACAAACCGATTCTGGTCCGCGGCTACACGGGGACTCGCTTGACCGCCGTTGACGACAATTTGCCGTGCATCACCGTCAATTCTTCAGGCGCGACGGTAAAGCGAATCCGGACAACGGGTGGACTGAACGGTGTTGAAGTCGTCACTGGTTCCACGGACGTGCTGCTGACAAGCATGGACGTTCGTGAAGCCCATGCGGGCATCGTTGTCAACGAAGGTTGCGACAGGATCAGAGTTGTGAAATGTGATTCGAAGCGTCATCAGACCGTTGGTATTTCCATTGAAGGATCGGATTCTCCATTGATCAGCAGTTGCGAATCGTTGTTCAACGGCAACGTCGGGCTCGAGGTTATTGATTCTGACAACGCCATCATGGTTAGAAATCGCGTTGGAGAAAATTCAGGGATTGGAATACTGATCGATGCCGGAAGCGCATTCATGGCGAACAACCTGTCGTATCTGAATGGTGGCGAGGGTTTCTTGATTCGACAAGACAACCATAATTTCATGCTCAACGAGGCGCGTCGGAACGCAAGTGATGGTGTCGCGTTTGAAGCGAGTTTTGGAAACGATGTGACTCGCAACCAGTCGCGTATCAATGAAGGCAACGGTTTTTATTGGGGACCGCTTACCGCTGGCAGCACGGCCGTTGAAAACTGGGGGCGCATCAATGTCGGGCTAGATTTCTTAGACGACGGAGATAACAACGTGTCTGGGAATCGATCCGGTGACGGAACCGGGGAATGACGATCTATTTCGTGGTTGCAAAGTAAAAAACGATGCCGTCCATGGCTGGATGGTAAATGGTTTGAAACCCGAAGAGAGGCTTGCAGACAACGGATCGGCAAATTGGTCTGCAAGTTTCGATCATTAGCCCGGCGATTTTTCTAACGATGAACTCTTGGGGCATTTCCCGCGTTTAAACAGCGGAAATGGTTATTCCTACGATCAGAAGTCCGTTGACAATCTGATTCTGGGCAATCGATCGATGCGAAATGAGCAACCCGGCCCCCCGTGAATTTGAGTAGCGGCTATGGATTGTCCGCACTGCTCAACTGCGAATGAGGCTCGGTCGTGGGCGGGATTGTTGGTGTATCACTTGGCGACCGCTCAGAATCGGTCGCCGAATCCGTCGTCCAGCCTGCGGGTGAATGAGGTGTGATGATGGTGTCGGTCGGGTCGATCCGCCCCAGATATTTTTGCGGCAGACGGCAATGGACTTTCACAAAATCTTCACCGTACTGGGTCGAGACAATCTCTCCCTTGGCAGCCAAGTACGCCAGCAGCTTGCCATTGCTGATCGCCATCTCAATGTCAACATCCTGAAAGGATCGACTGAGCGCGTCACCGACGACGCGATGTAATTTTTCAAACCCAATCTTGGTTTTCGCGCTGACAGGAATCGCGTTGCTGTAGCGATTTAACAAAGCATCAAGCCGCGAAGGATCGTGAATCTGGTCTACCTTGTTCAGCACCAGCAGAGCATCCTTCTCTTCTATTTTCAATTCCTTCAAGACATCGTAAACGGCTTGGATTTGATCAATGACGTGAGGGTTGCTCGCGTCAGCAACGTGCAATAACAAATCGGCCTGACGCGTCTCTTCTAGAGTCGCTTTGAAACTGGCGATCAGTTTATGTGGCAGGTCTCGAATGAATCCGACCGTGTCGCTTAGTAATACCGGTCCCCATTTCGGTAGATGCCATCGCCGGGTCCGTGTATCCAGTGTTGCGAACAGTTTGTCTTGAGCCAGCACGTCCGCATCAGTCAACGCATTCATCAGCGTGCTTTTGCCTGCGTTGGTGTAGCCCACCAGCGACACTGTCATCGTTCCTTTACGCGATTCGACCTGACGTTGTTTTCGCTTTTCGACTTTGCCAAGTTCGTCTTTCAAGTCATGAATGCGTTTCTCGACTAATCGTCGGTCCGTTTCCAATTGCTTCTCACCGGGGCCTCGCATGCCGACGCCCATTTTCAAACGCGAAAGGTGAGTCCACATGCGTTTGAGTCGGGGAAGCGAATACTCAAGTTGTGCCAGTTCGACGGCCAGCCGCGATTCATAAGTGCGGGCATGAGTCGCAAAAATGTCCAAGATCAGCTCGGTCCGATCAAGCACTTTGCAATTGAGTGCCTGCTCGAGGTTGCGATTCTGAGCGGGTGAAAGATCGTTATCAAAGATGACCACGTCAGCCGCGTGGAATTCGACCAACGTTTCCAGCTCGACCAGTTTTCCCTTCCCCAGATACGCGGCTGGATCAGGCCGCTCACGCCGCTGCACCAGCCCCGCCATGACCAGCGATCCAGCCGTTTCCGCAAGGCCCGTCAGTTCCTCCAACGGATCAAGCTCCACCGGATCATCGGGCAGAATCACGCGCACAACGATAGCGACTTCTTCTTCATCGGATTTTCGAATTCGCTCGCGATCGTGCATAGTCTTCTACATGAAAAAATTGGCGGTGATCGAAGTATAGGTCTTATCGCGATTCAAGGCGAGCAGAAATTAGGATTGGACCTGAAAGCTGCCACGCCGCCGACCGAAACCTCAAACGACAAGGGACAAATCAGCGATCCGGTGGTTCGCGGTTGTTCATCACTTCATCGATCGTTCATGACACGGTCTTTGGGTAGAAGTTAACTCGAGCCGTTAATCGCTCGGCGGAAGTTCGGAGTTAACCGGGAGCAGCAATGTTTGGAGCACAGCAGTATTTTTCAAATAGAACCGGCTTCCGAGTCGCGCCAGCGGGCAGCAGTATCAGCCTAGCGACCAAATCAACGTTTCGCGCAACTTTCGCGGCGCGAAAGGTGATACTTATCTGCCGCGTGTTCCTGATGAATTCTCGTGGAAGTTTAATCCGTGGTGTTCATCGCGCGGGCTCAAAAAAATCGCCAGGCGTCAGGCGCAAGTAGACCTTGGTTCCTTTGGGTGGCAGGTTCTCGGTGTGTGCCTCGTACAAGAGGCCTCCGTCGGTTGCGGTGCTGGGGACGTTGATGTCGATCGTTGCGGTTGCAAAGTTGGACACACACAGCAGCGGACCGCTGTCTGCGTAGTAGTATGACTCACCCGATTCTGGATCCTGCTCAAGTACGCTCCCGCCGAAGATCCAATCGTTCCCCAGCCCGGCTCCACTTCTGTAGTCGCGCACCAATTCTTTTCCCCAGCGAGACACCGGGCGACCTGACTGGCGATCGGTCCACGTGACCAAAACTTCGATGATCGAACCCGTGGCAGGAACGTAGACCGGTTCCCACTGAACAGGCTTTCCGGGTTTCGCTCCGACGGCAAGCAACGCGGCGTGGACTTCTGCGGCGGTCGCATGAGCGGCGATCACGGATTCATGTTCTTTGGTGTTGACTGGGCAGACAAACATCTCCAACCCACCTCGCTTCAGGCACACGTGACCTGCGACAATCACGGATTTGTTTTTCATGTCAAGCCAGACTTCGCTACCGCCGGGTTTGCCCAATCGCTTCCAGTATTCGGGGATTGGGATGGTCTGTTCTACTGGTTTAGCATCTTGGTCCTCTGGCGGACCGCCTTGATCGAGGGTGTGTTCCTCCGCCGAGGTGGGTTCGCTAATTTGCGCGAAGGCACCGGCGACAACGAATCCTCCACTCATCACAATCGCCAGCAGCACCAAGGCGTCAGGTTTACATCTGATGAGCGGTCGTGATTTGACCTGCATGGCCGGAGCAGTCGGTCGTCGAAAATAAGTCCACATTGTAAAAACCTTTGAAAATTGGCTGGCAGCAGGGTCAGCTCACGAATACGGAAGCCGGACCGTTCTCGATGCGGCAGCGGGATGGTAAGATTGTTCGCTTGGTGGATGGGCAGCCTTGCCCCGACAATGATTTTGACAGGAACGCTGGTGCTGAAAAAGATGGAGCCTTGGTCGAAGTTCGCGAAGAGGATTTCGCGACTCGGTCGGTGGCAAAAGTATAGCAAATTGCTGGGAGGCGAATCGGATCGTCAATTGAAGTCACCGTTGACCTGGGCGGTGACCCACGCGGTGCTCAATGGCGACACTTTACCAACAATTGAACGTTGGCATGATGCGGTAACCGGTCAGCGCAAGGTCAAGTCGATGGCTCGTGAGGTCATCCGAACTGCCGAATCATTCACCGAAGGAGCGGCCGGGCCGTTAAGAGCCGATGCGGAGACTGCCTTGCTGGCGATCGCTGCGGCTCAGGCTTTGCCCGCCATTGCTTCTGCGTGCGACGAAGGGCAATGGCATGAGACGCTCGACAGCCTAATCGATATGTCGGTGTCGCCTCGCAGCGATTGGGAGTTAAGCCCGTGGGGATACCAATTGGTGTCGGTCGAGTTGCCCATGACGTTGGCATTTCTAATCCCGGAAATTGACTCGATGGACAGCACGGGGCATGACGCTGCGATTCGATTGAACAATTCATTGAGCGTGATGTTGGATCTCGACGGCTGGCCCGCTGCGGATTACTTGCGCCTGCTGGCTCCGCTCGCGGCCAGTTGGACTCGATGTTTGAAGATGGCTCGCAAAGCCGGCTACGCGTCGGACCCTGCCGTCGACGAACAAGTGCAGTGGCTCGTTCCGCAGATTTTTCGATTGATGCGAAATGATGGATCGCTGATGTTGAGCAACTTCCAGGACTCGCCCGTTGACGAGGTGTTCTCGGACCAATTGCTTTCGCTGATGAAAGGAAAACGTCGACATAAAAAGTTTGCCGAAGTGTGTCGGAAGAGAAAGCCAAAACGAACAGATGTTGAAGCGATTGATCTTCAAGAAAGTTCGCTGTCCGAGTGGGCGGCGTCGGGTGTGTTGCAGGGGCAGTGGCGACGCCGAAGTCCCAAACTTGCGATCGACTATTCCAGTCAGCAGTGTCGGCTTGAGTTCGGTCGCGACGTGCCGCTGATCGGCGGGCAAGCCATGCCGGAGATCCGGCTTGATGATCAGTTGCTTGAACCCGTCAGCGACTTCGAAACTGTTTGCGATGAACAGAATGATCACCTCGACTTTTTGGAACTGGAGATCGAACTGTCCGGCAGCGCGATGCTTCAGCGGCAAATCATCCTGTCCCGACGAGATGAATTCCTGATCCTTGCCGATGCGATTTCCACACCTCGTTCTGGCCGGATCGATTACCGATGTCATTGGCCGTTGGCTCCGGGGGTTTCAGTCATGAGAGAATCGGAGACTCGCGAAGTGTATCTGACCACTGGGAAAATCCAATCGCTGGTGTTACCGTTGGCGTTGCCTGAATGGAAAGCGGTTCGATTCGAAGGGCAGCTTGATTTTGACCAACAGAATCTTTCGTTGACCCAACGCGCGTCCGGTCGAACGCTCTATGCTCCGTTGGTTTTTGATTTGAACCCCAAACGAAGCAAGCGTCCTCGCACGTGGCGGTCCTTGACCGTTGCCGAGCGTCTGGAAATTGTTCCGAACGAAGCTGCAGCCGCGTTTAGAATCCAGTTGGATGCTCAGCAGTGGATTTTGTATCGCTCGCTGACCGAAAACGGAAACCGCACCTTCATGGGCGAAAATTTTGTGGGCGAGTTCTTTCTGGGGTCGTTTGACGCCAAGGGACGTGTCGAGCCTCTTTTGCAAATCGAATGATTGAAAAATTAAGATCTAACGTAGCTTCCGTCCGTGATCGAATCGCGACAGCGGCGGAGCGATCTGGGCGATCGGTTGACGATGTGACGCTGGTCGCGGTGACCAAGTATGTAGACTCGGCTGCGACCGAGCAACTTTTTCGGGCCGGTTGTCACGATCTGGGCGAAGGACGACCTCAGGTGCTGTGGGGTAAGGCGGACGCGATCTATCGACCGGATCTTCGGTGGCACCTGATTGGGCATCTTCAACGGAACAAAGTCGCACGGACCGCACCGATCACGACGCTGATTCACTCCGTCGACAGCAATCGATTGTTGAATGCGATCAATTCGGTTGGTTCCGATCTAAATCGTCAGATTAACTTGTTGTTGGAGGTGAACATCTCTGGCGAACAAGCCAAGCATGGGTATGACGAAGCGGGACTGGCGGATGCGTTGGAATATGCGGGGTTGCTGAAATTCGTGCAGGTTTCCGGCTTGATGGGCATGGCCGGGCTGGACGCTGGCGAATTAGAGACTCGCCGCCAGTTTGCACATCTTCGCGATCTTCAGCAGCGATATTCGGATCCGCAGGCGTCAAACATCCGGCTGACGGAACTGTCGATGGGCATGAGCAACGACTTTGAGTGGGCGATCGAAGAGGGAGCCACCATCGTGCGTGTCGGATCGCTGCTGTTCGACGGCGTGTAGCCTTGGCGATACAAGTTGGCGGAGGCAGCTGCGAAAGTCGCCACCCTCTCGACGTCTAAACGATCCCGTGCATTCGTTTTTTTAACCAGCCATTCATGGCCAGCATCACGATGCCCGCGATGATTGGAATGGCCGTGAAAATAATGAAGAAGGCCGACAGACCGTAGTGTTCGGAGATTTTATCGATGAAGCTACCCGTGGCGCCGGCAAGATAATTCGCGATGGCCGTCGCGCCGAACCAGATCCCGAACATCAGCCCGACCAGTCGAGCGGGGGCTAGTTTGCTGACGTAAGACAGTCCCACGGGTGAAACGCAAAGCTCGCCCAACGTATGCAGCAGATAAGCTGCGATCAGCCACCAGACACTGACTGCAGCGGTCGCGGCGCCTTTTTCGATTCCGGAACTTCCGATCGCCAGCACACCGAATCCGAGCCCCAGTAATACAAGTCCGATCGCAAACTTGACCGGAGCCGACGGGTTCAGACGACTGTTCCAGATTTTGCTGAACAACGGAGCGAAGGCAATGATGAAGAAAGAATTCAGGATCCCGAACCAAGATGCCGGGATCTCTGTTTCGTTATCTTTTACGCGAACGACCGACGCACTGAAGTCGGTTTCGAACTCGGACGCTTGTTTGTCTGAGAGCACTTTGATTCGCCCTGCACCGGCTTTCTGATCCAGATCGACAACCGATAGCTGGTCGCCAGGCGTCAGCGGACTGTCAGACCGAATCGTAGCCAACATGGCAACCGTTTGGTCATCGGGAGATTGGAATTCGATCTCATACGCTTTTGTATTGAACTGCTTGCTCAGCATCCAGATCGCAATTCCCCAAACAAGCAGGAAACTGATGCCGATCGCGATATTCGAAAACGGAATCTGTGAAAACGTTTTTCCAAACAGCTTCAGCAAAACGTAGGTGACGATGGCTAAGGGAGCGATCGTCAGTACCGTGTTGGCGAAAAAGAATAAGCGAGCGGATTCACCCGTCAGAATTCGAGACGTATAGTCTTTTGCGAAAATGCTCATCGAGCCACCGGCCTGTTCAAAAGCCATCCAAAAGAAGATGGTAAAGAACGAGAGAACTCCAACGACGATCAACCGGTCGCGAACCACGTCGGATTCCGAAACGGTGCCGTCATCCGATTCTGTCACCGCCGGAAGAGACGGCGGCGCGAAGCCTTTGGTTCCGACATCGCCAAAAATGGATTTACCCAGATAGAACATGATCATGCCTAGGAACATGAAAATTCCCGCCAATCCAAAACCATAACTCCAACTGACTTGTTCCCCGATAAAACCACACAGCAGGATTCCCAAAAACGCGCCGGCATTGATGCCCATGTAAAAAATCGTGTAAGCGCCATCCTTCTTTTTCTCGTCGTCCGAATACAGCTGGCCGACAATCGACGAAATGTTTGGCTTGAACAGACCGTTGCCGAGGATCAACAGCCCCAGTCCGATGTAGAAAGTGTTCTCCGTTTCGAGCGCCATCGATCCGTGGCCCAAGGTCATGAGTAACGCACCCAGCAACACCGCCCCCCGATAACCAAAGACTTTATCGGCCAGAATTCCGCCAACGATCGGAGTCAGATAAACGAGCCCCGTGTACCAACCATAAAGCCCGAGCGCCTCTCCACGGGACCAGCCCCAGCCTCCCCCCGCGATTTCGCTGACCAGGAACAACACCAGCAAGGCTCGCATGCCATAATAGCTGAAACGTTCCCACATCTCGGTGAAGAACAGCAAGAACAATCCAGGCTTGTGGCCAAAAATAGTTGGACTGAGATTTTGGTTGTGTAGTTGCGGCGAAGTTGTCTCACTCATCTCTTTTGTTTTTACCTAGGAGCGTTTGGGGACTTGCGACGGTGCGGAGGTGTCTCGCGTTGAAAGCATTCTATACCGATGCGTCGGAAGACTAGAAGGCCGATGTGTCGAGGGTCCCATTTGCAGGGGAACGACTGCTTTCGATAACCCCAACCAGCCGAAAGATCGGCGGGATGAATCAGCCAGTTTGAGGTCGTTGGGAATTGACAGATTGAAAATAGCGGCGAGGGATATACTGTAGCTTGTGTGCAGCAGCGTCTTTCGTTGTTGGTGAAGGCGGTGAAGTTGGAAACGTCGACGCTTGAATGATTCACGTTTTTTGGACTTGTCAAAACCGAAACATGACACTTTTTCGTTTGGCCTTATGTTGGCACAAGGAAGGTGCCTCAACGGCTGGGTTTGGGCGACACAGGACGACACAGAAGTGCTGATGGGTAAATCCTTTTCAATTGCCCTCGTGTTTTGCGCTCTGTATCATCGCTGTCGCGATTGCACCAGGACGACTGCGAGCGCGACACTGCCGGCAGCCGCACGTTGCACTACGATTAGTACCGTATGCTGATTCTACTGTACCTGTTCAATCCGATCGCCACTTCGTTGCGCAGCATTCAGCAAGCCAGCGAACTAAAGAAAGTGCAGAAGAAACTTGTCACTCGCTGGCAGAAGAACTACAACATGGTTGGTTTCGGTCACCTGTACCAAGGCCGTTTTAAATCATTCCCCGTTGAGACCGACCACTTGGGCAAATCCGAATTTACCGTTGATTAAGCATCGACCAAACGATTGCTGTCGCAATTGAAAGTGGCGCAAGCTTCCAGCTTGCGGTTCAGGTGGATCGCAAGCTGGAAGCGTACGCCACTTATGCTTCAGCCGATGCCAAGCGAGCCCTTGCGTTGTTCTCGTGCACTTTGAGTGTGAACTTCAGGTCTCATTCGCGTTTCTGAAACGCGTATAACGCGTGGTCAGTTCGCACAAAAAGTATCCCCTCACAGATCGCGGGCGTCGATAAAATAGACTCGTCAAAGTCTTGAGAAGAAACAAGCTCAAACGTTCCGCCAGTCTTGAAAACAGTGACCATTCCGTCTCCCGACGCAGCCATAATATGATCGTTGACGGTCACCAGGGATGAACAATATGGACCTGGCGCCTTGAGTCGATGTCGGTACTTCATCTTGCCAGTCGCCTTTTCCAAGCAAGTCAGAATTCCGCCATTTTTGATCATGTAGACGTAGTTGCCGACCACCAGCGGCGAGGGAACTTCGGGAACGCTTCTGCTATAACTCCACAGCGATTGCCGTGCTGTGTTTTCCAGATCTCTTTTCCAGTCGTCGCATCGAGCGCTACCAAGAACTTTTCACGATCATCTTTCCGGTTCAAGATAACTTTATCATCGACAAGTATGGGCGATGTACCGCTGCCATTGAAGCGTTTCGAGACTGACAACGGGTATTCCCACACTTGCTGGCCTTGATGGTCAAAACAGTACAAGCCACAAGAGGCGAAGTAGGCATAAACGTGGTGCTCTGCGATCCATTGGGTTTGGATCGCTTTGACTCGGCCAAAGCAACGATCGACGCCTTGAACCTGGAACATCGCGGACAACACACGCACGACGGGATACGGTGCCATCGAATTCGTGGTCGGCCAACCACCGCCAAACCCGACGACTCCAACGATTCCATCGAGTGGCTTATCAACGCTGAAACGCTGTTGCCTCTCCGCTGCGATGTCCTAGGGAAATCGGGAACGATTCGCCATGACTTCCAGTACGAAAGCATTGACGAGTCGTTGCCTGAGAGCGTCTTCCAAGCCCCCGTTGACCGACCGCTCAAACGAATCCAGCTCGCCCCATTGGGCGAAGGCTACGACACTCGGTTCCTCAACGCATGCGACGGAAGTAATGGCCGAATAACTGTCCGCTGGGGCAAGACTGGCCCCAAAGGAAGAGCCAGCGGCGGCTTCAACTGAGTCGTCTGTCATTGTTAGAAGAATCAATCGCTGACAAAACCTGATCCCTTTGGTTGCGTTCGCGGTACCGTGGTGCAAGAGAGGTTCATTTCGGCATCCACCTCATGGAATGTGCTGATGAAGCGCGAACTATCTGTACAGATAAACCCGGTGATCATTATTTGATTCGAGAACTCACCCAACATGCAGAGCGGGCACTATTTCGCACGTTCACCGCCTTAAGAATGGCTTTATAAGGATTCGTTTATCACCAGATTTGTTAACTTGGCACCCGGTTGGAATGGAAAGGCAATGACAAAGTGC
>CALFWL010000246.1 GCA_937928215.1 uncultured Pirellulaceae bacterium | reverse complement strand
TAAAGATTAGAACTGTACTGACTCAATGAATTAAACAATAATGACATCGCTGCTGCGCTCCTTCGCTTGATTGATCTAGTAACCAAACAAGTTAATCAGGGGCGTAGCAGCTTTAATATCCAATTCCTACCTATTCTCAATTATTAAAGCCATTTTCATCAGCCCAGCCTTCCCCTCCCACGAAACGGGTGCGGACGGAGCCGTTCCGTCCCGCGATCGGGAGGGCGCGGCTCCGCCCAATCCGAATTCAATGACACGCCCAAATCAATGATTGGTGCAGACGAAGCCTTCCCCATCCGCGAAACGGGGGCGGACGGAGCCTTCCCCTCCCACGAACGGGGTGCGGACGGAGCCTTCCCCTCTCAATTCAATCGCGTCTCTGATCGGGGCTCGCCGACGGCTGACAAAAGATGTTTTATTCGTCACAATACGTCGCTTTCTGACTCACGACCCATCGCAAATCAACTACGTATGTCCAGCCAACCGAAAATTGTTTACACGCTTACCGACGAAGCACCCGCTTTGGCGACTCGATCCTTATTGCCAATTATTCAGGCGTTTACCGGCACATGCGGGATCGATGTTGAAACGCGAGACATCAGCTTGGCTGCTCGTATTCTGGCTGCCTTTCCGGATTTTCTGGCAGACGACCAGAAGCAACATGATGCGCTGGCCGAATTAGGTGAACTGGCCAAAACGCCGGAAGCCAACATTATCAAACTGCCGAACATCAGCGCGTCGGTTCCGCAAGCCAAAGCCGCGATCGCTGAGCTTCAAGCCAAAGGTTTTGCGGTTCCCGAATATCCCGATGAGCCAGAAAACGACGCGGACGCAGAAATCAAAAAGCGTTACGCCAAAGTCATGGGCAGTGCTGTCAACCCGGTGTTGCGAGAAGGAAACTCGGATCGCCGGGCTCCCAACGCGGTCAAGCAGTACGCTCGCAGCAATCCGCATTCGATGGGCGAGTGGTCGGGCGATTCGAAATCTCATGTCTCTCATATGCCCACTGGCGATTTCGTGTCGAACGAAAAATCGACCACCTTTGACTCGGCGGATGATTTGAAGGTGCAACTGGTCGCCGCTGACGGTACGACCACCGTGCTGAAGGAATCCATTCCCGTGCTGGCTGGCGAAATCGTCGACGCAACGGCGATGGACTGCGGGAAGCTGGACCGTTTTCTGTCCGACCAGATTGCCGATGCGAAAGCTCAGGGAGTTCTGTTCTCGTTGCACATGAAAGCCACGATGATGAAGGTTTCCGACCCGATCATCTTCGGCCACGCGGTCAAAGCGTACTTCAAGGACGTGTTCGACAGGCACGGTAACGTCCTGGAAGAAGCCGGCGCGAATGTGAACAACGGATTGGGCAACGTGTTGGATGCGATTGGCAGACTGCCAGAGGCGGACCAGAAACCCATCTTGGCGGACATTGAATCCGCGTTGGAAAACGGTCCTGACTTGGCGATGGTAAACTCGGACAAGGGGATCACTAACCTGCACGTGCCCAGCGACGTGATCATTGACGCATCCATGCCGGCCATGATCCGGACTTCCGGCAAGATGTGGAACAAAGACGGGCAGGCTCAGGATGCCAAAGCCGTCATTCCCGATGGCAGCTACGCCGACATCTACCAAGAAACGATCAAGTTCTGCAAAGCGAACGGAGCCTTCGACCCGACCACGATGGGTTCGGTTCCGAACGTTGGCTTGATGGCTCAAAAGGCAGAGGAGTACGGATCGCACGACAAAACGTTTGAGCTTTTGGCCAACGGGATGGTGCAAGTGCTCAACAAGGCTGGTGATATCGTATTCGAACACTCGGTCAACGCAGGCGACATCTGGCGGATGTGCCAGGTGAAGGACGCTCCGATCCGCGACTGGGTGAAGCTGGCGGTCACGCGAGCCCGAGCCATGAATGCTCCAGCAGTTTTCTGGCTGGACAAGAACCGGGCACATGACGCTCAGCTGATCGAGAAAGTGAAAACGTACCTGCAAGACCACGACACCGCTGGTCTGCAGATCGAGATCCTCTCGCCTGCCGAAGCAACCAAATTCACCTTGCAGCGAGTCAAAGACGGTCAAGACACATTGTCCGTGACCGGAAACGTTTTGCGTGATTACCTGACCGACCTGTTTCCAATTTTGGAACTTGGCACCAGCGCCAAAATGCTTTCCATCGTGCCGCTAATGAATGGTGGCGGATTGTTCGAAACCGGTGCCGGTGGATCGGCTCCCAAGCACGTTCAGCAATTCGTTCAGGAAAACCACCTGCGTTGGGATTCGCTGGGCGAATTCCTTGCGTTAGCGGTTTCGCTTGAGCACGCTGCCGAAGCAAATGACCAACCGAAAGCCAAAGTTCTGGCGGATGCACTTGATGGTGCCACGGGTAAACTGTTGCTCAACGGTAAGTCGCCGTCGCGAAAGGTAAACGAACTGGACAACCGAGGCAGCCATTTCTACCTTGCGATGTACTGGGCTCAAGCGTTAGCAGCTCAAGATGTTGACGCGGAACTCAAGGCTAAATTTGCTCCTCTGGCAGAGAGCTTGTCCGCGAGTGAATTGCAGATCGTCGAAGA
>CALFWL010000245.1 GCA_937928215.1 uncultured Pirellulaceae bacterium | reverse complement strand
GGGTGGACGTCGTAGCGAATATCATCCGACTGTGAATCGGCATCAGGATCGGATTCACCAACGACTCGTAACGCAGGCTGATTATCATCATCGTCAAGCGAACGAGCGTTCGGTTTTTCCTTGCAGAAATACTTGCCCAATGGACCGGCCAACAATGCCGGCAACAGAATCAGATCACCAATCAAGGCCATCGCCAACAGGAACAGCATCAACGTTCCAAAACGTTGCGTCGGCGTGAACGTACTGAGCGCAAATGCGGACAGTCCCAAACCGCCGATCAGAGTAGTCTGAGTCATCGCCGTGGCGACGCGTGAATATGCCACACGAATCGCATCGAGTCGCTTCAAGCCAGATTCGATTGCTTGGCGGTACCACGTCAAAAAGTGAATGGTGTCATCAACGGCAACTCCCATCGCCACGCTGGCGGTCATCATGGAACCAATATCGACCAAGATGTTGCGATGCCCCATGAAACCGAACACGATCACGACCGGAAAGACGTTCGGCAGCATCGATATCAAACCGCCTCGGAAATTCAATGCATTGCCCCAAGACAGCGGAGCCTTCCAGTTTCGCAGCAACAACATCATGACGCCCATGATCATCACAAACGCCAACCCAATACTTTCGATCAAGCTCCACAGTAACGCTCGCTGAGCCTTGTAGACGATTGGAATGATGCCAGTGTAGATCGCGGTGATCTTGACATCCTCACCCTCTTTTTTCCGTTCCATGGCGGTCTTCATGCCTGGCAACGGAGCCCGTGTGTCATCGGTAACTTTGTACTCGTGATCACGGCAATCAATGAAACTGTTAGCATGACGTTCAATAAAGTCAGCATCAAACAGCGGGTCGTCCTCGATCAGGATAACGCAATCAAACTTGTTCACCAGATACTTCTTAAAAGTCTCGGGCTCGAGCGCCTTGGCCAGCCGGGCTCGCTTCTCATCGTCGAATTCTTCGTTGTTCGGATCGATTCTGTCAGGATCCAGCCATTTATAGGTGCTGCCGCTTCCTTTCGACTTCATTGAGGTCCGCACAATACCGCGATTTTCGAACAAATCCTGTAGGGTGTCAGCAAAGATATGAGTCTGATCAATCAGCTCAGACGTTGGAGCCCCTGCATTCATCAGTTTGCGTAAATCAATATCCGCATGGGCCGGGTCTCGCCCCAGCACCAGAATGCGGCTCTTGCTCATCGACTCTTCGCCGAGCTTCTCCTGCAAGGTGTTGAGGATTCGGGAACGATAACGGTACGCCGTTAGGACAGGTTCAACGACCGATTTCAAATCACCAATGAATTCACCGTAGTCGACATCGCTCAACGCAGCCAACCGAATGCTGACCCGCCACATTTCTCGACCAAAACGCTCAGGGTCATTGCGATCAATCTCTCGCTGTTCTTCGTCGAGGGTCGAAATCCCCTGCACGGCAAGATAATCCTGCACCAACATGTCGCCGCGTTTATCGAACAACGATCCACTGAAACGTTTTCGAGTCAGCGATTCAATCGAACCGTCGATTCGATGCAGCGGAGTGAACACATCGGTTGACATTCCCGAACCGACATACCCCAAACCGTCAGGTCCGAAAAAACGCTCAACCTGAGTCCGCACGCGACTGGAAAGCTCGACGCGTTCGAGCATCGAATAACGTCGCTCATACGCGAGGCGATCGTATTCGACGACCAGATCATCTCCTTTTTCGGCGCGCTCTTCGGGCGACAAACTGGCCAACGCCTTTTCTCGTTCCTGTTCAATAAAAGGCTCCTGCTGGGCCTCTCGATCAATGTTGATGACCAATTCTGCTGGAACCAATTCACCAAGATTGTCTTCCATCCAGCGATAGTCTTGGAGAATTTTCGCGTTCGGATCAAACAGCTTCAGCAAATGGACCGACGTTTCGATCTTTGCAATTCCAAAACAGAACCAGATCGTCATCGCGATGGCACAACTGGAAACTAGCCAATGGTTACGCAGGACCCAATCCCCAATCCGTTCCCAGACTCGACCAACCCAATCGGTCAAGCCAGCTTTGGTGTCTCGCTCATGAGGCTGTTTCTTTTTGTAGCCGACTGGCCAAATCGTCAATGCGCTCGGCAGATAGGTGAACAACAACACCACCGTCACCAAAGTAGCGATCGCCGAGAACAAACCGAACTTGTAAATCGGTGTTAGATTACTGGTCGTCAACGAGATCAAACCAAGAGCGGTTGTAAACGACGCCAGCGCACATGGGAACAGACTGTGCCTGACTGCGATCTCGACCGCTCGTCGAGAGCCATGTTCGTAACACGCCTCCCGATAATAGTTGACGATGTGAACCGCTCCAGACAGTCCCAACACGTAGACCAAGGATGGCATCGACATCAAGATCGCGTCCATCGTGGTTCCGCCAAACCACACGTACGAAAGACTTGAAACAGCCGCAACGCCCGCCACAAAAAACAACATGCAGGCAACTCGGATACTGCCAAAGCTCATATAAGCCAAGCTGAAGCCAATGATCCCCGACAGTCCAACCAGCCGAAGCAGAGTACTGGTTCCTTCCTCGTCAATCGCAACGTTGTCGCTGGGAGGTCCGCCAATATGCAGGTTTTCCGGATCGATACCGCACTCGCCCGTCGCAAGCTCCAGAATTCGACCGCGAGGTTTCCCCATCAGCGGACGACCAACCGCACGAGCCAACTCTTTTAATACAGGATCGTTAAGCGTCACGATCAAGCACGTCTGTCGCGGCGGAGGTTCGATATCCAGCTCGAACCACATCCGATACCAAAGTTCCAGTTGCTCGCTACTGACCGCATTCTGCAATGCGCTGAAGTCGCCGTCAAATTTTTGTTGAGTCTGTGATTCGACAAACGCTTCAAATCGCTCTTGGTGAATCGGGTTTGACTTCAGCAACGCCTGATGAGTCGCGTCAACGGTCTGAAGCAGTGACGCGAAAGTCCAATTGAAATCTTCTGCCGGAGTCGGACCAAACACCGCACCGGTCAAGCGCTTGTGTGCCTCAATTTTCGCTTCGAACGTGCTGAGGTCCTCTTCGCCAAATTTTCCGATCCGCAGCGTTCCCTCTTCGCCAGCCATCTGATCAAAGACCATCGGCCCGGTAACGACCGACTTGAATGGTCGGCAACAGAGCTTTTGAGGGTCCGCATAAAACGGGTTGGGAATTCCGTTCTCGTCATCAGGCAGAGGCCCAAAGCGAGTGATGTACGTTCCATTTGCTTGGTTCTTGCCGTTAACCGCTTTTTCGGCTAATCGCTTTGACCCATCGACGACGTTGTTCTGACCGTCCCAACGGAACAGTTCGCCATTGCGATTGATAAAGTACCACTTGTCGCGGCTGCCCTTGAGCCATTTCTCTCGTTGCAGACCCCAATCTTCATGGTAGGTACCGGTGTACATCAGGCCGTATTCGTCACCCAATTGATGAGCGCGAATCTCTTCGTCCGACTGCGACTCGTTGAGCACTTTTTCGTACTCGAGCGATTCTTCACGGATCTTGCGGACTAGATTGATGTAGGCCGGATTGCCTTCCTTGCACCATGGGCCGCTGACAACGGCGAACTGATCGCCGAAAAAGTACTTGCGGAACTCGGCCAGTTCCTGAGTCTCGGGGTAGTCGCTCGGTAACCAATCGGCCACGTTGTTCTGCATGTCCGCCAACGCGAGCTTGGCTCCTCGAAGAGCAAACGGCAACAAGAAGAAGACCGTACACAGCAGCAGCATTGCGACGCTGCCGACCAGAGGTACCGGGATCGAGAAAAAACGTTTGACCATAAGAATTGACGTTTCGTTCCTGGCGGAAGATCGATGTTCAGTCTGGGGTTGGAGGTGCCACCATCCGCATGTCCTGATGACTTACGGACAAGAAGGGTGTGTGCGTTGACGCGTTTAGCTGGTGTTTCTTTTCGAACTCGGACGGCTCCAACGATGCCGCATCAGCCTGTTCATTTCCGAAGCTCTCCACGTCAATGTCAGGTTACCGATCTACCCGCCAAGAGTCCACGCCAATGACCGTTCCAATCCCGGTCACAAACAGGAGCAAACGCGAAAAATGAGGCGTATTTGCGGGTCACAGAAAATCTGCTGCCAGTTTTGGCGATCAGTTTCCCGTGACAGGACCCCAGCCGTTGTAGCCTACGTAAGTTCCCGATGCGGCGGCGATCAAGAACGAGAACAACAGAATGACGGTCGGGATCAGCAAATCCTTCCCTTGCATGAAGCCGTAGACAACCGAGTAGAGGAATGCCGTGCATATGCAAGCGAGAGCGTGACCGGGTCGCTGCTGTTTGAAAGCGACGATCATGACCCAAGCTCCGCACAGAATGATCATGGCGATCGCCGCACACATACTGATCGCGCCGGAGTTAATTCCTTTGGAAATCTGTTCCATCGAGAAAATGATCACCAGACCAATCCCAACCAACAGCAACAGAATGACTCCCGCGACACCCGCGATCACCAGCGAGTCGGCTCCATCGCCAAAATCCTGCCCCTCGGCTGTGACCGGCATGTTTTCAATATCCTTTTCCGCCTGAGCCATAATCCGGTCTGCGTCTGTCATTCCAGCGGAGCTACCCGAGCCTTCTTCAACTTCCGTGGTAACCCGTTTGCCGGTTTCCATGTTGTATCCGCACTCAATGCAGATCACGGCACCGGGAATCAGCTCCGACGCGCAATTGTCGCAGGTTGGACCTCGGGTCACGCCTTTGACGTTGGCTTCGTCAAGCAGGCCCAACATTGGGTTCGGGTTAGACCGCACCGAACCTCCAGCTGGCCTTGACGCGGATCGGGGTCTCGCAGACGCGACTCCCGCAGCGTCTCCTGTCGTCGGGATGGTCAAAGGCTGTTTGCATTTGGGGCATCGAACTCGCTTGCCAGCCAGCGCATCCTTGGCTTTGAACCCGGTTCCACAACTTCCGCATTGGGCTTTGATTGGCATTTTGTTACTTTCGGTCCGATAACTGCGTCGAAAAATACTGAGTCGGAAAAAACGAAACCGAGCAGCTGGGTGCTGATCAGGGGATAAATTGCAGAATTGCAAACGCGAATGAATTGCCGGCGCCGGAAAGCAAAGGCGTAGCGTCCAAACTGGTAATTCATGATACACCATAATTCAGCAATACGTCATTTTGTTGCCCTCGTGCCGTTTGGCAAGCGGATAGAGATCACGAGAACGCGGCATTGCAACCGCCTGAGCGACGCACGTTGATCCAACCGCTGCCTCAACAGCCCTGTCGGTCCTTCCGTATCGAGGTTCTGACACGACGTGGCCGATATTTTTTGCGAATGAAATCGATGATCGAACGTCCCAATCTCTGCTGACAATCTGTCACAATGACATCTGGCGTTGGAATGGGCCTGCGTTGAGACAATACCTTGAAAATCACTGCCGGCCGATGTGAACGGACGAATCCTTCGAAAATCGTCGCTCGCTCAAGTCTCGCAGCGTAGAATTCTCGCTTCCCGCCACTTTGGCGCGCCAATTGCCTTACGAGTGGCTGAGAATTTTCAAACCGCAAAAATGGCAGGGGGAGGGTGCATCGAAGTGCCCTCCGCTGCCTGAAGCGTGTTTCCAGATACCGGCCGAAAATCCGGAAGCCCTGACAGACACATTCGGAGGATCAGATCTGATGGCAGCGACCAAAACCAAGAAGGCGACAAAGAAATCCACCAACCTACAGCCGATCGGCGATCGCATCGTGGTCGAGCGTGAGGAATCGCTCGACACGACCGCTGGAGGTATTCTGCTGCCGGAATCGGCCAAGGATAAACCCTCTCGCGGGACGGTTATCGCGGTAGGCAACGGTCGCTTGCTGAAAGATGGCACTCGGGGCGAGCTTCAACTGAAACCCGGAGACCACGTTTTGTTCACCAGCTATGGCCCAGACGAAATCAAGCTTGGCGATGACGAATTTCTGCTGATGCGAGAAGACGACGTGCTGGCAGTCATCGAGTAGTCGAATTTCCGATTTTCAATGCTGATCGTTTGAATCGAATCGGTGTTACTCAAAACAAACCTTTCAACAATACAACCAACCTGAAATCAGGAGTTTTTTCATGGCTAAAATGATCGCATTTGAACAGGAAGCTCGCGAGGCAATTCGTCGCGGCGTTTCCAAACTGGCTCGCGCCGTCAAAGTCACGCTCGGCCCGAAAGGTCGGAACGTGATCCTGCAGAAAAGCTTTGGTTCTCCTACCGTCACCAAGGACGGTGTCAGCGTCGCCAAGGAAATCGAACTGGAAGACGTTTATGAGAACATGGGCGCTCAAATGGTTCGCGAAGTCGCCAGCAAAACCAGTGATGTCGCTGGAGACGGGACGACTACCGCCACCGTCATGGCCGAAGCGATCTTTAACGAAGGCCTGAAGGCAGTCACCGCCGGCGTCAACCCGATCCAAATGAAGCAGGGCATCGAGAAAGCCGTTACCGACATCTGCGACAAGCTTTCAAGCATGTCGATCAAGATCAAAGACAAAGCCGAAATGGCAAACGTGGCTTCGATCGCAGCCAATAACGATCGCGAGATCGGGGAACTGCTTTCCGACGCGATGGAAAAAGTCGGAAAAGACGGCGTGATCACCGTCGACGAAGGAAAAAGCTTGGGCACCGAAGTCGAATGGGTCGAAGGAATGCAATTCGATCGCGGCTACCTGTCGCCTTACTTCGTTAACGACACGACTTCCATGGAAGTTGTCCTAGAAGACGCCTACGTGCTGGTCTTCGAAAAGAAAATCACCAACATCAAGGATTTGGTGCCACTGTTGGAGAAAGTCGTTCAGCAAGGCAAGCCTCTGCTGATTATCGCGGAAGACATCGAAGGCGAAGCACTCGCTACCCTAGTTATCAACCGCCTGCGAGGCACTTTCAACTGTTGTGCTGTGAAGGCTCCGGGCTACGGCGACCGTCGCAAGGCGATGATGGAAGACATCTCGATCTTGACCGGCGGCACAGCAATTTTCGAAGCGCTGGGTATGAAGCTTGAGTCACTTGGTTTGACGGATCTTGGTCGAGCCAAAAAAGTGATCGTCAGCAAGGACAACACCACCGTGATCGAAGGTGCTGGCAAGAGCGGCGACATCAAAGCTCGAATCGATCAGATTCGCCGCGAAATCGAGAACTGCTCCAGCGATTACGATCGTGAAAAACTGGAAGAACGACTGGCCAAACTTTCAGGTGGCGTTGCCAAAGTCAACGTTGGTGCCGCGACTGAAAGCGAAATGAAAGAAAAGAAAGCTCGCGTCGAAGATGCCCTGCACGCGACTCGTGCGGCTGTCGAAGATGGCATCCTACCTGGTGGTGGCGTCGCATTGCTGCGAGCTGCCGGGTCGGTCAAGGTTCCAAGTGATTTGAGCGACGACGAAAAAACAGGCTACAACATCATTGTCCGTTCTTGTCGTGCTCCCTTGCACATGATCGCCAGCAACGCGGGTCAAGACGGAGGCATCGTCTGCGAGAAAGTTCTGGACGGCAAGACAAACGTCGGCTACAACGCCTTGACAGACACTTACGAAGATTTGGTCAAGGCGGGCGTCATCGATCCCGCCAAAGTCACCAAGACCGCGTTGTCCAATGCGGCCAGCGTCGCCACGCTGTTGCTGACCAGTGATGCTTTGATTGCGGACAAGCCGAAAGACGGCGGCAAGCAAGATCACGGTCACGATCACGACATGTATTAATCTGATTGATCGCGATGCCTTGTCGCGGCAAATCGAACAACCGGGCAAAGCCCATCGGCCCGATAAATTTGCGGCGTTGGTCCTTCAATCACCGCTCGCAGGATGGATTAGATAGAAACCGCTTGTCAGTTCCACTGGCAAGCGGTTTTTTCGTATTGTGACGCAAATCCCGTGGCTCCCAGCGTGTCAGCACTCGCGCACCAATAGTAGGTTGCCGGATAAACATGGTTCAGCGCCGATCTTACAGGGGCGAAATGAGGTCAAATCTGACAGATATTGTTGGGCAAATGCTTGCGAGATCAAATACATTTTTGCAAATGCGGTGAAACCCCTTGTCATCACGAAACACCGTGCCTACGATAGCACATACGCTCAAGGCATCTGATTCAGGTGTCTCGCACTTTGTCATACTGTTACCAGCAAAAAAACACGATGCATACCACGAAAAACAAACCATCCAAATGCGTCATGGCTCGCCTGATGCGAAAGGGTGTCAATCACCAAAAGAACTTCACACTCGCCCAATACGGCACGTGGCAGAAAGCCGAAGCGGCCGCTCAACGTTGGGTCAAATCTAAATTGAAAGAGTTACCCCCGGTCGATTCCGGCAAAGGTCGCATGACCAAACGCAACGAGTCAGGATTCGTTGGTGTGTATGCTCAGCTGAACAAAAACCAGCACAACAAAAACTTCAGCGAAGATATTCGCTGGAGCGCTCGTTGGCCCGACTGTCCAAATCGAGGCGGGGTCAGTTTTTCAGCGCGAAAGTATGGCGACACCGACGCATTCATTTGCGCGTGGTTGGCTCGCAAGCACGAAACGGTCGATCGCGATTGGATCTTGAACAAATTGAAGACGTTCAAAAAAACCAAAGCTTGCGCCAAGATTTTGCGTCAAAAGCGAGTTGAATTCGTCTAACGACCGAGCGGTTGATAATTGACGTTGTCTTTCGCTGCCGCGAAAGCATGACGATGTTCATCTGCGTCAGGCGGCAGCAAGTATCTGGTCGGCAGCGAATGAAGCGAGCGCTTTAACGGTCAGTTGAGGATTGATCTCGCATCCCGCCGGGAAAATACTGGCGTCTGCAACATACAGATTGTCGACCGTCTTGCCGCAGTCATCCAACGCACGAAAGGAACTCGGGTCCACCACGCTGCCCAGCGGATTGCCTCCTTGCGGATGAGACGAAAGCAGGTTGACGAACTCGGGGCCACGGCATCGCACTTGATTCAATGCCCAAGCAAGCTGCTCCCGATTGCGAATTCGAAAAGGACGTCCGCATTCGTCCAGCAACATCCCCTTGGTCGGTAGAAATAGCTCGACCGGATTGTCGGGCGTGGCGGCTGCCAAATAGATTTCTCCGATTCGCTCCATACCTCGCACCAGCAACTCGTGCTCTTTTTCATCAAGCGAAAACGCGATTTTTCCGCTTGGTGAAATTCTGTTTTCCGGACGGACCTTGGTCGGTACGAACATGCCGGCGATAGAAAGATGGTTGTAGCAACGCAGGATTCTGGCGTAATCGTGAAACCAACCAGTCAGTGCAACAGCGATCGTGCCCGGATAATGAAACCAGTTTTCCAGTGCGGGCTTGGTAAGCCGATACTGGCCGGTGGACCAATCCAGTTCCTCGGAAGCGATGAAGCATTGAGCGATTCCAGGTTCCGGACGTTCCGGGGTTCCGTCAATCAACGGCTTCTTGAACACGGCGTACACGGGAGTGCCGACATTGCCAGAGAATCGGCTACCAAGTTCGTTATTGCGGATGCCCGCGCAACGGTAGGATTCTGCTAACAACCGAGTGCTGGAAACGGGGCCGGCCGAAAGCACAAACTGGTCGGCGTTGATGGTGAACTGCGGTCCCGTCTGGCCGATTTTCAAACCGCGCCGATCTTCGACAACCAATCGATTGACTCGATGGCCGCCCAGCGATCCGCAATCGCGAGAGATATCAAATCGAACGGCTGAAAGTTCGCAAGCGATCTCAGCAGGCACAACCGCGTTCAAAGCTCGCATCAAATAACTATTCGCTCGCCCCGGCTGATATTCATGGACACCGCCAACGTGTGAGCCAAACGGATCCATCGAGTTATCACTTCCGCAACCTTTACAGTCATTGCGAATGGAAACAGGAGTCGGCTCGACCTCGTTGCCCGATAACTCACAACCATGGCGGAACATCATGCTGCGCTCGCTGGCACATTTGCCGGCGGTCGCCATGTTCACCCCCAGGTCTTGCTTGACCTGCTGCATTCGATCGAAAAACCGGTCGTAGTCGACTCCCGCAGGTTGTCGATCCTGCCAGCTTTCCCAGACGTGGCGTTTGATCTCTAGATGAATCGCGTTGTTGACATTCGGACCGCCACCGGCGACTTCCGCCTGCAAGACGTTGATCGTTTGACGCGGTTTGATTTTCTTGCGACGCCGAGGCAGAATCACGTCGAGCGCGCTTAGATCTGAGTCAAATTGCTCGCCTGCCAGCTGGACACCGCCTTCCTTGTAGAGCTGCATCAACACCTGATCGCCTCGCGCCGGAAGCAGTTCGGTATCGCCCTGCTCGTTCACATGCGTCTCAATCAGCTGTTCGGGGCTGAACCATTTTCCAGCCTCGATGATAAGTACTCGCTTTCCCTGCTCTGCGGCCCGCGCGGCAACCGTCACACCTCCGGCTCCCGAACCGATCACGCAAACATCGTATTGCTGGTTCAGACAGGGCCTTGCCGGACGAGGCACCGAGGTCAGATTTGCTGGGTCACGACACTCGGGCGACCAAGTCATGCCAACGAACATCCGGGCAGGCTTTCTGGAACAAGTCACCATGCGGACAAGCATTGCCATCGTCGATACGGCCAGATGTTCAACGTGGTTGTCATCGAAAGTGATCAGCGACGGTTGCTTCCGGCGTCTTTTTGATCGATACCCCCGGTATTCGCCCTGATTCAGCAATGCCCACACATCTGGCGGACCGAGTCGGTGAAACGGTCGTTTGTAAACCTTCAACGAATACAGATTCAACCAAGACAGCACGAAGCCGAACCCCTTCCGCATCCTCGGTTTCACGTAGCTCATGTACTCAAGCACGTCTGTCGCCACGGCGTCAGCGCTTTCTGACGGTGCGCCACCCCACAACGCGCAAAGTTGAGCTCGGATAAACGTAACGAGCACACGATACTGTTTGTCGTCGATTCCGATGGAACCGTTGTCACGGGTGAGTGTTGCTGCGAAGGTTGATGAAGGCCCCAGCAGTGACAGCGAAGCTGTGGAAGCGGCGATCAAAAGAAAACGTCTCCGATTTGGCTGAGCCAAAACAAGACGATTTGAGAAATCGAACGAGTGATCGTTTGAATCACTCTCGGGCTGGACCAATTTCCCGGGTCCAACGTTTAGCGGCAGACCGGGGTGTAACTCACCAAACTGACTCAACGACGGAGTTAACAAATCGCTGGGGTCGGAATGGGAATTCGGTTGGGATTTCTCAAGTTGGCCAGACCGTAACACTGCACACTCCCATCACGTCATTCTCGCTGATAGCCCATCCTTCAGACGTACCGTCGTTCAGGGAATATCGGAAATTGACGGTCGCGTAAGAGCATCAGACTCGCCCGATTTCACGATTTGCACCGGCTGTAAACATGACAATCAGCAAGTCCGAAAAACTGACCGCGACCTTCATCCATGGCTGAATCGTCTGAGATTTCTAAATCGAAAAAGGTTGCCTAGAAGGTATAGCTTGACTGCTTGAGCAATGTTGCTCGCAACTCGCATGAAACCGCAGAACGCTCCTCGTACCTATTCAAAATCAAGACGAGGCTAACCATGGTGCTGGCCGTGACGGAATCTCGTTCGCCTTCCCGTCCAAGCGAGCAATCTCGCAAAGGCAGCTCGCCATCGAACCGCAGCTTCACTGTCAAGCTTCACTGTCATTTTGGAGTTAACCCGTTGCGGGCGATGGCCGCGAAATGGGACACCTACACAATTTTTTATCGCAGCGAACCGATCAGCAACCAGCAGGTATAGGCAACGACGCAGCCGACCAGAATCGAACCGCCATTGAGTATCAATCTCGCTCTGCCCATGCTGCGGGTTGCAACCCACTGAGCGATCAGTGTCACGAATGCAACCGTTGCCATCTTGAAGAAGATCATCCCTTGGATATTCCAGCGAACGAAAAACCAAGCGGGAATTGGATTTCCTTCCACGATGAAACGTGATGTCAGGCCCTCGTGACTGCACCGGATGGCAAGGTAAGTCATCATGATGTCCAACACGCTGACCAGAATGAACCAAGTCGTCTCGGTTTCCAAGGGAAGCGATCCGGATACTGCTTGTCGCCAGAACGAGGGTCGCTTCGTGTTGGGCTTGTCCGGTTTCAATCGTTTGCCAGCGGTTGTGTGAGCGTTGTCAGTTACAGAGTTTTCAAAAACGCCATCAAATCGGTCACTTCCTGATTGGTTGCTCGATCAAGCAGACCGGTAGGCATCAGCGATTTTGTTGACCGTCTTTGATTTTCGATCTGGTCTCGATTGAGCCGCCTGGTCTGCCCGCTGGATTCTCGAATCGTCACGCCGTCCACGTTCTCATAAACGATCGAACCTGAAAACAGTTGCCCGTCGACCGTCTCAAACAGGGTCGTTCGATAGCGGTCCGACACCTGAGCGTCTGGGGTCACGATCGCAGTCAACAAATCAGTTCGACCGAGTCGACGAGTGACGCCTTCCAATCGAGGGCCCAAGGTCCGGCTGGCCCCATGACACGCTGCACATTGCAATTTTTCGTGGACACGCTTGCCTCGGCTCGCGTCGCCCGATTCCCAATCTAGTTGTTCCAGTCGAGCCATCAACTGCTGACCGGACTCGGCAGGCTTCAGAAACTCCGCCACTTCCGGCTGCTGTTCGATCAAAAACGCTCGCCACCGAAGTAGCACATCACCCTGACGAAGGTCTGGGCGTTGCAACTGATAACCAAAATCTTTGCTGGAAAATTTCCGCAGCAGCAGAATCAGTTGATCTCGAATCGAAACGTCTTGTTCTTCGTTTCCCAGCCGCATCGCCGCTCGCAAAGCAGCAACCGCCGCGTCAGGAGAAACATCGGGCACCCGCTTTCGCAGCGCGATCGCCGATTCTCTCTGCACTCTCGGATCGAGCGACTGCAAGCCTTCGACAAACAACTCACGATCCGTAGCATCTCCGTGCTTCGCAAGAGCCATGGTGACAGTGTCTTTCAATGATGCATCTTTCGCCATATCTCTCAAAACGCCAACCGTTTTCGATGTCGGGTTTCGATCCAGAACAGCAACATGATCTACAGTTACCCTAACCGAGGATTTTCCCTGCATCCAGGTCATCACTTTCTCCTGTAGCAACGGCAGCTCCTCATCTGAAAATTTCGAGAACAAAAAGCCGTGATGCGAGGCTCCAAAGTGCTCGGCCTTAAGCAATCGCTTTGAAAGGCCGGGATATTTATCAAATGCTCGCGATGCAAGCTGGTCCAACATCGGCCGGAAATGGGAATCCGTTTGCACGTTCTGCGTCAGGAATTTTTTCTGGATGTGCAGCAGGACATTCGCAAGCTGTTCATCGATACCTTCATTCTCAGTCGCCTCCAGTTGCAGTAAGCACATCAACCAATGCAAATCTTGGGATGGGCCCGTTCGAGCAAATGACACCAAATCACCAAAATTATTTGTTTCATCGAAAGGCAATCCCATTCCATAATCTTTGCCTGTATCAAAACCAACATGTTGAAGAAAGAACTGGCTTGCCAATCCAGCGGGAGCATGCTCCATCGCAAGCAGCCGTGCGAGTTCCAATCTCGCCGTGTGAAATTTTGTGTTTTCAATCGCGTGAAAAACGAGACCGTGGCTTTCTCGACCCTGAATTTTCGAACGCTTGATCGGCTTGGTGGCAGTCGTCGACGAAAAGAAACCGCCCGAATCGCCGACACCCCCAAGCAGCAGTTGAGCCAGTCGCCACGCAATGTCATCGGGAAATGAATTCTCGCTGTCGACACCATTGCCAAATGTGGCGGGACTCAGCAGGTAGTCAAACAACGCTCGCCGTTCGGGGTCAGAGGGTTGCGACGCCAATTTCGCCAGAATGAAAACACGAGCATTCTCCGTTAGTGACTTGCCATTCGATACAAGAAGTGACTCCCATCGGTCATCGCGACGGCACAAAGCCTTTGCAAAACGCAACGTTGCCGCAAAAACCTTTGGATCATCAGACTGACACGCCTTCACCAGCAGATCGGAAACCTCAGCACCAAACCGATCAACCGAAAATGACTGAGTGTGAACCAGCAAGCCTGCCAACGCATCAACTTGCAAATCTCTATCTTTCTGATCGAGCATTTTTGAAGCTCTTTCGATCAAACCTTCAGTCGGCAAATTCTGCCGGAACGCCTGCCGTCGCTCCCACACGTACTTCCCCAGCGATTCCTCTGTTTGTTTTCGCTTCGTCTTCGAAGTCACTCGCCAGACGCCACCTTCGGTCCCGCGGCCTCCGACTGAGATCAACAGACTTCCATCATGAGCCACGGCCAAATCGGTAACAGGAAATCCAAAGCTGGCTTTCGGAGTCAAAAATTCCTCGGGCGGCAAGTATTCGCCAGTCTTCCATACTCGGCGACAAACCAGCACTCGACCGAAAGTCCAATCACCTAGAAAGATTGCGTCATCGTATTCAAGCGGAAACTGATTCCCGTCGTAACACGCGACGCCCGTCGGACTGGCTCGCGCCGCATCGCCGATCAGCCGCGGCATGTCAAAGTAGTAAGACGGTCTTTTCCATGTTTTACTGACCCAACCGGCATCGTCGCCCGGAACAATTTCAAAAACGCGAGTCGGCCGGTACCACGGCAGCCCCAAATCACGCTCGCCGTCGCTATCGAAAGTAAACAATTGATCGGTCGAGTTGAACGCAAAGTCATACGCGTTGCGAAAACCATGAGCCATGATTTCTCGCTGTGAAAAATCTGGACTGAACCGCATGACCACGCCCGCTCGTCGATTCTTTATCGGCCCTTTGCAATGCTGCTGATCAAACGCCGCGTGATTTCCGGCAATGTGATACCACCAACCGTCGGGGCCTTTCTGGATCGAGTGCGCGTGATGTTCGCCCCGCGTGGAAATCTCGAATAGGCACTCTGGCGCTTTCGCTGTATCCCTCGCGTTCTCGTTGATCTCCAACACGTCAGGTAATCGCCAGATGCCGCCATCACCGACGCACAGCAAATCGACTCCATCGACTGCCAACCCCTGCGCACCCGATTTGGGAAAATCAGAGACCCGTTCAACCCGATCAAAAACCCCGTCATCATCGTCATCGATCAGCTTGTTAATGTAACCCGGCCCAGACACCAGAGCTCCGCCATCAGGCAACGCGATCATGCAAAAGATATTGGTTGCCAATTCATCCGTTGCGACCTGAGTCAGTCCAAAACCATCAGGCAACTTCACACGGTCGTCAGCCGAGACACTACGGGCAAACCCCAATAACATCGCGACTGAAATCAGCATACGAAACGCAACATTATACATCCGGAAGTTGGCCACCGCTGCACACGGATCGATACGGATTCTTGCGTCCATCAATCTGTATGAATCTGGGTTCATCTGAGGCCCTGCTAACCTTGCCAAACTAGCCGGTAGAATTGGTCACCGTTCGTGAAGTGCAATTGCAAATTCTTTTACGGCGACGCTTCCAATCTGTATGACTCACCCCGGTCGGATTCAACTTTCGAGCGAATCAACACGAACATCGCCATCAGAACGCAGCACCCCGCTCCCGCCAACCAAGTCCACGGCAGAGACTGTGATTCGCCCGGAAACCATGAAAGTTGCTGCAACTGCGGCTGATAGTAACCCAAAAAGACGACTGTCGCGTTGTGCAATGAGTGCAACAACACTCCCGGCAGAATCGAATCCGACTTCCAGGCAAGATACCCCAACACCAACCCGATCAGCGTTGTTGGAAGCAATCGGTCGAGTGCGATCACACTGTTGGACAATACATGAAACATGCCGAAAACAACTGCGGAAAACACAATCGCCAGCCACGCCGTTCGCCAACGCAACAAAGACCGCATCAACATGCCTCGAAAAAAGAACTCCTCGCAAAAGGCTGGGATGATCGATAGAAAAATCGCGATCATGATGGGCGACACTTGTCGAATCTTCCCGACCAAGTCCGCAGTTTCAGCCACCAGTCGCTTGTGCCACGCAGCATGAGCCTCCTCGCCGCCCAATCGACCGTACACCTCGATCAGGCTGGCAACCAATGGCCATAACGTCAACCCGAGAATCAACGCCACAAAAAGAAAAATCAACCGAGGCTTCTTCAACCCAAACACTTCTGTCAGATTCGCTCGTTGATGCGAAGCCACCAAGTACGGAATCGCCATGAACGCCAGAATCGTGAACGCGCCCATGATCGTGAATCGAGCCACCAAATCAGCGCTCGTGTCGGTGGCAAGTCGCCCCAGCACTCCGATCATCACGAAGTTAACGGGAAATAACAACGCCATGCACCCAAGTGCCGCCGCTGGCTGGATCACGGAGCTCACCACATCCGGACGTTGGAAAAGCTCCGCGACACTTCCTTGATTCGAATACAACATGGAAGCCGAACCAAACGTCCGAGCCGCGATCCAAATCGCGACGCCAGCGTAAAGTGCGGTCGAAAGGATGGCCACCGCGGCAGCCGATGGGTCCACCGTTTGCTCGATCACATCTCGGGCCAATAACAGAATATTCATCATCGGAGTGATCGCCAGCGTTCCCGCCAGTTCCAACCCAGGGAACATCGCCATCAATCCCGGTCCCAGTGACAGCAGGATGATCGGCACAAGGTATGCCTGTGCTTCTTTGAAACTTTTTGCGTAGCTGGTAACAGCCAACAGCACCGCTGAGAAAAATGCAGCAAACAGGACCAGCAACGCGAACACTTTTACCATCGTCGTGATTGTAAACGTGACGCTGCCGGGCAAAAATTGATCCAACTGAAAGGCCCAGACAGTGGCAGCCATTCCAACCAGGTTCAATAAAGCAGTCATCACGGCAACGGTCAGCACTGCAATAAACTTGGACATCAAGATGCCCGCCTTCGGCACTGGCGCGGCCATCAAAGTCTCAAGCGTTCCTCGTTCTCGCTCGCCCGCGGTCAGATCAATCGCCGGATAGACGGCGCCCGTGATGGTCATCAACACCAAGATCAGCGGCACCAGGGAAGCGAGCGAGAACGACTTTGCCGTGGCCTGGGAGGGCGAATCCGGTAACGCCGTCAGCACATCATCCTCAAGCGCTACCAACGGCTGGTTCGGCAAACCGGCGCTCCGCAGTCGTTGCTCATTTACAAAAGCATCCAATGCTTGGAATCGTTTTCGCAAATAGCTCGCGACCTCACGCGACCGGTAGTCGGGACGAGTGATCAATTGAATGGTTCCCAAAGACTCCCGCCCAATCGTTTGCAAAGGCTCTCGCGGTGACGATCCAACCGACAGTTTCAGCCCCACATCGGCATCACCCGACTCCACGAGCGCTAGCAAATCGTCTTCCTCCGAACGATCGAGAAACCGCCAACTGTGATCCTGAAAGCGCAAGTTAGCGTTGTGATTCCCGGCGGATAAATTGGCATCGCGGTGGGCCTGAGCACCAAGGTCCGTCTTCGTTTCCAAGTCGTTCATCGCTGCGACGGTCGCGCCGAGCACTTTCGAAAGCGTTTGCTCGCCCTGGTCGCAATAACAAACGATGTTGTAGCGTCGAGGCCCACCCTCCGCCAAAGCTTGAGCATTGGACAGCAGAAACGTGCGAAAGATCAGACTAAGAATCGGATACACCAGCAACGGCATCAGCACCAGCGTGATAATCGTCCGCCGATCACGGAGTGTTTCACGTAACTCTTTGGATGCCAGCCGCCAGATCGAAAACGGGCGGGCAGCAGTTTCTGATTCAGATCGTTTTGTCACGGTGGTGCTCGGTCGCCAGTACTTTGTTCAAACGGGATTCAATAGATCGATGAACATGTCGACCAGATTTTCTCGCGCGGTTTTCAACTTCAACTCAGCCAGCGTTCCCTCATGGATCATCTCGCCTTGGTGCAACAAACCGAAACGACTGCACACACCTTGCGCCTGTTCCAGACGATGAGTACACATGATGATCGCCTTGCCTTGTTCCTTGAGCATGTCGATGTATTGGAAGATCACCTGACTACCGACGACATCCAACCCCAGCGTGGGCTCGTCTAACAACATCACCGGTGGGTCATGCAGAAGCGCTCTGGCCAAGTTAATCCGTTGGCGCTGCCCCGTGCTGAGCGTCGAACATCGCTGGTCCAGAAAATCGTTCAACCGCAACAATTCGCTCAATTCTTCCAACCGACTTGCGATCAGGTTAGGTGGCATCGAGTAAATATCACCGAAGAACGTCAGCATCTCCCGCGCGGTCAACCACTGGTAGACGCCAGCAGACGCCGACACGAACCCGACCTGTCGCTTGACGCCATCCGGATCGATATCCGAACGAACACCACCGATTTCGGCCCAACCAGCATCCGGCGGCAACAGCCCTAGAATCATCCGCATCGTCGTCGTTTTTCCGGCTCCGTTTGGCCCCAGCAAACCGTAAACCTCGCCCGCCTCCGCCGAAAAAGAAACGCTGCGAACGGCCTCGACCCGAGCTTTTCCGGCGCGGTAGGTTTTTGAAAGGTTCTTGATCAAAATCATACTGGAATTATAGCTCATTGGCGCACGACGTGTGCGTTGCTGATAGGAACCTCCCCAAAGCCACCCGACTCCCCGAGTCGAATCCCGAAAACTCCACTCGGAGTGCCTGGCAACAATCGTCAAGGGATCGGTTCTAAGTTTGATCAGATCGGCTTACAATGCGTTAGATACCGCGATCGTTAAATCTGCATCCAGTCACCGCCATCGTCTGCCCAACCTTTCACGCCCATGTCGTCTGACTCTATCCAACCTGAACGCTGGCTGGGCAACTTTGGATTGGACGAATTTCGGCGAGGTCAAAAGCAAGTGATCGACGCCGTGATGAGCGGCAAAGACACGTTGTGCATCATGCCGACGGGAGGAGGAAAAAGTCTTTGCTTTCAACTACCCACCATCGCGCGTGACGGAGTCACCATCGTCATCAGTCCACTGATCGCTTTGATGACTGACCAAGTTCAGTCTCTGCTTGATCGAGACATTCCGGCGACCTTCATCAACAGTTCGCTCTCGCCCGATCAACAGCAGGCTCGCATCGCGGACATGATCGCTGGAAAGTACAAACTGATCTACATCGCTCCAGAGCGTCTTCGCAGTAACTCGTTCATGCGAGCGGTCAATCGAATTCATGTTCAACTGCTGGCCGTCGACGAGGCTCATTGCATCAGTCAATGGGGGCATGACTTTCGTCCGGACTACGCTCGGCTGGGAGGCTTCCGCAAACGGATCGGCAACCCGCAAACCGTTGCCTTGACCGCTACCGCGACGACACTGGTTCAGCAAGACATCGTCGACATTCTGGAGCTGAATGAACCCGCCCGATTCGTGACCGGTTTCGCACGAGAGAATCTATGCCTGCGAGTCAACTCGCCCAACGGGAACGCAGACAAGGATGACCAACTGGTCGAGTTTTTGAAAACTCATCCGGGTTGCGGAATCATTTATGCTTCGACTCGGAAAAACTGCGAGCACTTAGTTGAACTGCTGGGCGAAGAAGTGAACCGCCGATTCGCGTTTTATCACGCGGGATTGCCTTCGGATCAACGTCGTAAGGTTCAGGAACGTTTCATGAGCGGCGACATCGAGGTGATCGTCGCGACCAACGCATTTGGAATGGGCATCGACAAAGCTGACCTTCGGTTCGTTATCCATTACAACTTGCCCGGCAGTATCGAGGCCTACTATCAGGAAGCCGGCAGGGCGGGGCGTGACGGCAAGCCATCCGAATGCCTGATGCTATATTCGTTTCAGGACAAATTCATCCAGGAGTTCTTCATCGAGAACTCCTACCCGTCCAAAGAGACCATTCGCGAGGTCTACGAATACCTGCGAGGCATCCCCAGCAATCCAATCGAAATGACGTTGCAGGAAATCAAGGACGACCTTGGTCTATCGCTGGGGACATCGGGCATTGGAACTTGCGAAGCTTTGCTCGAGAAAGCAAACGCGATTGAGCGACTGGACTCTCGGCAGAACTCGGCCGGCATTCGCATCGACTCCGACATGAACTCGTTGGTGGACCTGCTACCGCGAGACGCCCGAACCCGCCGTCACGTAATGCGTGGGCTTGAGCAATTGGTCGGTTCTTTTCGGGGTGAACGAGTCCTTTTTCAACCTCAGAAATTTGCCGACGATCTGGGGATGAAGTGGGATGCGGTCAAACGAGCCATCCGCGAACTCACGAAACTGCCCGCCGTGAGCTACATCCCACCCTTTCGCGGACGAGCGGTCCATGTGATCGATCGAAAAAAAACATTCAACCAATTGGACATCGATTTTGCGGAGCTTGCCCGGAGACAAAAATCGGAACACGAAAAGCTACAACGGGTCATCTCATTGGCAACGACAAAACGTTGCCGCCAGTTGGAGATTCTGGAATACTTTGGCGACCCCGATCGCAAACGCTGCCAAAACTGCGACAACTGCGGCTCACGCCCCAAAACCAAACTGCTGTCGGCTGGCGAAACAACTCCCGCGTCCAACGCCTGCCTATACGCCGCTCAAGTTGCACTCAGCGGAACTGCCAGAACCCATGGCCGACTGGGCAAAACGCTGATTGCTCAAATGCTGACCGGATCGGCGAACAAGAAGGTCAAACAGATGGGCCTGGACCGGCTGAGCACCTTCGGATTGTTGAAACAACTTCGTCAATCCGATGTGAATCAGTTGATGGAGTTTCTGATCAGCCAAGGTTTCATCGATCAGATTGAAACCACCAAGTTTAGGCCTACCGTGCAAATTTCAGACTCGGGCAAGGCACTGATGGCAGGCCAGCTCCGAGCGGACATGCCCTCGATGATGCCCGATCCATTGGTCCGAGCTTGTGCTTCCAAGCTGCGCAACAAAATACCTCACGTCAGCCCAAGCAACGCTGACTCGGTCGATTCACAAGACGATGCTTCACAAGACGATGATTTGGCGGCCGACAGAAACATTCGAGAATCGGGCTCAGAATACGCAGTGGAGGATGAAACAGTGGTTCCGTTTATCGAATCGGATCCCTCTGAGGCTTCACCGTCCCAGTCCGCAGATATCGATGGCTCGATGGATAAAAACCAAGAACAGGCGGCGGCCGAACGTGACGCCGAAAATCATATTGAACGATCGACTGCCAGCCCGCCGACGTTCCAACGCAACGATTCGCCAAAATCGCCCGTTGCCAGGCCAAATTTCTTTTGGACTTGGAAGCTGCTTTCGGATGGATACTCGCTGGAAGAAGTGCAACTGGTCCGCAACGTAGACCGAGGTACCGTGCTGGAACACGCAATTCGAGCGATCGAAGATCGGCTGCCCGTCCAACCCGAATGGGTGCTGTCCGAAACCAAGCAGACGTTCTTGAACCAGTTTGTCGAACAACACCCGGATCAACGCCCCGCGGGTTTGCTGAACATGTTGCCAGCCGGAGTCACTGCACAGGAATTGTTGTATTTTCTCGGCTGTCGTGGAAATGATGGCTGAACTTGAAAGACCTCCGGACGGTCGAACTCTAGCACCACCAGCTACGTTCAACCGGTCAAAATGAGAAAGTTGTCATTCGCTTGGGACTTGCGAATAAATCAAACGAATGAGAATGGTGATTGCCCGGTCTTACGCAAGCGAGATGAAATTGAATCTGACAATTTATTGCGGGGCAATTCCTCCAGATTCGCACGGAAATAAGGTACCGAATTGATTCAGTAAATCTGAAACAATGACTGGTTCCACCAAACAAAAACCGGTAACTCGATGTTTCGCGAGTCCTTGATCGTCCTCTTTCGAAAACCGAAGCAACCCAATTTTTATATGAGCTTGCGCAATTCGTGCGGGTGTCGTATTTGTGTGAGTTATTCCGGTCGAATAGCGTGTCATTCTGAACAGTTGTGGCACCACACGTCGCCAGAAAGTGAAGCGTGGGCTACAATTTTCGGTCTTTGAACAAGGAACGCGAACACTCGGGACGCCCGGGCCAGTCGCACCGGAAAACATCCCAAAGATTCGTCGACTAATGCCAATTTTGACGAACGCCGATATTGAACGCGTCTGCCGCCAGGCTCGACTCGCGTTTCGCACCTGAAACATTCAACCTAAACAATCCGACTCTACCGCGTCGCCCCGCGACGTTCAGGCACAGGCCGAATGAATAAAGAATCAAAACAAGACAAGTCCGCTCAGAACTCCGAAGCGGACGGTTCGTCGAACAAGAATACCAACTATCTGGTTCCCCTCCTGATCTTGGCGGGCCTGCTGATATTTCTAGTGTTCAATTTCCAAAGCAACCAGCGTTCAAGGATTTCATACGGCTATTTCCAGAATCTGATCAAAGGTCGGGACTTCAATGACAAACCGATCTTGGGAGACGACGGCGAACCCATCATGCCGCTTGTCGAAAACATCACCTTCACACCCGAAGGTGCCACGGGAATTTTCACCGTCATCCCATCCCCCGAACCAAAATACGAAGATGGAAAGCTCACGCAACCTGATCCATCGGACAAACTATCGAAGCGATTCGTCGTCGAACTTCCCGACAACGAACTCTCTCGCGAACGTATCGAGGAAGAATTGCGACAAGCTGGCGTCAAGAGCATCACGGTGGCTCAGCCCGGCAACTTCCTCGAAATGCTCGGCACGATCCTGATGTTCGCGTTGATCGGATCGATGCTGTATATGTTCCTGTTCCTGCGACGGTCTCAGAACCAGATGATGGGTGGTGGCGGATTCCTTTCGAACTTCTCAAAAAGCCCTGCCAAAAAATATGAATCGATGGAGCAACCGGTAACGTTCAAGGACGTGGCCGGTTTGGAAAATGTGAAAGCCGACCTCGGCGAGATCGTCGACTTCCTGCGTGATCCAACCAAATTTCAGCGGCTTGGTGGACGAGTCCCCAAGGGAGCCTTGCTGATCGGTCCGCCGGGAACCGGTAAGACGTTGCTCGCCCGAGCCGTCGCTGGCGAAGCCGAAGTGCCTTATTTTTCCGTCAACGGTAGCGAGTTCATTCAAATGTTCGTTGGCGTTGGAGCCAGCCGAGTCCGCGACTTGTTCGCGACCGCGAAGGCTCAATCACCCGCCATCATCTTTATCGACGAAATCGATGCGGTCGGGCGTCAACGCGGTGCCGGTCTTGGCGGCGGCCACGACGAACGAGAGCAAACGCTCAACCAAATTCTAGGTGAAATGGATGGCTTCCAAGCCAACGATTCGGTCATCATTCTGGCCGCGACCAACCGGCCAGACATTCTTGACCCCGCCTTGCTGCGTCCAGGTCGTTTCGATCGCCACGTCACCGTCAGCCGCCCAACCAAGACAGGGCGATTGGCTATTTTTAAGGTCCACGTTCGTGAGGTGCCGCTCGGCCCCGACGTCAAATTGGATGTCATGGCTCAGGCCACCGCCGGCATGACTGGAGCCGACATCAAGAACCTGGTCAACGAAGCCGCTCTGTGGGCCGCTCGCAAAAACAAGACCCGCGTCGAGATGGAGGATTTCTATTACGCTCACGATAAAGTCCTGATGGGCGCTGCGCGTGAAGAAGTTCTAACAGCCAAGGAAAAAGAACGAACGGCCTTCCACGAAGCGGGCCACACCATCGCAGCTTGGTTCTTGGAAGGAGCCAGCCCGGTCCACAAAGTCACTGTAATTCCTCGCGGGCAAGCCTTAGGCGTCACGCAGATGGTCCCCGACGAAGACCGCATGAACATGTCCGAAAACGAAATTCGTGACAATCTGATCGTGTTGCTGGCCGGTCGAGCTGCCGAGCAACTGATCTACGATGAACTGACCGTCGGAGCCGAGAACGATTTGGAACGAGCCACTTCAATGGCCCGCCGCATGGTGACCCACTGGGGCATGAGCGATCGCCTAGGCCCAGTGAGTTACAAGATGACCGATGACGATCCGTTTCTAGGTCGCGAGATGCACAAGAGTCGTCAGTTCAGCGAACACACGATGGAGGTCATCGACGAAGAGGTGCACCTCATCCTTGAAGCAGCCGCCAAGAGTGCGATCGAACTGCTCGAAACGCAGCGCGAAAATTTGCAAGCGATCACCGATGGTCTGGTCCAACAGGAAGAACTTGACCGTCACCAGATCGCCGACTTGATTGGCCCCTCGGTTCACACCGAACGCGAGGCAAACTTGCCTGAGCGATTGCCTGCAAAGGAAGAGGATGCCGCCGAAGAATCTGAGAGCTCAGACGTTGACGGCGAAAAGTCGGACATCATGGAGAATGAAGATTCAGAAAAGTCTGAATCAGGTTCAACGGTGAAGTAACCTTGTAACAGTTTAGTCGGTTTTTGCTCTGCTTCGTCGATGGTGCCTGAACCGCTGTTATCGTTTCTTGATGGTGCGGTCGAGCGGCGGAACGGGAGAATAGAATTAACGCGATCGTTTTGTCCTAACGTTTCAAGCACTGCGCAGCATTAAGCTGCCCCGTACACTGTACTCGGCGGTCAAAGAAACAAAAAGCTCGAACAATTTCACTCTTTCGAGTCGTTAACGGTCCCTGACACCTTTATTTGACAAGCCGTGTAAGCGTAGCGTTCGATCACACTTCCGGTTGCGTTGGTCAATGCCGTGACGCTGTACTGCTGATTGCGACTGTAGTAAACCACGCCCGTCGTGCCGTTGGTCAAACCGTCCTTGAGAATCGGCTCGTCCACATATTCTCCGTACACAAAGCGTTGATCGGGCGCGTTGGCTGCGGGCGGACCGGTCGTCGGAACCGAGTACTCGCAAAGC
>CALFWL010000244.1 GCA_937928215.1 uncultured Pirellulaceae bacterium | reverse complement strand
TTCAAATCGTGTTTTGATGTGGGCCAGTCGTTCGTGGAGTTTCTGCATGGTCGCGTTCTCAGAGTTTCTTGAAGCTACCCACAGCATCAGCCGCCATTGCGGCGAGCGTGAGCTTCCCCAAATTCAACGGAAACACCTCCGTCGATCACGTCTGAATCCTAGCAAAACCCGCTGCGACTGGCGATCCGTATCCCTGATCTTTCGGTTCGTACATGCATAGGCATCGTGGGCGATCGCGGTGCCTCATCGACCAATCAATGGCAGCAACAGAGCTGATGGTCTGAGGAAGGGCGCCGGTAGAAGCCAAAATACAAGCCCGATGGGCTGGCGAATGAATCTGGGTGCTCGGCGGATCCACTCGCTGGCGCTTCGAGCCTGTACTGAAAACGGCGGCGCGTTCGTGAGTGCTCGTACTGGCCTTACTGACGCCGGTTCTTTCTTGACGCGCGGCGGTTGCCATCAGCTAAAGGTGAGCTTGCTCGCACCGTAAGGCTGGCTGTCGACGGATTCGCCGTCGTGGGACCACATCAGTCCACTCAATACAATGACGTAATGAGCGAGATTGCCGGTCGCAATTTTTGACGCCAGTGGTCCTCCAGCTCTTCGGTCCATTCCGAATCCAGTTGCTTCACTGTTTCGCACAAACTATCGAGCCACACTTCGTACAGCTCAGGATTGATGTCAAGCTGTCGGTGCGAATGCGATTCGCCAATCATCTTGAGCTGCTGATGTGATCTGTCGTCTTGAATGTCCTTCATCACCAACATGTGTACGGTGCTCCGAAGCAATAACCGCTGCTTCTTGAAGTCGGTATCTTTGAAGAGAGGCGCGATCTCATCGGACGCGTTAAGAAAGATCGAATAGAACTTCTCGGCGAAGTCACCTGTCTGTTCGCATCTCTTGAAACTGGCTTGCACGGCTGCAGCGCTCATTGTCGCTCCTCCCATTGGATTTTGTTCATTTTTTTCCGGCCTAGCGACTGCACTTACGTCTGTTGACAAGATGAGTGAAAGTGAGTTAACTGTTTTGCTGTTGTTCTTGTAGATAAACGACAAGGCTATCGGCTTATGTTGCTATCGGCAAGGGCTGGTTACAACGCACTTACCCAAAATCCTTAGCAAAAGATTAGAGCATGGCACGAGAGAATGCTTGCAAGGCAGTTGCACTCGAAGACATTGATGACGGCGCCATGATCGATCTGATCGTGGATGATCGACCGATTGTGATTTTCCGACGAGGGGACGAAGTCTACGCGCTCGATGACAACTGCGACCATATGGATAGTCCGCTCGCAGGCGGCGAGGTCGACGAGTACGTCGTTACCTGTCCGTGGCACGGAGCAGAGTTTGATATTCGGACGGGAGAAAATCTTTGCCCACCCGCGTCTGGACCAACGCCAGCTCATGGAGCGTTTGTCGAAGACGGGTACGTGTATGTGGTTATCAAGGACGGAACGGAGTGCTAAAGCTGTGCGGACAGATCAGCTGCCCAACGGAAACCGTTTATCGCGGATCTCGCGTCAGTCAAAGGAAGTCGATTCTGATGGCATGTTGCTGGGGGCGTCCTGACCAAACGATTGAAAAATCGCACACGACCGCGCCATCGAGGTCTTGGAGGCGAATGTCTGGCGAGTAACGATTTTGCTAGTTGGAAAAATCCTTAGCTTTGTGCGCTTGATGCTTCGTGGCCATTAGATGTTCGGACTGGGGCGAACCCAATCCATTGCCGTTCGGTTACCAAATATTACCTATTCATTGAGGATTCAAAAAATGTTTCGATTCACCATTTTGACGTTGTTCATTTCCGCAACTCTCCCATTCGGTATCGCCGACGAACCTGCCAAGGTGACCATCGCGCCCGAGGACGCTCTGAAGGATCAACAGGTCGAGAGGGTGCGACGTGAAATTCGCATGCTCGATGATATTTACAAAGGTGGAATCGTCACGATTACCGACAACTTTGTGACCGACAAGAAGGAAATTCCAGCTGGCACCGCGTTCAAAATGCTATTCAAGTCCGCCGAAAAGAAAGGTTGGCACCGCGTTCGTCTGCTCGATGCCACAGGGACGCCATACGATGATGAGAACGTTGCCGAAGACGATTTTGAGCGAGACGCAATCAAACAACTCTTGGCTGGAACGGCTTGGGTTGAGAAAATCGAAACCCGTGAAGGGGTCCGTCATTTACGCGTGGCCACACCGATTCCAGTCGTCTTTGAAAAGTGCATCATGTGCCACGACCATTACGCGGATGTGCCTGAAGGGCAAGCGATTGGAGCACTAACGTACGTGCTGCCGATCGACGGAGACCTTGTTAGCAAGTTAGCACCCAAGTCGAATTCTTCGACTGGCGAGTAAAAATGATCGCAATTACCGTCATCAACGAGCGTGGCGATAATCGCGAGATATGCTTCGGTCGAAACAGTTACCGCAACTTGATGGAACTGATCGTCAATGAACTGCATGAAGAAATCGGCGACTGCCGCGGTCGAGCATGGTGTGGAACATGTCATGTCTCGATCATCGAAGGGCAGCTCGCCGATGAGCAAACTGACGATGAAGAGAACACCCTTGGCGGCTTGAATAACGTGACCGGTAGTAGTCGCCTAGCCTGTCAAATCATGCTCGACGAAGCCATCGATGGGATGGTCTTTCAACTTCTTGGGGCTTGCTAAGCACTCGCTGATTCGTTGGTTCTGCACCACTGTTCCGTCGCGTGAGCTTCTTTTGAGGACGGTTCGGATTTGCGGTTTCTCAATCGAGTTGGATCGGTGGCGTTCACCGTGAAGTTTCTAAAGATCTTGTTCATTCAGTAACGAATCCGTTCCCACGTCTTAACGCAGGCCTTTCGACACGATACGCCGCTCCAGAATTTCGAAGAACGCTTGGCACATCAGGGCCATTAACGCTGCCGGGATGGCACCGAGCAGAATCTCGGACGTGTCGAAGCGTCGAATGCCGGTCAGCACGGGTTCGCCATAGCCACCCGCCCCGATCAGGGCACCGAGAGTTGCGAAGCCGATGTTCTGGATGGCTGCCGTTTTGATACCCGCGATGATTGAACGCATGGCCAGCGGGAAACGAATCTTTTGCAGTGAAACGCGGTTAGGTAAACCAAGCGCTTCGGCAGATTCAAGGTAGTTGCGATCAATACCTGAAAGTCCTGTGAATGTGTTTCTGACAATCGGGAGCAAACTGTAAAGAAACAACGCGACATAGGCGGTGATCAGGCCCGCATTCGTATTGCCAACTTTCAACATGCCAATAATGGGTAGCAACAGCACCAGCAACGCGAGCGCAGGAATGGTTTGGATGACACCGGTCACTGCTAGAACCACTTGCCCCAGTTTTCGACGTTGATCCGCAAGTAAGCCTAGCAAGACTCCAACCACAATCGCTGGAATCAATGATTTTCGAACCAAGTCGACGTGCTCCAAGGTGTACTTCCAGCATCGTGACATGCGACTTTCACGTTGGACGACCGCGTCAATCTGAAAAGCTTGCTTTAAGTATTCTGCCGCGATAACGGACTCGGTTGTCTTGTCAACGTCGGCACGCAGGTTCAAGCCGATCATGGTTGATTCATTGATCGTTCCCACCAGCTGTCGCATTTTTTCCAAGGCTTTTGGGAACCGATTGGGAAGGTCGCTGCGGTACAACAGCACCGATTCATACGCCGGGAAGTAACTCAGGTCGTCTTCCAACAAAACGATGTCCAACAGGGCAATTTTTGCATCGGTTGTATACACATCCATCGCGTCGATGTCGGCTGATGCAAGCTGCCGGTAAGCCAGTCCATGCTCCATGCCTCGAACATCGTTGTGGGGCAGTCCATAGCGAGTCCGCAATCCGGGCCAGCAGTCTTCGCGAGTAACAAACTCGTTTGAGAACCCGAGCTTCAGATCAGGATGGCGAGACAAATCAGAAACACGGCTGATACCTAGCTCTTTCGCCCTGTCGCGTTTCATCCCCAGCGCATAGCCGTTGTTAAATCCAATCGGTTGGCTGACCAAAACGTTCTGCGTCTTCAGGACGTTTCTTGCTTCTTGCCAGTTTTCTGGCTGTTCGTTGGCGAGTAGTTCCAGCTGAACCGTGCCTGTGTAGTCCGGGTAGATATCGATATCGCCAACCTGCAACGACTGAAACAGTTGACTGGTGCCACCAATTTGATCGATGTGTTCGGTTCGCTGTCCACTTGATCGGGCCAGTTGAGTCAGCAGTTCGCCCAAAATGACTGACTCGGTAAACGCTTTCGAACCGACTTTCAAACCAGTTTGCTTCGCTCGCAAAGGAATGAACATCGCGGCGATCAGAAGAAGCATTAACAGTAGCCAGCGTCCCATCACTTCAGCTCCGATTGAACACCAGCAACTTCAAAGCCATGAGCGCCAACAAACTTGCTGACAAACGGTGACGCGGGGTTTCTCGCGAAATCGGTCAGCTGCCCTTGTTGAGCGATTCGTCCATCCTTCATAAGCACGATTTGATCCGCAAAAAAACTGGCTTCTCGTAAGTCGTGTGTGACGAGGATCACGGATTTGTTCAGGCTGCGAAAAATCTCCCGCAATTCATGTTGCAGGTCGTGACGGACCAGCGGATCCAACGCTCCCAGAGGTTCATCAAGAAACAGAACTTCCGGATCAAGCATCAGTGCGCGGACCAAGCTGACTCGTTGGCGCTGTCCACCGGAGATTTGGGACGGATAACGATCAAGCAGATCCTGAGACAAATGAGTCAGTTGTGCCAATTCATTGATGCGATCGGTTGTTTGCGGAGGCCGATGGTTCAGAAATTCTGGCATCAAACTGACGTTCTGTCGGACGGTCAGATGCGGAAACAATCCTCCGTTTTGAATCACGTAGCCGAAACGTTGCCTCATCCGGTAAACGTTTTCCGGCTCGATCGGTTGACCGTCGAACTCAATGGAACCTTTGTCTGGCCAAAGCAGTCCGACCATCAGCTTCAGCAAAGTCGTTTTGCCACAACCACTTGGTCCGATCAACACATTCGTTCTACCGGGACTAAGAGCCAGTGAAATGCCATCCAAAACTAGGCTGGTACCCAGAGTTTTGGAAATGTTGCGGACGTTGATCATGGCAGAGCTCGCTGGAGACAAGACCAATCTAACGTATGGATGTTCAATGAGAACCCTGCTCGGCAACTTGGAAAGTGTGCCGCTTCAACCAAGTTGTCTCACTCAACCAAGTTGTCTCACTCATGTTGGCACAGAGGATAGGTCGCAGTTACGAAGTTGGCGGTAAACTTAGCTGGCGCGGGCATCCATTTAAGCTCAGCCGTTTTACACAGCCGTTTTCACCAACATCCACAGCAGCCACGATATCGGTGCGGCGAAAACGAGCGAATCCACGATATCCAGAATTCCTCCCAAGCCCTTCAACCACGTACTGGAATCTTTGCTCTGGCAATCTCGTTTGATCAGTGATTCGGCTAGGTCTCCCAGCATCCCGGCAATGGCGACGACGACCCCATAGACGACGATCCACCACCACGGCAGTTCCAGGGACACGCCGTAAATGAGCGGCGCGACCAGAAAAACGTTGATCGCCGTAGCAACACAGCCTCCGACCAACGCTCCCAAGGATCCTTGAACGGTTTTGCCGGGGCTTAATTTCGGAGCGAGTTTGATCGTACCGAACTGCCGTCCGGTGAAATAAGCGAACGAATCCGAGAGCTTTACCGTGGATAGCAATGTCACCAACGCGATCTGGCCGAGATGATTGTCATGACCAAGAAACCGATGGGCGGTCAAAAAGGCGAGCAAGATCGTCAGATAAGCATAGATCAAAACGGCTCGTGAAATTCGATGGGTCACCAAGCCGGGCTGTTGAGCACGTTCAATATCGAAGGTTGCCATTTCGTAGAGAAAGCTGACGACAACCGCCAACAACAGTCCAACCAGCGGCCAGCCAAATTTGCCAATCGGGCAATCAACTGGATACACGGTGTACAGGACGGGGCCGCACATGATCGTCGTGGCGACAACCATGGTCGCGACCACCAACCACAAAGGCTGCTGAATGGCGCCGCCGGAACGAAACATCTGCCACAGCTCCGCAGCGGCCACACCGCCGGTCAGGATCGCCAGCAGGCACAGGATCACTCCCGGGCGACCAGACATCGAAGGCGAACCGACTTGGAAGTCCATCCATAGCAGAAAGAGCATGGCGGAAATGATGATCGCGGCGGCGATCAGACGACGTTTGAGCACTCGCTACTCCCTGTCGTCTTTTGACACTGCGTGGGAGTTCGAGTCCTGCGAACTCGCAAGCCCTCCGAAACGCCGAGTCCGTTGTGAATAGTTCCGAATCGCATCGTGCATGTCCTCGACCGAAAAGTCGGGCCATAACTTTTCGGTCACCCAAATTTCTGCGTAGCTGATTTGCCACAAAAGATAGTTGCTGACCCTTCGTTCTCCTGCGGTGCGAACGAGCAGATCCGGATCGCTCATTCCAGCAGTATACAAATTTTGTGAAATCAAATCTTCCGTGATGTCTTCTGGCTTGAGAGACCCACGCTCGATCAGGTTCCCAATCTTGCGAAACGCATCCACGATCTCACCCCGAGCACCATAATTGATGGCAAGGCATAACGTTGTCCCATCATTGGATGCGGTCATCTCCAGCGTGCGATCCATCTCCGACTGGACATCCGCGGGAATTCGATCGCGACGACCGATGATCTTCAGGCGAATATTGTTTTCCATGAGCGTATCGCGCTCAGTGATCAAATACTGGCTGAGCAATTGCAGCAGAAACTCAAGCTCGTCGGCTGGTCGCTTCCAGTTTTCACTGGAAAGGCAGTACAGCGTTACCTGATCAATCTTCAGCCTGGCAGCTTCCTCGGTAATTTTCCGAACGGTTGTCGCCCCATTTTGATGTCCAACGATTCGCGGTTGTCCTTGGCGTTGAGCCCACCGACCGTTCCCGTCCATGATCATCGCGATATGCCGAGGCCGACGGTCAGTCGGCACGTCGGCCAGCGGATCGGATTTCGCCGTGCTGTTGTTGGAGGTGGTAGGAGGGGTCGACATGAAAGATTGAAATGGCTGTTGGTAATCGGCGCCGGTGGGTTGTTAGACCTAAGTTGACCGGTTTGTAGTACCGGCTTTCTGTCGGAATTTCTGCTTCATTGGACAGCACCACTTTGGGAGTGAATACGACGCGTTTTGCTGGGTTCCACTTCAAAGCTGGGTTCCACGCTCTGGCGAGCGCGACTACTTCGAAGGGGCGTTGCTCAACCGTTGTTCAATCAATCAAAGGCGGTACCATGAACCATTCACATCAACGTTAAAAAACCACTCGGCAAACCACTCGGCGGAATTCATCAGACTTGCCCATTTGACACCAAACGGTCGGACTATACTGCGCGAGTTTGCAGGTATTCGTCCAGCTTGACCGATTCTTTGATGTGAATAGTTTGAGCCCGATCGGGTCCTACGGAAACATACTCAATTCGGCGACCGATCAGTTTCTCCAAGTGACGGATATAGTTGACCGCTGCGACTGGCAGATCGTCCAGCGAACGAGCCCCCGTGACATCCGTTTGCCAACCCGGAACTGTTTCGTAGATTGGCGTCAAACGCCGCAGGTCATTCACGTGAGCCGGAAAATAGTCGATTCGCTGCCCATCCAGATCGTAGGCGACACAGACCTCGATTTCCGACAATTCGCTCAAGACATCCAGCATGGTTAGAGCGATCGAGGTCACGCCACCCAGCCGCGCGGTGTATCGAACGGCAACCGCATCGAACCATCCACATCGTCGTGGACGACCGGTCGTCGTGCCGTACTCGTTGCCCATGTCGCGAATGTGTTGCCCTTTGTCGTTGTCCTGTTCGGTGGGGAATGGACCTCCGCCAACGCGCGTCGCATAGGTTTTGCAGACGCCCAGTATCTGATCCATCCAGTTGCCGGGAACGCCGGAACCAGTCGAAATGCCGACGCCCGAACTGTTGCTGCTGGTAACGAACGGGAACGTTCCGTGATCGATGTCCAGCAACGAACCTTGAGCTCCCTCGAACAAAATCGACTTGTTTTGATCAACCGCATCAAGCAAAATCCGATTCGTATCGGTCACCATGGAAGCCAACTGTTTTGCGTAACCGGCGTATTCCTTGATGATCGCTTCGGCGTCCAGTTCCATGTCATCGCCTGCAACGGAAGACAGCACCTGCTTCTTGACCGCCACGATTCGGCGAACACGATCAGGGAAGTCGTCTTGGATCATGTCGCCAAGGCGAATCGCGAAACTGCGTCCGACCTTGTCCGCGTAACATGGCCCGATGCCCCGAAGAGTGGTACCAATGTTGTCTTCCCCCGACACCAAACGGTTCCACATCTTGTCTTCGAGAACATGCCACGGCATCACGACGTGAGCTCGCTGGCTGAGTTTCATGCGTGTGGAGACATCGATCCCTTTGTCTGCCAGTTGTTTAATCTCCTCCAAAATGGTCGGCGGATTGATAACCACCCCTGGAGTGATCAGATTTTGAACTCCATCATTAATAATTCCACTGGGAATATGATGCAGTTTGTACACGTCGTCACCAATGACAACCGTGTGTCCAGCGTTCGCGCCACCGGCGTAGCGAACGACTAGATCTTTTCCTTCGGTCAGCAAGTCAACCAGTTTTCCTTTGGCTTCATCACCCCACTGCAACCCAATTACGCACTGTCCTGGCACTCTGACGCTCCCGTCGTAGACTTTTTAAACTGCAATCTATTGTGCCAGCACAGTCGCGTGCGTCACTGAAAAGTGTCGGGCAAACCGCTCAATCGATACAATCTGGCGGCGACCTGGCAAACTTGCCAGTTTAAGATTTGGCTGGCCGAATGGTCAAGCAGCGCTCAGGGGTTGCAGTATAATTGGTCCCATTACCCGCCCCAAAATCCAGAATTTATAACGAAGATGTTCAATACTCGTCTCCTGACAATTGGAATGACCAGCTTGGCCGTTTGCATGTTGTCGACTTGCTTCACAGGTTTGGTGTTGGCTCAGTCCGAAGATTCGGCTGTTGTACGCGGTCGCATCGCGTTCGAACGTGGTGAGCAGAAGAAGATTCCGTACGATGAACTGGAAGTGAAATTGCGAGAGCGAGTCGATGTTCCGCCCGTCCCAGTTCCGAAGGACTTTCCCAAACGCAAACCAGAAGAGCAGGCGAAATGGCTGGAAGCGTTCGAAAAGAGTGCGGCGGGCGAAAAGTTCATCGCGCGACGTGAAAAGCTGATTGAGAACGCGAAGGTCTTTGACGTGCTGATCGAAAAGAATGGTTCGTTCATCGTCTACGATGTCCCGACGGGTGTCTACGGCATCCAAGGTCGCTTGGACAAAGAAATCAAGGGAACGACGTACGCCTACGAAGTGTTTGGTGAAATTTCCGTATCACCGAAGGTGGACGAAGTCCCCCTCGCCCCGATCTTGATCGAAATCACGCCGCTTCTGAAGTACGAACAGGATGCTCCCGAGATCCAAGTGAACACCTACAACAACAAGTCGAAACTAAGCCTCAGTACGTTTAAGGACAAGTACTTGTTTGTCAACTTTTGGTCGACAGAAAATCCCGACATCAAGATTCAAAAACGAATCCAGCAAATGTACGTGGACCTTAAAGACAAACACCCGATCAAATTGCTATCGGTCTGCATCGATGAAAAACGCAAGGCCGCGATCAAGTTCATTATCGACCAGAAGCTGAAAGAAGGCAGCCACGGTTTCACAGACGGCTGGGAACACCCGACGGTGGACGCTTACGGTGTCCGGTCGACCCCATCCTTCTGGCTGATCAATCCCGAGCGTAAGATCATCATGACTCAGTACAATTTTGGACAAGCCTTCAACGCTGGCAACCGAGAACTGACGCAAATCGTTTCGGATCGCATCGAAGGCAAAGACAAGCCCACCCCAGCGAAACAAGAGAAATAACGGGAAGCTGTAGTCACTCTCTCGACCGTTTGTTTTTTACCTTGCCCCAGCCCTCGCGAGGAAACTGTCAACCAAAGCGATCTTGGGCACACTCCTAGCGATTCGTCAAACGCAGCTCGAATGGTCGATGGTCGCTAGTTGTTTCATCGTCGGGGAAGTCACCCGATCGAACGATGATACGACATTCTTTTTTCCACTTGGCTGCCGCTCCAGCAACGAACGCGAAGTCCAACATGCTACCTTCGAAGTCGTCGCGGCCATCGGGGGCGTTGGGATTGTCAAACCATTGCGTATCAATCAGCTCAGCAGGTTCAACCCATTGCCATATGTTGTCACGCAGCATCGCTGCAAAACCATCGTTTCCTGTGCGAGTCCGAAACACGTAATCGAAGTTGTAGTCACCAATGGCAACGATAGGAACGCGTTGCTCGCGAGCCCATTCAACAAGCTGGCTTGCCTGTTTGGTGCGGACCGCCGCACGTCCGCGAGCCAAATGGTTGTTCATCACCATGATCTGTTGTCCGGTCGCCTTGTGTTGCAGATGAGCGACTAACGGAGATCGGTATCGGTACTCGAAGTTGATCTCTTGCAGTTCCAGCCGTCGCAAGAGTCTGAACTTTTTCGTGTTGTAAATGATTTGCAGCCGATCGTTAAAGCCGGAACGACTGGCGATCGTGCGATAGTCGCGGCCCAAAGCCTCGACGAACAGCTCGATCGATTCGGGAAGTACTTCACAAAGTCCGTAGACGTCATAACGATTCATTTCGGACAATTGCTTCGCGATCAAAACGGGATCGCTTCCTTCCGATTCCACATTCCACGACAGCAGCGTGATGTCAAACCGTTTCGATTTTGATTTAGTTCTGTCCGTTTTCGATGTCTTACCTGCGTCGTCCGGCACTTCATCCATTGTCGCGCGTTGGGAGGCAGGCAAGTCCCGTTCAGGAATCAACGAACGTTCAGGTTTCGGACTCGGGCGAAGATCAGCAATCTCCGATTCGAGTTCCATGATCCGGGCCTCAAGTTTCGTGAAGGCCGAAGCATCGATCGTCGTGTCATTTCCTTTTGCAGCCACATCGTTGCGACTCAATTTCGTCTTGATTTCCGACAAGGCATTTTCAACCTCGTTGAGTCGTTGAGCGATCTTTTGTTGGGTCGTCGCAAGTTGGTCTGTCAGCGCGTCGACCTTATTGGTCACTTGATTCAGTGAATCGCCTCCAGTGCCACGACTTTTCTCGATCGCCGAAACTCGCTTTTCAAACTCGTAAAGATCGGTCGCCGAGGGTCCGCCGCAGCCGAGAAACAGGAAGCAGGCTGTGACACAGGCGATGGAAATTCGGTACATTGTTCTTAACGTTAAAGGTTGCGGGGTTCAAAGCGTTTCGACAAGCTGCTTGTGTTTGGAAAGTGCGAGCCACATGCGTTGTTAAGACTGAATATCTCAGGGAAACTCGCGATTCACCACCCCTAAACATGGGCTTTTGTTGATTGCTCTTGGACACGAAGATGAAAACGCTGGTAACAGGTGGCACTGGATTCGTTGGCAACAAGTTGCTGTCAAAATTGACCGATCCCGGTGTTGTCACACGAGATGCCTCTCGGTCGCGCTCGAAGCTTCCAAATAACGTCGATCAAGTCTTTGAATGGGATGCTGCCAAGGGTTTGAAGGATTTTGGTCCATCTTTTGACTACCAAGCAGTCGTGAATTTGATGGGTGAGTCGATTGCGGACGGGCGGTGGACCGAAGAAAAAAAGAAGCGGATTCGAGACAGTCGCATCGTTGGCACAAGACATCTTGTTGACTCGATCTTGACCGCTGACCGTTTACCCGAGGTACTGGTTTCTGCTTCTGCGGTTGGCTACTACGGTGATCCGGGAGAAGATGTCGTTACTGAACGGCACGCTGCGGGTGAAGGATTTTTGCCCGACGTTTGCGAGCAATGGGAGGCGGAGGCACTTCGAATGACCGATCACGGCGTCCGCGTCGTCTTGATCAGAATTGGAATCGTGTTGGGGGCAGGCGGTGGTGCGATGGAGAAAATGCTTCCACTTTTTCGATGGGGACTGGGTGGGAAGTTAGGCGACGGGAAACAATGGATGCCTTGGATTCATGTGGACGACCTCGTTAACCTGATCGCGTGGGCTGTCAACAATCGAAACTTGTCAGGTCCGGTCAACGCGGTGGCCCCGAATCCGGTGCGAAATGTTCAGTTCACACGGGCCTTGGCAAGAGCAGTCAATCGCCCTGCCTTTCTGCCTGCTCCAAAATTCGGGCTCAAGCTGGCATTAGGTGAGTTCGCCGACAGCCTATTCTTCTCCCAAAGAGTCACGCCGGAAAAAGCGTTGACCAACGGATTCGATTTCCAGTTCGCTGACCTTGATGCAGCGTTGACAGAGATCGTCGCGCGATGATGTGAGTACGAGTTTGGCTTGATCGGGACAACATGAACTGGGTTGGTTTGGACATTGGTGGCGCGAATCTCAAGATGGCTCGATCGGACGGTTCCGCGATTGAGGTGCCGTTTCCGATGTGGAAAAACCATGAGGCTCTCACAACGGAACTGGAACGTTTGCTCGAAGACGTTCCGGACGATGTCGGCATTGCCGTCACCATGACCGGCGAACTGGCGGATTGCTTTGACAGCAAACAGCACGGCGTCCAGCAGATCGTTGACTCAGTCGTTCAAGCTGCCGGCGACCGAACGGTGACGTTCTATCAGACGGATGGCGATTGGTGTGACTCGGAAGTTGCGAAAGAACAACCTTTGATGGTGGCTTCCGCCAACTGGCACGCGTTGGCAACGCTCGCATCATCGTTCCTGACCTCCGGCAGCGGTTTCGTGATTGATATCGGTTCGACGACGACGGACGTTATCCCGGTCTTGACTTCGTTTCCGGGTGGCGCGGGGCAACATCCGGTTACCGACTTCAAGCGCTTGATCGCATCGCAACTTGTCTACACTGGAGTCTGGCGGTCACCCCTCAATGCGTTGGTGAGGCAAATCCGAATCGACGGTAAACCGGTTCCGTTGGCCAACGAGTTGTTCGCGACGATTGCAGACGCATACATTTGGAAAGGAATCCTCAACGAGGACGCAAACAATCGACAGACGGCGGATGCCCGACCGGCAACACGACCCTGCGCGGGGACAAGACTGGCCAGAATGGTGTGCAGCGATGTCAACGAAGTCAGTAAACAAGTGGTTGACGCGATCGCTGAAGCCGCCATTTTCGAAAATGAGAACCTTATCACGAACGCAATTCAGCAAGTTGTTTCACGCCACCACGATTTGCCGTTGGAGTTCGTCGTCTCGGGCGCCGGAGCATGGCTGGCAGATGAAATTCTCACCAAGACGTTCGAAGACCAGCCAGTAACCGTTCATCGACTGCACGAGTTACTCGACGAATCAGCTTGTCGATCCGCTGCGGCGTTCGCGGTGATGAAGCTGGCTGAAAATCGAATGCGTGTCGCTGAACGTCAGCCAAAGTAAGCCGGTTCGTTGCCGGGTTTCCACTTGATATTGCAACCCAGCGAGGGGTATTGCTTGGTGTCAGGATCATCATCAGCAAGCACCGCCTCAATGGCTGCCCTCAGGTCTTTGCCATGAGGTTCGTTTCCGGACGAATCGTAAACGCCAGAACGAATTCGCGTGGGACGAGTTTCATCGATGCGTCCACGATACGCCAGTTGGTGCTTCGAATCAAACAGAAAGAAATCCGGGGTGCAGGCTGCGGTGTAAGCCTTCGCGACCGATTGGTCTTCATCAAGACAGTACGCAAATCGGTAGCCACGGTCGGCGACCTCCTGCTTCATCTGCGCTGGTCCGTCCGCCGGATACTCATCGATGTCGTTGCTTTGAATGGCGACGATGCCAATCGGTTTGTCGGAATAGTCTTGGGCGATTCTGGCGACTTCGGGCGCAACGTGTTTAACGTAGGGGCAGTGGTTGCACAAAAACATGACCAGCAACGGCTGGCCATTGAAATCAGTTTTCTCGACAGCCCTGCCTTCGGTGTCTGCGAGAGAAAAATCGGGGGCGGCGGAACCAAGCGACAGCATGGTGGATTCGGTTAGAGCCATTGTCGTTTCCCGGACTGGGTGTTGAACAGATCAGCAAAAAGTCCAGATTCTAGCGAGGCTCCATCGTTCTCAAAAGTGCGTTGGTTTTCGTGCGTCGACTTTTGCAAGTTAATTTTCGACATCGGACGCTCGAACTTAGCGGGGATCGGATCGGTTTTTATCGATTGTAGCGAAATTATTGTTTCTCCTTTGAAACAGAACCCAATTTTCATCCACTGCGACTGTCATCGGTTATTAGCGAGCTACGTTTCGAAAGAGTGCCATTGTTCTGTCGGCACCGTTATTGAAGTTTCACGCGAAGCACCGTCATGAATCATCCGCTTACCGTAGATTTGTCGTTCAACCCTCGTCATTTGATTGCGCTGTTTTTAAGTCTGGTCGCGTCCGTCTTGATCGGCTCAGTCGCAAACGCTCAAGTCGACGGGTTCACTGAGCCGTTTCGCACGATCGAACTTTCCAGTGACGAAACGGGATCGATTGCCGAACTGAAAGTCAAAGAAGGTGAAGCCGTCGCCTGTGAAGACGTGATCGCGTGCCTTGATACGCGGGTGCAAGAATTGCAGCTTGAAATTGCAAACCAAACGGCCACCAATGTGAGCCAGATGACAGCTGCACAAGCAACCGTCGAGAAACGTCGCACGGTCGCCAGCCGCCTGCGAGAGTTGGCCAGCAAGGGACACGCGCGAGACAGCGAACTAATGCGGGCCGAACTTGAACTTTCGATCGCTGAAGCAAAACTGCTTGCTGCCAAAGAAGAAAAGATCGTCCATGAGATCGAACAACGACGCGCGCAGGTATTGTTGGACCGTCGCCGTATCAAAGCCCCATTCGACGGAGTGATCGCGAAGGTTCATCGGCAAGAAGGCGAGTTCCTGTCTCCGCTGAGACCGGAGATCGCGACCTTGGTTCAGGTTGACCGACTGTTGGCAACGTTCATGATTCCTAGCTCTCAGATTCGCCAATTCGAAATTGGAACCAATTACGAAATCGAACTGGAAAACGGCCAAGTGGTTCAGGGTAAAGTTCATCGAGTCGGAGTTTTGACGGATGCCCAGAGCGGCACCGTGGAGTTGAAACTGGTGATCGAGAATCCGAACAACAAGTTCCGGAGCGGAGAAATCTGTTCATTGAAGATTTGATCGACTCCTCCCGTCGGCCGCACCCTCATTTTTTTGTCCAATCACAACACGTCGGACCAATCCAATCTTTGGCGTTGAATCTGGTGAAGTTCTCTTGTCATGAACGCAATCAAATCAACGCAAGCATCCTCCAAGAATCCGCAGACGATGTCCGTGTCTCCCGATGTAGATACGGAAATTCTTCCATGGCAAATTGGGCAGGCAATTGCGACCAGTCCAACGTTGCCTCATTTACTGAACCATCTGTCGCGAATCGTGCACGATCAGACAGACTGTCTGGCGGCGTGGTTTTCCATGCCAGATGAAACCGGTGCTTACACTCTGTTTCGCCCCGTACCCAATCGCGAAGACGATCCTGTTTGGCCGATTGTGGAAGAATTAGCTCGAACCATCACCGTTAAATCGGCGCAGGACGGATTGCAGCAGTTTACTGCGTTCCAACCCAACGCTCAGTTGGTTATTTCGCCTGTCGGACAGGCTCAAGCCGATCAAACGTTTCGATCACTAGGCGTATGGGTTGCGTGTTTCTCGACGGAATCTCAAACTTCGGTTCGGCAGAACTGGCTGATGAGCATGATTGCTCAGGCGACATCGATGTGGTTCGCTACTCGAAGTTCGATCGCAGCAGAGTCTCGCGCGAATCAAGTAAACACGATCCTGGCGACGGTGCTATCGCTTGGAAAGACAGATCAAGTGCCTCAAACGTGCATGGTCTTGTGCAATCAGTTGAGAAAGCAATTCGCAGCCGATTTGGTCGCCGTTTCGTTGCGGGAAAAAAACGGTTCGTTCCGTTTGCAGGCGATTTCCGATGTCGAACAGATTGACCTGGCTGCCGACTGGACCGCTGACATCGCCGCGGCGTGTGCGGTCGGTGGAACAGCAAGTGTTCCGGTAGCATTTCCATCGCTCGAACCGGAACACACAGTTGACCACGACGCATTGGAACGATTCTGTGTCACTCAGCAAGCGGAAGCCTGTATTAGTTTGCCGTTGATGCGGGTTGATGGTTCGGTCGGTGCATCGGTGCTGGTTGTTACCAGCAAAGAACGTCTTGCAGACCCCGGCACGATCGAACAGTTTGTCAAGACAACGCAAATGCTCGGTGCTCACGTTGACATTGTGGCTCGCGCCAATCGCGGCCCATCTCAGTGGCTGTCGCATCAACTCAGTAAGATCCGATCCGCCAACTGGACTCGCAACGCGTTGCTTGGTCTGGCAATGGTCGCGTTCCTATTGTGTCTTCCGCTTCCTTATCGGATTGCTTGTGACTGCACGATTCAACCCGTCAAGCGTCGATTTTTGGCAGCTCCGTACGATGGAATTCTAGACCATGCTAACGTCAAGCTGGGCGATGTTGTTTCCAAGGGCGATGTATTGGCTCAGATGGACGGTGGAAATCTTCGGATCGAACTGTCAGGGCTTCAAGCTGAACTAGCAGCGGCCAAAAAAAAGCGAGACTCCGCATTGGCGCAAGGTGAGGTTGCTCAATCGCAGATCGCGCGCAGTGAAATGAGGCGACATCAGTCGCGGATCGATCTGCTCAACGAGCGATTGAAGAATCTGGAGATACGCAGTCCGATCGACGGTTTGGTCGTCGCTGGCGATCTGGAGAAAGCCGAAGGGGCTCCGCTGGAGATGGGGCAAACCGTTTTCGAAGTGGCTCCGCTGGATCGAATGTTGGTCGAAGTCGCGATCGAGCAATCGGAAATCGGCTACGCTCGCCCTGGAATGCCGGTCGATATCAAGCTCAACGCGTTCCCGTTCCGTTCGTGGGATGGAACCGTAAAAAGCATTTGCCCCAGCACGGAGATCGTAAACGACAAAGCAGTCTTCGTCGCCGAAGTCGAAATCGAGAACGAAGAAATGAAGCTCAAGCCCGGCATGGAGGGCACTGCCAAAGTTCGGGCCGATCGGGCTTGTTTGGGCTGGAGTTTATTCCATCGCCCGTGGGAAAGCGTACGCTATTGGACGGTGTGGTGATCCGATGAACGTTCCACCAAACAGCTCGTCTCTGCCGGAAACGTCACCCAGCCAACCCGACCCATGGCGTCAGGTGGTGTTGAAGCTGCGACCTAACTTGAAATTCGAAGCCAGAACGATCAAGGGTTCGCGGTTCGTGGTCATTGAAGATGTCGCGCGAGGAAAATTCTTCCAGGTTGGCACGGACGAGCACGCGTTCATCGCAGCTGTCGATGGAAAATTGTCGATTGAACAGATTGCGATCGAATTGAGCCGTTCCACGAACGACGTTCAACTCAGCGAGGACCACGCCGAACGTTTAAAAAAACGCGGCGCGATGGTGGCTCAGTGGCTGGTGCAATCCAACTTGGCATACAGCGACGAAATGGACAGTTCGAACCGCTTGGATGCTCAACAGCGTTCGCTCAGCCGCGCCAAACTGATGGGGTTGATCAACCCGATCTCGATCAAAACGAAACTGTTCAACCCGAATCGCTTCCTGCGAATGATGCAGCCGTGGTGCGACTGGTGCTTCCATCGATTGACGCTGGTGGTCTGGTTGGTCCTTGGCACGATAGCAACGTGGATCGTCTTTACACGATGGGACGACCTGAGCTCTGCTTCAACTGGGGTGCTGTCAGGTGATCGCTGGGTGTGGATGTTGCTGATGTGGCTAATGTTGAAAGTTGTCCACGAGATTGCTCACGGCGTCGCCTGCAAACGCTACGGAGGCGATGTGCCAGAAGCAGGCGTTCTATTGCTACTATTTACCCCGATGGCGTACGTCAACGTGACCTCCATGTGGCGATTCTCGAACCGTTGGCACCGGATCGTCGTCGCCGCAGCGGGAATGTACGTTGAATTGATGATCTCGTTCGTCGCATTGATTGTCTGGAGTCGAAGCGTTGGTGTAACCGCAGACATTGCGTTTCAGGTTTTCCTGATGGCCAGCGTGACAACCATTCTGTTTAACGCGAATCCGCTGATGCGCTTTGATGGCTACTTCATTCTGTCTGATCTACTGAACATTCCCAATCTATACACCAAAGGAACAAGGTGGTTTGGAGACCGTTTGAAGAGTCATTTTTTCGGGCTACCGATCACAACGGGAATTTGCAGCTCAGACGAGCGTACTTGTGTTGCCGTTTACGGGAGTTTGGCATTCTTCTGGAAGATTTCAATCAGTGTCGGTTTGATCATTGCCTCCAGTGTTTTGTTTCAAGGCGCTGGCGTCGTGCTGGCGGTACTAGGGTCCGTGCTCTGGTTCGGCTTGCCCGTCATGCAGCAGTATCGGCAACTGTTTGGAGACAACGCAAAACAAACAATCGATCGATCACGTACGGCGTTCAGTTGCGGGCTTTCACTGATTCTATTGATTGGCATGTTCACGTTCTTCAGAGCCCCATCCATCAAATCAGCGCCCGCAATTGTTCAATTCGGTGACGAGACGATCGTCCGGGCAGGAGCCGACGGATTCATTCAAAAGATTTTGGTTGAAGATGGTCAGCAGGTCCAGGAAGGCGATCCGTTGATCACGATGAGCAATCCGCAACTGAGCCTGGAAGTGGACCGACTGCGACGCCAAGCGGAAGAAGCACGAGTTCAATCACGAATCCATCAACAACTGCACGAGACCTCGCTCGCTCAATCTGCTCATCAGAACTATATCAGTCTCATCGAGCAGACGGCCGAGAAACAGAAGCAGGCAGACGCGTTGATTGTCCGTGCCGAGTTCAACGGATTTGCATTTCAGCGTGGGCTTTCTAATTCCGAAGGCAGTTTTGCAAAGCGAGGATCGCCCTTGCTGACACTTGCCAGACGCAATCAGAAGGAGATCGTGGTCTCAGTTGATCAGAAAGATCTCGAATCATTGCGACGGAATGAAGGTGCGTCGGTCCGAGTGATCATGCCCGGCGTCAGCCTGTTCGAGTCAAAACTTGACAAGATCAATCCGACTGCGTCTTCTCGACCTTCCCATCTTTCACTGTGTGCGCACGTCAGTGGCCCGTTGGCGGTAAAGCAGGCTGCTTCGAACGAGCAGACGAATGATGGAGCGGTGACAATGGAGTTACTGTCGCCGCGTCTGACGGCAACCCTCGAACTGGACGAATCGTTAAGTAATCAACTCCAATCGGGCCAGATTGGCCGCGTATTTTTCAAGGCACGAAGCCAATCTCTGGGAAGTTATCTATTCCTTGCCGCCAGCGACTGGCTGAAGAAGCAGGTTGAGCAAGCGTCGCAGACAGCTGCGTTCTGACCTGATCAACGCCTAGAACGCTTGTTATCGCAGTCACGACACCAGCGCCCCAAGGGTTTCTCGTTGCATCCGCAGAAGCCCGACCATTCGTCGCAACATTCGTTTGGGTCGACGCCAAAATAGTTGCTCTGTGGCACCAAATAAGGTTCCACATACGTTGCCTCACCGGCGATATCCCCGTGGGTGAGTTCATACTGATAAGCGCTAGCATTTGTCATGGTCGCGTGAAAGGGATTCATTGCTGGTTGCTGGAAAGCGGTTTCGCTCGTTCGACTTGCAACCCGCTCGGACGAGATTCGTGAGGCGGGACTCGATTTTCTGGCTCGAAAAGCACTCGGGTCTACGGTCAGTTTTTTCTCATCGAAGACGTCCGCCGAAATGGAGTCCAATGTAACCGACTGCGAAAGGCCATGAAACGCTTGTGGTTTGGGTTGCGAGGGTGAGACCTTCGGCGCGGACGTGCGGCGCGAGGATTGGCCTTCGGTCGCCGAAAGCTGCACCGTCAGAACGCAGAACATCATGATGAATCCAATCATTGACCATCCCGCTGTCTTCAATTCGTTGCAACGGCGACGAAACATGTGTCTAATGAATTGCATGATTGAACATTCCTTGTGCAATAGAGCAAGTAGCAAGTAAGTTGGCGTTAAGTCCAAGACTTCGTTGAACCGCTGCCGTGATCCGAATCCTGTGTGAGACAAGGAGCAGAAGGCAAAGTGGGTTTGAGATTGCGGTTGAGAGCGGCGCGTTTGAGACCGGCTCATATTGCATTGATCGATCATTCGCGGTGTTTTATCCAATACCACGCCAACTTTCGCGAGAACAGTCAGATGCGGAAAACTTTACGTACTCGTTAAAATTTAACAATGAATACTGCCCGACTTTTGACAGACCACGCGGTGGTCGAGCTCGCAAAATGCATCGTGGATTCGCACCAACGTGTTGTTGGCACGCGTTTGATCGATGGATCGAACGTGATGACGGACAAGCAAGTAGCGACGACGTTGTACGAACTTCCGGCGATTGTGCTCAGCCATGACGGTGCCACCGACCCGACCTTCACGTTCGCGAATCTGGCAGCACAGCAGTTGTTCGAGTACTCGTGGGAGCAGTTTCTCACGTTGCGATCGCGTCAGTCGGCCGAGCACGACCAGCGATCAGCGCGATCAGAAATGCTGGCTCGCGCCGCCAAGACTGGCTATATCTCCGACTATCAAGGCATCCGGGTTTCGGCCTCGGGGAAACGATTCGAAATCAAGCAAGCGGTCATCTGGAATGTTTCAGACGACTGTGGAAGTCTGATCGGGCAGGCCGCCGTGTTTGATGACTGGAAGTACTTGCAACAGTAGCCATCATCCCATTGATATTCATCATGGCTGCCTAGCTTTACTCGCGTTTTTGGCGATTTCAGATCTGCCATTTTCGAGGCAAGTGTCGACGATTCCCCCAAAAAACCAGCCTTCGCGTAGCAAGATTGTGAAAGAGTTCGAAAGACGAACTAGGTATTCCGCGATCCAAAAATTGATTTTAATCGTCTGAGAAGGGGCCTGTCGTTACGCAACGCAAATCGTCTCAGATCTTCCGCCAATTCTGCCGCGTTCTGATATCTATTTTCTGGATCGAATTGGCACGATCGACTAACGATGCCATTTAATGCCGCGGGAATGTCCTTCGTCCGAGTTCGTAAATCCGGAATCGAGAACTTGCCGTTCCCATTCGACGTGACGCTCTCTTGGTTCCGAGGCGTGATGCCTGAAAAAGTCTCAAACATCGTGACACCAAGCGAGTAAACGTCGCTCCGTGCATCGGCGATTCCTCCCCCACGAGTGCTCTCCGGCGCGATGTATCGGGGTGTGCCGACGAGTCCTGTCGTGGTGCTTAGAACCGAACTTTCTTCGCTCAGCTTTGCCAAGCCAAAATCGGTGATCCAAACTCGTGACTCTTGATCAATAAGCAGATTATTTGGCTTGATATCACGATGAACTAATCCTCGCTGGTGAACATGGTGCAATGCGTCGGCAATTTCTGAAAACAAACTCGCCATCAATTTCCACTCACTATCATCTGCGGTAGTTTTAGCGGACGCGTCGGAATACCGGGTGTCAACCAATTGTCGAAACGTTATCCCATCGATCTTCCGCATAACAATGTAAAAGAGATTCTCTTGATTGCCAAAATCGACCAACGGAACAATGCAAGGATGGTGCAAGGATGAAATGGCCTGTGCTTCTTGTTTGAATCGTTTCACACGTTTGGCAGCGTCAGGCTTGTCGTGTAACACGACTTTGACCGCAAACTCTTTTTCCAATTCTGCATGGATGGCGTTGTAGACAACTCCCATCCCGCCGCGGCCAATTTCGGATAGCAGTTCGTACCGACCAATTGAGAATGGCAGCGGTAGATCAATTTTGGAAAACCCCGTCTTGTGAGCAGCAAGCTTCTCCCCCAGAACAAGTCCTGGAAAATGTTGCCGAATCTCTACTTCGAACGTCGGATAACGTTGGATGAATGACTCAATGGTTGGTGACGAGCCGCATCGCAAATCCCAAAGAAACTGTTCGGCTATTTCCTCAAAACCGCACTCGTTGTCATCATTTGTGGAGATGATATTCATGGGGCGTTCTTGAAGAATATTGGAATGTAACGCTATCAGCGTCGGAGCTTACTTAGCCAACTGGTCTGGTGTGCGTAAGAGTGTCTCTAGCCGCCATTGGACGTTTGGTCCTGGACGGGCCACCAGTCGGGCGGATTACTTACGCTTCCCGTCGGCAGACCGAGAGGATTTCCTCAGCATTGCACGGCGGGGCGTGCGGTCAATTTCTTGCCTGCATGAAACGACTTGTATGAAACGCAGACGAGCGAGCAAACAACCCAACAAGCTCGGGCTCGGGCGGTTGAATCGCTTTCGCATGCGTTGATTTTAGTTGCCTTTCTCTTGCCTGAAGCACTTGCGGACTTGCAAAGAACCCGAATTTCGGAAAATCCTAAGCAAGACGGTTGTGTATCCAAGGGAAGTTTTGATTTTAGGGAGTTTGCGGGCTCGAACGTAGGTTGGCAACTCCCATCGGGCGCACATCGGAGCTTCAGCGCCGCCTCCATCAGCCAATTCCCGGCTCGGGCTCCGGCTCCGGCTCCAGAGCCGAGCCTAGTACTCAGTACTCAGTACTCAGTACTCAGTACTCAGTGCCTAGGACTCAGTGCCTAGGACTCAGTACCGGGTACTCAGAACCCAGTACTTTGTACTCAGTGCTGCGAAATCAGAAAGGATATTGCCTAACCCCCGATATACAGCACTTTTCTTTGCTTGCAAATCGAATGCTTTCGATTAGCGTAGATTGACTCAGGGCGCCTCAGAGAACCTCAACTGCCAAGACACCAATGCTCCAATTGAAAGAACAAGAAATACTTGATCGAGCGCGCAGCAAAGCCAACAGCCAGTTGCTTGAGGAAGTGTTTGAAGAGTCTCGTGCCAAACTGTTAAGAGCGATCTCGAATCGGGTTGGCACACGAATGAGACAGCGGGTCAATCCGTCCGACGTTCTCCAAGAAGCGTATATTTCTGCGGCGCAGCGTTTGGATAGATATTTGGAAAATCCATCTGTACCCATGATCAGTTGGGTGCAAAGCATTTGCTTTCAAATTATTTCGATCTTCTACAAAAAACATTTCGTTGCGAAGAAGCGATCGGTCCTGCTGCAACACGATCAATTGAGCGAATCGTACTCCACTTGGATTTTCCAAGATTCGGCGACCAGCCCTTCCGCGCGATTGGTCAAGGCCGAAGAGCAATCACAGCTGTTAGCATTAGTCTCCAAAATGTCAGAAAATGACCAAGCGATACTTTATCTTCGACACGTCGATGACCGAACAATCCGCGAAGCGGCGAACCTGTTAGAGATCCCTGTCGAAACGGCCAAAAAAAGATACAGTCGGGCAATTAAGAAACTGATCAAGTTGACCGAGGGAACAATGGAGGAAGTTTCCCGATGATTGTCGAAAGTTGTAAAATGGTTTCCCGAGGGCGTCACGGTCGCTTTTGGAAATGCAACTTCCATACGTTCGTTGGCACCGACGCTGCTTGCTCCCGCGAGGTTCAGTGAGCGCCCTACCAAGCTACCAATGATGCCCCGATTTTGTTGAACCACTTTCAGGCGGATTCAACCACAACGACCTGCCGGAATAAACGCTGCGTTGAAGCGAAAAACCTGCCCTGCCCGTTTGAGCTATTCAAACAAAACGCTCTGTTCAACTTGCCACTCTGTTCAACGTGCCAGAAACGACCATCGACTTTTAACCGCCAATGGGAACTCTTCCGCCGGTGGTTATTGATTTCAATACCGTCCAGATCGATTGTCGTCCGTTATCCTTGGCTGATTGTCGTTGGAGTGGTACTTCGCCGCTTGACCGTCCAACACGGGAAACAAAAGGCCATAACTGACTCGCCACATTTTGCCGAAGTCGCATTCGAGGGTGACGGTTTTTTGGTTCAGTCGAACGATCACCCCATAGGTGTCTTGGTCGTCACGGTCCGAAAAACCTACCAGCTGTCCGACCGACAAATCTTCGCGCGCGAGTGGCCGATTGAGAGTCATCGATTGCAGTGAATCCTCAGCGCCACCCGTATTGATCGCCGCCAGCTCAATACGCCACCTTTTTCCGTCACCCACGTTGGTGACATCAGCTGTGGTGCGATTAACTTTGTTGACAATGGCAGGAATGCAACGATTTTCACGAGAACAAAAGTACTCGATTTCGCAACCCGGCGAGAGTGATCGAGCGATCGGCTTAAGCCGCGTTGAGTCTTCCATAAACAGGTCGATGCGAGCACTCAGGCGATACAGTTGATGCGGAGTCAAGTCGTTCAAAAGTTCGACGGCTTGATCAAACGGCTCCTCTTTGCAGACGGAGGATACCCAATCCCCGGTAATTCCGTTTGGCTGTTTCATCGTTGGACTGCCGTGAACATTGGTTCTTTCGTTGATCATTTGTGAGTCTTTTTAGAAGTTGATTTTGCAGTAAGCTTTCTAGTTTGTTTCCGTGCCTTGGATTTCAACACTGAAGGCTGTCTGGTTGAGGCGGTCTTCTCTGTCCTTGTCCGCTTCGAGGTTCCAGCCGCTTGCGTCGCCTTCTTTTTGGACGCCGCCACACGAATCATTTTCTTGGCTGCGACTTTCTTCTTGACCGCCCTTTTCTTTTTGGTGACTCTGGCCTTCTTCTTTGACGCCTTCTTCTTTGACGCCTTCTTCTTAGCTGTCTTCTTCTTAGCCGAAGTTACGGCGACCGTCGATTTCGTTCTGACAGTCTTTCCAGTTACCTTCCTTCTTGCTTTTTTCGCGGTCTTTTTCGAAGCTGCCTTCGCTACCCGTTTCCCCGTCTTTTTGCCGGTCGGCTTCCGGCCAGCCGTTTTTTTGGGACGCGGTTTCTTCGTCCGGGCGGTTGCTTTGGATTTCTTACGTTTGGCAGTCATTTTGGGCTTGGAGTCTGAATCGGAGTCCAATTCAATGCCGAACAGTTCGCCAAGATCTTCTCCACCAAGGTCGCCCGAACCGGCGGCCAGTTCCTGAGAGAGATTCTCCTTCGAGACGGCTTGCCCAATCAGTTCCTCTTGGTTGACGCCTCGCAACAAGAACAACAACTCAGGTTCAGCATCCAGTCGACTGCCGATCGCGTACATCGTTGCGGCGATATGTTTACAGCACGCTGACCAATCCGGGCAACTGCAACTCATCGAAATCTGTCTGGCCGCAGGAAAGCAACCCGACTTCGCGTCAATCAGCCTTTGCATTACCCCATCTGATAAACGCCCACCGAGTAAGTCAATTAAGGAGTCGATCGACGAAGAGCAATCCCGTTTGATGTCACTCCACGACTTCTTATCCAGCTTCTTGACCGATATCGCAACTTTGTAAGGCGCAGATCCCGCGACGATGGCGTTGACAACTCCGGGCTGGATGACCAGATCGACAACCGATCCATTGCGGACATAGGTTCTGCCGCGAGGCAACCGGTTGGCGTAATCGCTGAGCGATTCCAGATGATCGCACCAGGCTTTGCCCCAGAAAGATTTGGCAATCGTTCGCCCCGTAATCGCAATCGGCTGAGTCGCGCGCTTTTGTTTTTTCGCAACCTTGGCGGCCAGCTTGCGGGCTTTACTTAATTTCTGTCCGACTGGAACATAAGTTCTCCATCCATACCGCATGTTGCCGTTCCCAACGCTATTTCAAAACACTCTGATCCAATAAGATTGTACAGGATTTTCCATTTCGTTAACGACGGCTATTGAACACATGCCTCCAACCGCGACTCGATCCGACGACGCTAACTCGATCCATTCCACCACGCGACAGTTGAAACTTTCTCCACACGGAAGGATTTATTTCTACCCGGTACACGCTCCATCGAACGTGGCAGTTGACCAACCAAAGACGGCCGGCTTGCACACCAAACTGGCCAAGGCATTTACCCAATCTTCAGCCGAGGGCCTGCTGCTGCTGGCAAAGACGGAAGTGCCTACCGAATGGCCCGTAGAATTTACCTTCTGGAAAGCGTTTGCCAAGCGGGTCGGTCAGGCCCTGGGCGGCCTCGACGATGCCGCGCGCGAGCGATTTGCAAAAGAAATGACGCGGGCGAGCCTGCAAAAGCTGGTCCCTCCGCCTGACTCATTTGAGTTGTCCGTCATTGTCTCGCAGGCACCTCCGATGAGTGGGCTGGAATACCTGACTCCCGATGTGCTCTCAAACCTCTGGCTGGATTTGCTCAGTGCCGTACATGATGAGTGCTTAGCCAGCTCCGACGGCCTTAACAAATTGTTGCAAGCAATCGATCCCGATTGGCAACCGCTGGGAAGAGTCACCTTTCATCTGGCGGAAAACAAGAAGGATGAATCGCGACCGTTTGCGTTTCTGGCTACCTTCACTAACCGGCTTTCGAAAAAGGCAAAAGTCCAACATCTACCATTGGCCGACGCACTCCAGCAATTCGCCAGCGAAAAGCAGCAAGCCAAGCTGGCGGAATTGCTCAAGCCAGTCAGCTTAGCGTCGCAGTCCAGCGCGTTGATACGATCGTGGTTGGATTCGCGCGACTTGTTTCGGCCGCAGGCTTTGACCGTTTCGCAAGCCCACCAGTTTCTGAGCGATGTACCCGTCATGGAACAGGCTGGCCTCGTGGTGCGCGTACCAAACTGGTGGCGCGCCCGTAGCTCGTCCCGCGCCGAGGTGCGCATTAAGCTTGGCGATGGTAAGCCCAGCGGAGTTGGCACGGATTCTCTGTTGGACTTTTCCGTTGAATTGGCGCTCGGTGGGGAAAGTCTGACCGAAGCAGAACAGCAACAATTGTTGGCCGCCGACGAAGGGCTGATGTTGCTGCG
>CALFWL010000243.1 GCA_937928215.1 uncultured Pirellulaceae bacterium | reverse complement strand
CCGCCGTCCAACCAGATGCCGTGTTCGTTGCAGCTGTCGACGACGACCCCGCAACCCTTGGCGAACGGAATCTGCTTCATCGTCTTGTCGCAATCAGGGCAATCGATGTCAGCCGATGTTCGCATCATGGTGCTGTTATTGCCTGACCATCGCTTGATGATCGATTCCTTGTCTGACTTCGTGAACGAATACACTTCGGATTCGAGAATCTTCTTGAACGAGGATGGGGCGACCCAATGACCCCAGCACGAGCTACAGAATGCGATGTTTTCACCTTCGTACACCTCGTCGTTCATGGGCAGTTGGCAGCGGGGGCAGTCAGACATCTTCGATTCCGGCAAACAAAAGCAAGATAAACTTTCGAGACAAATCAGACCGGCGGCGCGGCCTGCGGAATAGTATCTTAATCAACCCCAACGTCGCTTACGAGCCTTCAGGCGCAAAGCCGATCAGCCTTGATACTCGAAACACGGGCGTTGGATCTGAAGATTCCACCGGCGTGGGAGCCGACGCAAATCTCGCCCATCTGGCGGGTGACGGTGCCGGATCCGTTTGCATTTGCTCGGGCTGACTACCTTGTTGAGAAGCTTGGGACGCGCGAACGTCCTGAGCGAACCGGTACGCTCCGAAAAGCGCGACGGCTGCGATGACCTCGATCACCAAGGCCGCCACCAGTTTCGATCGTTTCCTCCGGCGAGTCCGGCGACTGGGTGATTTCGTTTTGCGGTTCTTTCGTGACATGATCCACTCCTTTGTTGTTCGTGTCCGACATCGTGATATTTGTGCTCTACGAGCAAGCCGAGTGCCAGGTTCCAGCGAACGAGCCAAAAAACTACAAATCGCTCAAAACTGGCTGCAAGCAATATGCTGGCACGTTACATTGGTCGGCTGAAACCACTTGAATCCGCCCAAGCCGCAAACTTTGACATCGACGTCGGGACGATTTTGAAAGATTTACAAACACGGCGAGAAGAAATTGCTCAACAGTATTTTGATCTGTTGGACTTCGATCCGTATCCAGTTCAGGAGGAAGCGCTCTTTGCGTGGTTCGAAAACGAACAAGGCGTGCTGGTTTGTGCGCCAACCGGGACCGGAAAAACGCTGATCGCCGAAGCCGCATTGTTTGAAGCCTTGCAATTGGGGAAACAGGCCTACTACACCACGCCGCTGATCGCGCTGACGGATCAGAAGTTTCGCGAGCTCCAAGAGAAAGCCGTCCAGTGGGGATTCCGCGCGGACGATGTCGGCTTGGTGACGGGCAATCGAAAGGTAAATCCTCACGCCAAGATTCTGGTCGTCGTGGCAGAGATCCTGCTCAATCGATTATTACACACCGAAGCGTTTGACTTCCGCGATGTTTGGGCGGTCGTGATGGACGAGTTCCACAGTTTCAACGATCCGGAACGAGGGATCGTGTGGGAGTTTAGCCTTGGGCTGCTGCCCAAAGAGGTCAAAACGCTGCTGCTTTCTGCAACGGTCGGCAACAGCATGGAGTTCGTGCAATGGCTGACGCGAGTTCATGATCGTCGGCTGAAATTGGTCGAAGGCACGGAACGCAAAGTGCCACTGACCTATCATTGGATCGAAGACGAAATCTTGCCCGACCAGATCGAGAAGATGGTGCAGGGTACGGAGGAAAGCCGCTACACGCCCGCGCTGTTGTTTTGTTTCAACCGCGAACAATGTTGGACGATGGCGGAGATGCTCAAAGGCAAAAAATGTGTCGACTCGGACCAGCAGAAACGTTTGTCCGCGCGACTGGACGCATACGATTGGTCTCAGGGCGTCGGCCCGAAACTGAAACAAGTTCTGATCCGAGGCATTGGTGTTCACCACGCGGGGGTGTTGCCTCGGTATCGCCAGATTGTTGAGCAACTGTTCATCGAGAAACTGCTCAGCGTGTGCGTCTGCACGGAAACGTTGGCGGCGGGATTGAACCTGCCTGCTCGCAGTGTCGTGCTGCCGACATTGATTAAAGGGCCTCGTGGGAAGATGAAAACGATTCCCGTTGCTTCGGCTCATCAGATGTTTGGTCGAGCCGGGCGGCCACAGTTTGATGATCAGGGGCACGTGTTCGCGTTACCTCACGAGGACGATGTGAAGATCCTGCGTTGGAAGGAAAAGTTTGATCAGATTCCGGAAGACACCAAGGATCCCGGTCTTCGAAAGGCAAAGAAGGCACTCAAGAAGAAGCAACCCAAACGGCGCGAGGGCCAGCAGTACTGGACTCAGCAACAGTTTGATCAGTTGATAGCGGCTCCCTCTGCGGATCTAGCCAGTCGCGGGCCGTTGCCGTGGCGGCTGCTGGTTTACATGCTGGATGCGTCGTCGGAAGTCGAACGAATTCGCAAGCTGATTGCCGGTCGGTTGTTAAAGCCAAAGGATCAAGAGTCGGCTCAGAAAATACTCAACCGGCAATTGATTACGCTCTGGCGAGGCGGCTATGTCACGCTTGATCCCAAACCACCCGTCGACCTTGTGGGACAGGTTTCCAGCCCGCCAGATCCAGATGAATCTGACTCATCGAGTCCAACCGCGCGGGACGACGGGGAGGAGAAGGCTCCGTCCGACCCATCCTCGGTTCCTGCCCAGTCCGCCCACTCAAGCTCGGGCGGAGCCTCGCCCTCCCTTCCATTGCGGGACGATGGGGAGGGGAAGGCTCCGTCCGACCCGGCCTCAGTTCCTGCCCAGTCCCACTCAAGCTCGGGCGGAGCCTCACCCTCCCTTCCATTGCGGGACGACAGGGAGGGGAAGGCTCCGTCCGACCCATCCTCGGTTTCTGCCCGGTCCTCCCACCCAAGCTCGCGCGGAGCCTCGCCCTCCCTTCCATTGCGGGACGAGCCTTCCTCACCCTCGCTGACGCTCGGCACGGCATCACTTGATTTGGGGCAACGCAAAACGGTGAAAAAATTGCCGCCCGAGAATTCTCGTTCCGGGAACAAACCTTCACAGAACCCAGCTGCCCAACCGGAGGATGAAAAACCTCCGTACAAACCCGTCACGGCAACGCCAACCGAAGCAATGGACGACTTGTTGCTGCTGCGAGGCGTCCATCCGCTGTATGCCGTCTTTCTGATGAAGCACCTAGGAATCGCCGATCGCAACGAGCGAGTGATGGCGTTCGAGAGCATTTTGGAATTGTCTCGATCACTGGGCAAAGCGATTCGTATTCCGCTGCCCGAGTACCTGCCACCCGGACCACTTCAAACAACGCGGCTTGATTCACAGCTGCTGAAACTGGGGCTCGCAACGGCGGAAGAACTGTATGGCAAAGACGAAGACGAGGAAGAAGATCGCCGCTACTTTGACGACGATTGGGTTCCGATTCTGACGCTGCCCTACAAGTTACAGCGGCTGTTCCAGCATGACTTCCCGGACGTGCACGATGTGCGAGTCACTCCGGTTTGGGTCGCAGGCGAGGCAATGCAATACGGTACCGACTTCAACAAGTACATCACCAGCAACAAGCTTCAAAAACAAGAGGGCATCGTTTTCCGTCATCTGCTGCGACTGGTGCTGTTACTTGATGAGATGGTCGAACTCTGTCCACCGGATGTCGATCACGACGTTTGGCGAGACGATTTGGCCGACATCGCGAATCAGCTGGAAGACATGTGCCGCAGCGTTGACCCTCAAAGCACTGACCAGTGGCTGGCCGAGGCTCGACCCGAGAAGCCGACGGCGGAATAAATTGAGTGAGAACATGTCCTCGTTTATCTTTTGTGACTGGCCTTGTTTCTGAAAAAAATCGAATGGTTTGCCCACAAAACGGTTTGAAGAACTGATTAAAAAGCACGCGTCTCGCCGCATTCAACGGATGCTGGCACGCCCAACGACTTATAATGCCATCATGACTGACCCGACCCGTCAAAACGAATTACCCGATGAATCCGCGATCAATCATGCGTTGCGGGAGAATGGCGATCAGGCGTTGGCCGAGTATTTTTCGATCACGCGAGCCCGACTGAAGCAGATCGTTCGCTTTCGACTGGATCGCCGGCTGCATTCACGCGTGTCCGAATCCGACGTGATTCAGGATACCTATGTCCGAGCGGCCAAAAGAATCAATCATTTTTTGGAGCAGCCGGATCTGCCATTTTTCGTTTGGTTAAGACTGGAAATCCAACAAAAGCTGCACGAGCTTCATCGGTTTCATCTGGACGCGGCCAAGCGAGACGCGCGCATGGAAGTCAATCTCGCGCCGGCTCAAAACCAAGGTGGTCAGACCTCAATGTGTCTTGCTCATCATTTGGCAGCGCAAATTACGTCCCCAAGTCTGGTCGTTCAACGTGAAGAACAATTGGAGTTTCTGAAACGTGCCTTGGATGAAATGAACGAAACCGATCGCGAAATCATTGCATTGCGGCACTTTGAAGAACTATCCAACGTTGAAACTGCGAAGGTGCTTGACCTGCAACCGTCAGCAGCCAGCAAACGATATCTGCGAGCACTCAAACGAGTGGGTGAAATCATGAAAGAGGCACAGCAGTTTGATGAACCGACCGGCCAGTAATTCGAATGCTTCCGATGATGCGCCTGAAGGTCTTGCGCCTGAAGATTCGTCGGATCGACTGCTCGATTCGATCGTTAATAAGTTCACGCAACAGATGCGAGATGGCTTGCAACCTCAGGTTGCCGACTTTCAGCAACAGTATCCCCAGCTTCACGAGGAACTGGCGGAACTGCTTGGTTCGGTCGCGATGATCGAACGATTGAAATCAACATCAGCTGGCTCAACTGGCCCATCGCAGACCCTCGATCGTATCCAGTTCCCGATGCCCGAGACGATTGGCGAGTACGATGTGTTATCCGAATTGGGGCGAGGAGGAATGGGCGTTGTCTATTTAGGCAACCACCAAACGCTGGGTCGGTCGGTCGCGATCAAGGTTCTGCCGCCTTCGCTGGCAACGTCTGACGATCGAGTCGACCGATTCCGCAGCGAAGCTCAGGCTGCCGCACGACTGCATCACACGAACATCGTCGGCGTGTTCGGTGTCGGACAAAACGATTCGTTTCACTACTACGTGATGGATTTTGTGGCAGGACGAGGGCTGGACGAATTGATTCGCGAACGCGCCTCATCAAATTCAAGTCCCTCATCAAATTCAAGTCGCTCATCAGATTCAGCTCGACCCGATGGTTCCCATTACCGGTGGGCGGCAAGGGTGGGGTCCAGTCTTGCCGACGCGTTGGCGTATGCCCACCGACAGGGTGTCTTGCATCGAGACCTGAAACCTTCGAATTTTTTGATCGGCGACGACGGGATCCCTAGGATCACCGATTTCGGTCTGGCAAAACACTCGGGTAGCGACGTGCATCTAACCAAGACCGGAGACCTGATTGGGACGCCTCAGTACCTCGCGCCGGAGTCGCTTAAAGGCCAGTACAACGCGCGAAGTGAGGTTTACTGTCTTGGGCTGACGCTTTACGAAGTGATCACGTCGCAACCCGCGTTTGCCGGAGGCAATCCTGCCGAGGTTCTGGGCAACATCACGAACTCGCGTCCAACCGACCTTCGCAAAATCGATTCGAAGATACCGATCGACCTTTCGACAGTCATCGAAAAAGCCATCTCACGCGAACCGGAATCGCGATATGCCGACGCGGGGGCCTTTCGAGACGATCTGCTTGCGTTCGCCGAGGGACGAGCCATTTCTGCGCGCCGTGCGTCGACATGGCAGCACGCTCAACGGTGGGCGAGAGCGAACCCGTTGGCCGCAGGGCTGTCTGGCCTGAGCCTAGTACTGTTGACGTTGGTCGCGATCGCAACGTCGATCGGTTATTGGTCGACCCACGAAGCATTGGGCAAACTCCAACAGCAGACCCAGCGACTGCATGAACAACAGACCGCAACCGCTGAGGCACTCGATCGAGCCGTCGACAATGAAATGAAAACCGCCGAGGAGTTTGCCCGCGCCGAAGCAAACGTCGCGATCTCGATGGAAGTGTTTGACGAAATGTTTCGACAGATGATCACTCAAGGCGCGGGGGATGCCGACGCGTGGGAGACCGATGGCTTCAACGATCTGACGGATTTAGAAATGTCATTGACGGAAGCCGACGCAGCGTTCCTACAGAAACTGTTGGGCCTCTATCACCAGTTCGCGGAACAAAATGCCGACAACGTTGACCTTGCAGCCGAACTCGCCCGCGCGTACCGTCGCATGGGCAACATTTATCAGCTGATCGATCAGCCACAGCAAGCGATCGATGCCTACCGCGAGGCCGTCAGTTTGTACGGATGGGTTTCCTTGGCCGATCCCAATTCGAGAGATGCGCGATTGGCTGCCTTTGAAACCAACGAAGAATTGTCACGGTTGGTGGACCAGGCGGAATAAGCACTTGCCCAACAATAACTGCTAGATTTGATTTCGATCCCGTAAAATCGGTGCTGAATCATGTTCATCCGGCAACTTATTGATTCGCGAGTGCTAAGTTGTTTCCGTGATGGTGTCGGTTTCAAGGCATGTCTAAAATGAAGCTCCATGCCCTTAATGTCTCAATAACCACAAAACCCCTGACGTTGAAGATTCAGGTTGACTGAACTCGAGGCCCAGATGAAATCTGTTATGCGTGAAGTTGATTCTCCAGACCGACGCTTTGGCAGCGGATGGATCAGCGGTTTTTTGGGCTTGGCACTTGCGGTGGCCGGGTTGGCGATCGTGTTGTGTTTTTGGTATCCCGAGTGGCTGACCGTCCAAGATGCCAGGCAGTTCTATTCGAATTACGAACAGATGATCCGAGTGCTGTTGTCGCTGATTTTAGTCGGAGCGTTTTTCCTAGGGATCGTCAGCACCTTACTTCGTCAGCAGAAAGTTCTCGGTTTCACCACCATCACACTCGTGTTGATCGCGACGCTGATGGGAGGGTCGAAGGCAACATCAAAACTTGAATTGACCAGCGACGTCTATCTGGGGTTGGATTTCTTCCTGTTGAACTTGATTTTTTTAGGAGTGTTGTTCATTCCTATCGAAAGACTGCTAAAAAGAGTCGATCAACCGATTCTCCGGTACGAATGGCGGGAGGATTTACTGTATTTCTTTATCAGCACGCTATTCGTCCAGTCTCTGACATATCTCTCGTTGGCTCCTTCGTTGACCGTCTTGGCGACGACGGAATGGGCATCCAGTGTTCGCGACACGATTGCCAGTCAACCGTTCTTCATTCAGTTCCTTGAGATCATGTTCCTTACGGACTTGGCTCAGTATGGTTTTCACCGGACCTTTCATAAGGTTCCATCGTTATGGAAGTTTCACGCCGTCCATCACTCCGCTCAGGCGATGGATTGGCTGGCGGGATCACGCATGCACGTGGCCGAAGTCATCCTGATGAGATCATTCACAACTTTGCCCATGTACGTCTTGGGCTTTGCGGAAGCACCGCTCTATGCGTACGTGTTTTTCGTCTACCTGTTGTCGGTATTCATTCACGCGAATATCCGAATTCCGTTTGGTTTCTTGCAATACCTCATCGCGACGCCCCGTTTCCATCATTGGCATCATGGTATTGAAGAAGAAGCGATCGACAAGAATTTCGCGATCCACTTTCCCGTCATTGATATGGTTTTTGGCACGTTTCACATGCCTGAAGATCGTTGGCCCGAAGGCTACGGTATCGACGGCCACCCGGTCCCGAAGGGGTTCTGGAAGCAGCTGAAGTACCCGTTCAGATCTGACAAAGGCTGAAGATCCGGTTTCGTTCGTCATGCTTGTTGTTCGTCATGCTTGGTTCTAGCAATTTGCTACACCATTACATTAAAGTGTTCGGGTTTGACGGCTGCGTAAATGGTTGTCGCCCGATGGATTGCGTTCTCCCAGCCCGAGTTTTTTCCGGCCCGAGTTTTTTGATGATCGCAAAGCGCTAGCGCTTTGTGACGATTGAATGGCCGCTCGGTTGCGCGCACGAAAAAGCCGCGTCAAATGACGCGGCGTGATCCGCTTCTTCTCGTTCGTGCGACTGCGGCTGGAATCCGCAGGCATGTTTGCGGGGTTAATCCAGAAATCCGACCAGTTCTTGGCTGCGGCTTGGTTGTTGCAATTTGCGGACAGCCTTGGCTTCAATCTGACGAATACGCTCGCGGGTCACTTTGAAGATGTGACCGACTTCCTCCAGCGTATAGCTGTACCCATCGCCCAGTCCATAGCGGAGCTTGATGATTTCGCGTTCACGATAACTGAGCGTCTTCAGCACGTCTTGAATGCGACCGCGAAGCATCTCCTGAGCGGCACCGATCGAAGGGTTTTCCGCTTCACCATCGGGAAGTAAATCACCAAAGTGGCTGTCCTCACTGTTGCCCACTGGACGATCTAGGCTGATCGGATAACGGCTCATCGCCAACACGCGACGAGCTTCATCAACGGTCGTTTCGCTACGCTTGGCGACTTCTTCCAAGGAAGGCTCGCGACCGAGTTCCTGCAACAATTGGCGAGAAACAGTACGCACACGAGACATCGTTTCGACCATGTGAACCGGAATACGAATGGTACGGCTCTGATCCGCAACTGCTCGAGTGATCGCTTGGCGAATCCACCACGTGGCGTAAGTGCAGAACTTGAACCCGCGACGGTACTCAAATTTATCGACCGCTCGCATCAAGCCTGCGTTACCTTCCTGAATCAAGTCCAAGAAGCTCAGTCCACGGTTGCGATACTTCTTGGCGATCGAAACCACCAGACGCAAGTTACCCTCGGACAATTCACGCTTGGCTTTTTGGTACTTGGTGTACGTCGTTCGCAGCGTTTTGACTCGCTGACGCAAACTTTGTGGCGATTCTTGAACCGCCAGCAAAATACGCCGCATTTCCGCAATCCAAGGCTCGCGTGCGGAGGACGGCTTGCCGGCCTTTTTGTGCTTTTGAATCTTGGCAGACAGCTTGTCAACACGAGTGCTGAAATCTTCGACTACTCGGATCAATGACTCGATTCGCTGAGTACGCAAACCGAGTTCTTCGATTAATCGGACGGCGCGGCGGCGACGGCGAGACAAATCTTGCCAAGCTCGTTTGCGCTTCGTCTTAGATGCTGACTTCGAATACGCCAGCAGGAAGTCACGTCGATTCCGTTTGAGCAGAACGGACAGTGTTTCCAGATTGTGTGGAATACGTCCAAGGATCTGTTCTTTTTCCAATCGATCGGTCACCGAAACTTGCACCGTCCGGTCAAACGGCAGCTCGCCATGGTGGACGCGAACAAGTGTCTTGAACGCAACCTTGATGACATAGTCACACTCCAGCAAGTGCGTTCGAAACGCGCGGCGAGTGTCTTCGATGTCTTTGGCGAGAGTAATTTCCTCCTGCCGAGTCAGCAGCGGAATCTCTCCCATCTGAGTCAGGTACATTCGCACCGGGTCGTCGGACCACGATTCAGACTCATCGACTCCAGCCTGAATCTCTTCTTCTGCTTCAGGGTCAGGAGTTTTCGATTCTGTCGTGCTGGCGGCGACGCCTTCGTTTGAATCATCGGTCGGTGCGACCTCTGCACCCCCGGCCACGACATCCTCAAACCCCTGAGGGGTTACTCGTGTCCGTGTTGTTTCACTATCAAAATCTTCGAGCAATGTGTCGTACAACCTTGATACTCCTACGCCAATAATCGATTGGTAAAAACTAGTGACCAAACTCTACCACCGCATACGTCAGTCTACAGCAGCAGCATTAATTTGGAAGAATATTACAGTTAGCGAACTCGTTCTGTGGCGGAAAGTGAGATGGAGTGCACCGACCAGCGTACTGGAAACGTAATTGTTACCCGGTATCGCTTGGAAAGTTTCATCCCGTCTTTCTCCTCCGCCGTCATCTGCCCAAACCGCAACCAACACAACACCCCCGTGTAGATTACTTGTGCATCGTTCGCGTGATGCACGGGCTTATACGTTCAAACCCGCCTGACCGTTCACGAAGTCGCAGAAAACTGATCGACTTATGGTGAAATGCCAGCAAAACCTCCGTGCCGCGCACTTGAACCGACACGGAAACAACTTGCGAAAGCATGAACGCACTCCAGCATGTGAGGAAGCGTTCCAACCGCGTATGAAGTCTACCCTGCCGTCTTCCGTGGACTTCGCTCCAACAGCCCTGTCACGAAGTCAAAATCGCCTTCCGAGGAAATTTACATCCTGTTGCTGACGTCTCAATCAGCATCTTCAGCATCGCTTCAAACAAGGCTCAATAGTAAGGCGAGAGCGTGCGGCGGACCAATCTGTCCGCTGGCTTTCGGGTTGGACTGTGGATACAGCGTGAGTGTTGAACGCGACTGAATCGAATTTTAACCCGCAAACCGTCTCGGTCCAGCCAGAAAATCCGTTTCGCCTCGTATTTATGATGGTTGAAGTGGAAAATCGGGACTACGGAGGGGCTGCCGAAAAAGCGATTTACAGTGGACGGACTGGCACTGGAATTGCTCTGAGTCGAACGATTGAACCGCGATCCGACTCAAGGGGTTGCTGCACAACAGAACATCGATCTAACGGCTGGCATGAGTTCTTCCCATCGGAGCTTGTAATCACCGGGGTTCTCGTCATCCCGCAGCGTCGGGCGTAATCGAGCCCGGTTCGGGAAAGCCACCGGGTGACTCAGATAAACTATTGAGAGTAAACTGCTGGTACTTTCATTGGACATTATTGTGTTCACGACAGAGGCGAATGCTGCTGACACGGCAGTCTTGGCTGGACGTGATCCAGAATTCGCTTCTGAGACCCGACGCGAGAGCAGTTTGCCCGAATTTGAACCGTATGGTTCGCTTCGGGTCGGCAAAACTTCGGCTTGATGGCTTTCGGCAATCCGCCAGCCTTCCGCTATCACGTCAGACGCTGAATTGGACCGATCGTTAATTCACGAAACGCCGCACCACCTATCATGCCGATTCATTACCTGCTGCCTTGTCCCAATTGCGAACATCAGTTTTCGTTGACCACCAGCCAAGCAGGACAGCCGCTGGAATGCCCCGAGTGCAGCAATGCCACTAATGCTCCCAAGCTCGGCACCCTCAAGCAGTTGCCCGTGAGCGAGGGATCTTCAACCACACCAACTGCGACGACCAACGGAACCATTGGATGGAAACGTTACGTCTTCGTGCTTGGCCTAGTTACCGCAGTGGTGGCAGGCATCGCCGGAGTCTCCCTTTATTCATACAGCCAATCGCTGTTCACTCCTGCCGATGTCGAAGGTCACATCAGTCTGATCGATCAAGATTTAGATCAATGCTCGCCGGTCGTGCTCTGGGACATCTGGCACGATCCGAGCCGAAATTTCGAGGAAGGCTTAGGCGAATGGGCCGAGCCCACGTACGCCCGGTACAACAAGCAGTCAGCGATCTTGAAGAATTTTGCCTACGGGTTGCTGGGGCTGGCCGGGCTGGGAGTTCTGACGTTGCTTTCGTCTTTTGCGATCAAGCAATAGGGGCGAAGCGGGATATAGGCGGATCGAAGCGACTGCAGTGGCGACCGGAATATCGGCAGTCGGATTAGCGATTAGGGCAAGCGGTAACAGCTTTCCAACTTGGCATGCGTCGTCCCGCCACCGAAAGAAGCCCGCCAACGCTACAAACCCTCGCGATTGCAACTCTATGCATTGAGCAACTTTTTACGCACTGGGTAACTTGATACCAAGCAGCTTCCTGAGTGCTTTCTGTACGTGAGCGAACTTGACGGGCATCGCGAGGACTTGGTGGCGATCTCCGATCAGGTCATGATTGACATGTCGCTTCAGTTTTTCTGTCACGATCATCAGTGAGGGGACGTGCTTCGTTTCTGAATCAACTGCGAAATTATAGCAAGCCTGCATCGCCTCGCGGCCCAGGCCGACGCAGCCGAAAATGACGCAACCGTTGACCGTTTCTTCGTCGTCGCCGGTACCCATGTCCATGAATCGGTCGAGGCCTCGACCGGGATCATTGGTAATTAGAACGCGATAGCCCAGCCCTTTCAGCTTGTCACGAAGCACGTCCTGAAGTTTGGTGTTGGATTCGATCAACATGATCGTAAGCCCTCGCCCTTCTTCCTTGAGTAACATTTGCTGCTCATACTCGGCAGCTGCTTTTTCGGATTGCTCCGCGTTATACTTTTTAATGTTCCCCGAATTGATCGATTCGATCACGGCTTCTGCTTCCTGCTGAGCCAGCGCAGGCGTCTGGATACGCTTATTCGGATCCAGTTCCATCAGTCGATTGACAAAAATCACCAATCGTTCGGGCAAGTCCGGCTCATGGACCGTGATGGGAACGATCTCCGTAAAGCGTTGGGCTGACATGCGGCGCATTCGTTCACGAGTTTCCTCAAGCGGAGGCTCTCCAGTGACCATCTCGTATAACATGCAACCCAAAAAAAACAGGTCGCTGCGTTTATCGTCTCGTTTGGCTCCGGAAACTTTCTCCAGCGTCGCGTAGTCGATACTGCGAGGCATCTTGCCGCCAGTTTTGTCAGCATCGTCGCCTCCTACCGCCAAGCCGAAATCGACCAGCTTTGCCTGCCCCTTGGCAGACAGCAAAACGTTCGACAGCTTCAGGTCGCGATGCGTGATATTTCGCTCGAAAGCATACGCCAGCCCTGCCGCAATATCGCGAGCAATTGCCAACGAACGTTTGTAGGGAATCTTGCGATGGGCTTTGAAGTAGTCGCGCAGATTCTGGCCTTCGACAAAATCCATCACCATGTAGATCCGACCTTTGTACTGCTCGACTTCGTAGATCGGAGTGATGTTCGGGTGCCGCAGCGTCTTGACCATGTTGGCCTCACGCATGAACTGCTCACGCGTTTCGTCGTCGTTGCTGTGGCGAACACGTAGCACCTTGACTGCTTTCACGTCCTTGGTTTCTGTATGCACCGCGCGATAAACGCGGGCGAACGTGCCGGCTCCAATGAAGTACAGAATCTTCCACTTGCCAAAGAAGTAACCCAAGATCTCGCCCTTGGTCAGGCGTTCGATCTGCCAGTTGGTCAGCAACTCCTTCTGCATCAATACGCTGATGAAGTCTTCGTAGGTCGCGACATCCGGACCACCGGCCTCATTGAGTGCCAGCTGTACCTGATTGACGGATAACAAACCGCATTCATGAGCACGTTTGCCTAACTGTTCTGCTGAAACTTCGCTCATGATGTCCTGGCTGAGATCGTGGGTGTGGCTCGAAGGGCCCGGATTTCATCTTATTCGAATCCGGTGGGCGTCTCAACGGATTACCCGTCATCCCATAAACTTGAGTATGAAATTTATCGGATCGGATTGATCGAATCGCAGATGGATCGGCAGCGACAATCAGGTCCTTGGTTTGTCGAAAATGTAAAAAAGCCAGCCCATCAAGCGAGAGCTGGCTTCGTGTCCGCAAGCGATCCGACGATCATACCGCAGCAACTGATGTCGAGAAAACTTGCTTGTCAGGCGGGTCGAGCGTTTGTGAGAAGGGATTGAGCGAAGAAGTTGAATGCTTTTCCAGCCAAGAGGATCGTCATCGGAGGAGTGATCAGCGCCGTCGGTAGTTCAAGTTGTTCTGCGAGACACTCCTCTGATTCACAGCTCACCCTCAAGCGAATTCTTGTAGGCATCTCGCTCACGGCGAGTCGCTTCCAGATCGAACATCAGGTACTTCATATCCATTCGCAGCTGGCTTAACGCTTCCTGAATCAGGTTGAGAATGCGGCGGCGGCGGCGAGTGTATTCAACCACGCGATCGAGAGGCCGTTGAAGCTGTTCCCGATGCTCGGCAGGCAATTCGTTGACCGCCGAAATCAAATCGTTCAAATCAATTGGAAGCTGATCGGAGTCAACTTTCGCGGGCCGGTTTGATTTCAAATCCATGGTTTGTCCTGAGTCAATCAATAAAGGTAAGTCGTCGAGTTGCTTTAACTGCGATGTCCGACTCTTACGCAGAAACGGGGCCAAAGGAGCGGAATCGCGCGTGTCTCCTTCGCAAATGCTTTGCTAGCAGACCTTTAGCGCGAAAACGACCCATTTTGCCAAAATTCACCACGTTGCAAACCGTCAACACCGAATGATCTGGCAAGCTGTAGGGAATACTGATAAAAGCCGTCTGAACCAGTCCTCCGGCGGCCCAACGGCGCGCGTTGCAATTATGAAACGTCATTTCGCTCGAATGGTTCGCCCAGTCAACGCGATGCCTGCCGTGATGCTCCAACGCCACACGAAATGAAGCCTTTGACTCAAATTCAGATCCACCGATTGGCAGCGCCACATCAAACGGCGCTGCGACGGGGTATCGTGCGTCTGTTGATATTGGTTTGCAGCGCCCTGATGCCGACCAACGCGTTGGCTCAGTTTCATGAACCCTTTGAATCATCCAAACCAACGTGGCAGCGAAAAGAGGCGGATTGCAACGTACCTCTACAGAAGTGGAAGCAGACTCGCGCCAACGAAGTTGAACTGAAAAATCGTTTTGAGAAGATCGAATTCGATTGCGGGCCGGGTACACGGCTAATGGTCGCCCATCCCGTCGCACCTGCGTTTGTGATTTCTGAACTGAGGCCATCCGTTCGAATCAAAGCCTCGCGCGCGGGAGTCCAATTGTGGGTGCAGGTCGTGCTGCCGCATGTTCCCGCTCAGGACGGTAGCGGACCGATGAAAACGATGTTACTTGGCCCTGCTTACGACCGAACGGCAACGTGGCAGACGCTCGCATTTGACGGCAAGTCTTACAACCTACAGGCTCAGCTCAAGGAACAGCTTTGGATGTTGCGCCGGCAGTTCGGACCGGACGTTTCGGCTCGCGACGCGTACGTTGATCAGATTGTCTTGAATCTGCATTGCGGTGCAGGAAGAACGATTGTTCAGGTTGACGACTTGAAAGTCGACGGTACCGTCGATGCCAAAAAAATTGCCGAACACGTTAGAATTCGCGGAACGATCCAACCACAGAATCCGGATTCGCCCACCGTCGCGCTGGCCAGCCTGAATCGAACGGTCGAGAAACAACCCTCCTTGGTCGTTCGTGATGGCACGGTGCTGCTGGTCAAAAAGAAACCGTTTTTCCCTCGCGTCATTGAACACCATGGCGAGCCATTTGATTTTCTCAATGCAATCGGCTTCAACACGGTCGAACTGCGACAGACCGCGACGGACGCCCAATTGGAAGAAGCGCGGCGGCTGGGAATGTGGATCGTGTGTCCGCCACCCACATCGATTGGCCTGACATCGATTTCGTTTCGATATGATCGAGTCCTCGCTTGGTCGGTGGGTCGAAACCTGACCGGACGAAATCTGGGAACGATCCAACAGAAAGTTCGCGAAATCCGCCAGTCGGACCAACGCGAAGGTCGTCCGATCGTCGCCAATGCCAGCTCGCATTGGAATATGATCTCTCAAACGGCCGATATCCTGTCGGTCGGGCTACAGCCACTCGGCACCAGCTTTATCGCCAGCCGTTACAGCGATTGGATCACCGAACGCAGCCAGTCAATTGCGAACAGCAAACCGGTCTGGGTAGACATCCAGACTCAACTTTCACAGGTCCAGCTCGATCAGATTTCAGCGATCTCCAGTCAGTTGCCGCCGACGCCCATCGAGCCCCAACAGCTGAAGTTTCTGACTTACGAAGCGTTGGCGGGCGGCGCTCGTGGTTTGCGATTCACCTCACGTTCGCGGCTGGACGCGCCGGACCCTGCCACTCAACTTCGCGCGATGACGCTTGAGTGGCTCAATGGTCACTTGGACGTGATCGAGCCGTGGGCAGTCGGCGGAGCGGTTCTGGGCGAGTTGCCGCTTGGTGACGATTCGCTTGAAGTAACGGCTCTGCAAACAAACCGGTCAAGGTTGCTATTGGTTCAGCGGCCAACACACCATGAACAGTTCTGGGCGGGAGACGTTCCGCTGGCTCCGGTTTCGTTCAAAGACTCGTCCACCACGTTCACCGATCGAGCGTGGCAGATCACGGAAACCGGACTGCAACCGCTATCGCATCAGCGCAATCCAGCGGGCAATCTGATCCGTGTCCCGGCCTGTCCGTACTCGACCGCGATCGTGTTGACCCAGGATCCATTAGTCGTCAATCAGGTGACTCAATCCTTTCAGCGCCAGGGCAAGCAGAGCCTATTCGATTTGCATTCAGATATCTCGCGGCAGTGGTTGGCGATCATGCAATTGATTGACAAACAGATGACGCTGATGGGGCGCAGCGTGCCCGAAGCGAGCAGTTCGTTAAACGAGGCGATCAACACCTTCCGCGTCGTCGATTCATTGGCGTTGCAGAATAGCAACCGGCAGGCGTTAGAGCATTTGCAGCGGGCCGACCAGCATCTGGCATTCGTGCGCCGCGAGTTCATGGCACCGCCGCTGGGATCGTTTCAATCAAAAACGTCGTCACCCTTCCTGTCACACTGTAGTTTGATTCCGCTGCACTGGGAGTTGGCAATGCGTTTGGAAGAGTCTCGTTGGAAGCCGAACGGACTTGCTGGAGGAGATTTCGAGAATCTTCAACACTTGCTGGCTGCAGGTTGGGAAAACCATCGCCTAGACGATGCTCAGTTCACCACGAAAGTCGAACTGGCCGAAAACGCGATGGTGGATGGACGATATGGTTGCCGTCTAGCGGTCGATCTGAAGCCTGGAGCAAACATCAGCGGCCCGATCGATTCACCACCGTTATGGATTGCAACGCCACCCGTTGCGGTCAAAGGTGGCCAGTTGGTTCGCATTCATGGCTGGGTCAACATCCCTCAAACCATCGCTGCCAATCAAGACGGCCTGACAATCACAGATTCATTGGCTGGCGAAGACCTGACCGAACGCATTCCCGTCACCCAAGGGTGGCAGGAATTCACACTGTATCGTTCCGTTGCAGCGAATAACGACATGACCGTTACGTTCTCATTGACCGGCCTAGGCGAGGCCATGCTGGATGAAGTCACCGTGCGGGCCATCGATTTACCGTCCGTGCAGCGAGAGGCACGACAAGCAAACAAGCGGTAGTCGGCAAGCGGAAATTTGATCCACATTGCTAATGTTCTGTGAATGGCAACCGCTGGGAACGACCAACAAGTCCGACGTTAGCCGGGTCGGTCTAGTCTGCCAAAGGTTGGCTCCGCAAAGAATTGCGACATTTCTCGATGAGCGCCACCGTGACATCGGCAGGCAATGCCTGAGTGGAAGAAAAATATCAGCGTGAAATGTATCACGCAAAGGCATAACGGTTACCGATTCGTGGATTTGTGGCTTCACACCTGTGCGTGAGTTTTTCGAGGGTTGTTCGGGTTTACGGTTTCCCAATCGAGTTTGATGGCTGACGTTCACCGAGAAGTCTTGAGCACAGGCCGTTATTCTTTCTTGAGTGATGCCAAGTTGCATTGCAGACGAGAGCTTACTCTTTTCGATGCAGGAGCACTGGTTGGTTAGTGGCACTTCCGCGCTGGGCTACATCAGGCGACTTCGTCACCTAAAACCGATCAACGAATTTAGGTAGCATGAGGCAACGGTTTTGTTCACAATGACAATCCGCCAGCACGAGAGGCGATCAGGGTCTTTCAATGGTTCCGGAAGATTCTATGACAACGTTGGTTTTGCCAATGCGGCAACCATTCCAGAACCCACCTCGCTGGCCTTGCTCGGCATCGGCGGGTTGGCGTTGGTGACTCGCCGTCGTCGTAGCTAGTATTTTGAACCGCGCGTGAAGATTTCATGGCCGATAGCAAACGCTGTCGGCTGTTTTTTGGATGAGAAAAGATAGGCGGAACGAATAGCACTGCCTGTTTTGGCACGGCTCTCGTTTTTGTCATTCTCTAGCGTGGTTTGGACCTCTTCTTGACGACTCTTGGTTCGATTCTCCTAAGAAGATTGGCAACCTGGCAAACGGCGATTCCGATGAGCATCGTTCTTTTGGTAAAGGATTCGCCGCTGACGAATCCGCTCTTGATAACTGCTTCCATTGTTGGAGAACAATTGGAAAAGTGAAACCTATTTCTCTTGGTTGCACAAATTCTGCGGCCACCCATGTTAAGACTGTGGAACTTCATGGTTGCGGGAAGCAATTCGTGCGCTGACGAGCGAGCTGCTCAGGGGGACAGAAACGTAAATCAAAAACGCAAACGCTGGCGGCAGCTTTTTGCCAATTGAATCACAATGCTGCGACTGAAAAGCGCACACCGGTAGACAGGCGATGGTTTGAGTGCCTCGAATTCAGCTCTAACGGAATCGGTCAAGCGGTTTGCAGATGGACGAGGGACGGACGGAGCCTTCCCTTCCCTGCGTTGGTCGCGAGGCTCGCCTGAAGTTGCGGACTCCTTCGGTGACGCCGGTCGACCTTCGAATCGGCCAAACAAACGACCAGAATCTTTCACCAAGTCGCACCAGATCTCACGGTTGACGCCCAGCCACTTCAAGATCGGTTTGCGTTAACGGAGGCTCCCAGAGGTTTCCGCCGTTTTCAGATCACGCTGACTTGCCAAAGTTTTTGGCGCCTCTTGAGCGACCGTTCGAAAGCTGAGGCGTCCATTACAAAATCTTGCGGTGGTGCTTTTTTCAGAACAGACTCGTTACCGTTGAACCTGTGACACCGCTCCAAGTTTCAACAGCAAGCCGGACATCCCCATCCCACATCCGCGATCATGAGGTTCAATTCCACCAAATACGATTCGTTAAAAAGAATGTGTAAGAATTCCTGTTTACTGTCGTCTGTTGTGGAAGGATGCCGAGGAGGCGAAGGCCTTCCGACTTTCTCTGGAATTCGAAACTCTCTGAAACTCTCTATTACTATCCAACGAGGCTAATTTGATGCGCCGTACAATTTCAACATCCATTCAGGCAGTCGCCATGGCCGCTTGCTTGCTCTCTGCAGCGGTTGCGGTCGGCCAAACCATCGAATTTGACTTTGCTGGCAACGGCGGCACTGGCCTGCTGCCAGGAAACGAAGTCGGGCCCAATACTGCGACTTCCGCAACGTCTACTGCAATTGGCGGTGAAGTAGGCGCCGGGCTGGTTTTCGACCAGCAAACCAACCTGTTGAATTTTGATTTTGAATTTCAGGGACTCAACGGAGGTCTCTTCACTGCAGCAGCCAGCGGAATCCATTTGCATCTTCCGAGTGTCGCTGGAGACCCATTCAATCAGACAGGTCCGATCGTATTTAATCTGAACTCATTTGCAGACAGCGCGGTCAGCAACATCAACACTGAGATTGCCAACGCTGCTACCTCTGGCCGCGTCACTGGAACGGTTTCATTCGCCAACAACCTTGATCTGGTCGATGATCTGATCAACGGTGAGCTCTACCTGAACATTCACAGCGGTAGTTTCAATGGTGGAGAACTTCGTGGCTCGCTTACGGCGACAGCCGTTCCGGAGCCTTCAACAGGCATGCTGGTTGGACTCACATTGGCTGGCTTGGCGACACGACGCCGACGAAGTTAGATCTTTGAGGAAACGGAGAGCGGTCGACGGGGTCGAGATAATCATTCAGGCTGATTGGCAAAAAACCTTGATCGCTCTCGCGTTGTTTCGGCTTAGTTCGACGTTCGCAGAAATTGATTATACTCGCGTTTTTGGCGATTTCTGGTCTGCCATTTTCGAGGCAAGCGTCGACGATTCCCCAAAAAGACAGCCTTCGCGTAGCGAGATTAGGAGAAAGTACGAAAGACGAACTTAGCACCCGCGAATCAATAAGGAGCATGCAACAAGTAAGTGTCGCCTTCCGCTTCGCGAAAGTTGCGTGATACGTTGCTTTCGCGGAACGAAAGACGACTTTGATAAACTGCTCGGTCCCAAATGGATGGACAGCACCACTTTGGCAATGAACTGCCGCGTCTCGCTGGGTCCACGCTCTGGCGAGCGAGGCTGCTTCAAAGCGGGGATGTCAAATTAGTTGATGCCGTTCAAGCCGACTTGGGACGAGCCAAGCATTTGAGCATCGCGGTTGTTGGCGTCGCC
>CALFWL010000242.1 GCA_937928215.1 uncultured Pirellulaceae bacterium | reverse complement strand
GACAAGCGAGCGTGATTGCCTATCCCAAGAGTCGATCGACGAAGGTCGTGGGATAGGCTTCCGGTGAATTCGAATGAAGCCGGAGCTTGATCGAAGCTCGGGTATCGGTTTTCTTCGGGTTCGCGCCAACCGTTACTTCAGTAGCAAACTAACGCCAATTCAATCGGCGGACGAGCGCAAGCATGTCCTTGGTCTTGAACTCGCCGCACGAGAGTAATCATGAGTCGTTCCAGTATCGATCTGTTCGTTGCGGGAACTCAGTAGAAGGATCACGGGCAGGAGCGTTGCAGGAGTGTTCGGGCTGGAAAGCAGTAGCGTTCGGGCTGGAAACAGATCGCCTGCGTAAATTTTGGGAGGGGAAGGCTCCGTCCGCCCCCGTCGCTGGTTTACGCGTGTCATGGAATCGGCTTGGGCGGAACCGCGCCCTCCCTTGGCTGTTCGCCGATTTTGGGAGGGGAAGGCTCCGCCCGCCCCCGTCGCTGGCTTACGCGTGTCACGGAATCGGCTTGGACGGAGCCGCGCCCTCCCGTGGCTGTTCGCCGATTTTGGGAGGGGAAGGCTCCGCCCGCCCCCATCGCTGGTTTACGCTTGTCATGGAATCGGCTTGGACGGAGCCGCGCCCTCCCGTCTGAACTAGGCTTGGGCGGAGCCTTCCACTCCCTAGACTTCCGGCACGAGGCTGGCTTGTCAGCGTTGCCGGTACAAGACTGCGAACCAATCGGTTCGACTTTTACCAGTGCTCCCGTCAGGGAACGGCCAATCAATCGGAAAGGCTTTCCACGAACTCCGACAATTGCGACCAATAATTCTCCGGCAGCGGATCAAGATGTGACATGCCTTCGATGGCGACAAAACGCTTGTTGGTCGTCGGCGCTACAGCAAACAAGTCACGCCCCATCTCAATTGGGATCAGTCGATCTTCCATCCCGTGAGATTGAAACAACGGCCCATGAAAGCTTTTGATCTTGTCGACCGAACGAAACTGATTTCGCATCACATAGCGGATCGGCAGCCACGGATACTGCTCAGCGGCAGGCTCGGTGATCGCGTTGAACGTTCGCTGCAACACCAACAACTTCGCTCCCTGATTGGCTGCCAAATGGACCGCTGGGCCTCCGCCGATGGAGTGCCCGACCAGCACGATCTGTTCAGCGGGCTTTCCTGATTTTCGCATCAACCATGCGAGAGCCGCTTCGGAATCCGCCAACACTCCCTGTTCGTTAGGCCTTCCTTCGCTCTTGCCAAACCCTCGATAGTCGAACACGAAAACTTCGGCGTTGAGCGTCTTTCGAAGCATGTCACCGATGTACGCTGCCGATTGAGCCACATTTTCAGCATTGCCGTGACAGAGCAGAATTGTTTCGATGGGTTTGGCAGGCGCCGCGTTACCAGGCTCAACCGCAGTTTGCAAGTACGGGTGCAAGTGCCACCCGACCAAGCGAGTTCCATCGCTGGACTGAAATTCTACTTCGTCAAATTGAAAATTGGTTGGCGACCAATTCCCTCGCGGATATTTTGAACCCGGGTAAACTAACGATGTCTCGTTTGCCATCAGGATTAGCAAAACTGCGATGTACACCATCGCAACGATGATCGAGATTCGTTTAATGAAACGAATAATCATGTGTAACACACCGTGAAGTCTGAAACAGCGGAAAAAAATTGAGCGACCATGAGTGGACCGAACGATGACAATGTCGATAACTCGCACAACCACGGACTTGCGATTGTCATCGCCACTTACAACGAAATCGAAAACTTACCGAGTCTGGTCGAGCAGCTGGTCAACCTTCTGGCCGAAGCAACGATTTTGGTAATCGATGATCAGTCTCCCGATGGAACCGGGCATTGGTGTGACGAAAACAAAGACCGTTTCCCTTCGCTGCATTGCATCCATCGTAACGGAAAACTTGGTTTGGGGTCAGCGACGGTCGAGGGCTTCCGATGGTCGATCGATCGCGGCTATCGGTTTGTCGCGACGATGGACGCCGATTTCAGCCACGACCCGGCGACGCTGCCCAATCTTTGGAACACCATCCTTGGGGAATCGGACCAGAAAATGGCGGTTGTGATTGGCAGTCGCTACACGCGTGGAGGAGCGATTGAGGGCTGGCCGCTGTTTCGTCGACTCGCATCGAAGGCCGTCAATGCGTTCGCGAGGTTTTGGCTAAGCCTGAGTTCTCACGACAATAGCGGAGCGTTTCGGATTTATCGGACGGACGCCTTGAAAGCGATTGGGCTCGATTCGATTCGCAGTGAATCTTATTCCTACCTGGAGGAAGTACTGTATCGATTGGAGCAGGCGGGGTATCGGTCGATGGAGCATCCGATCACGTTTCGAGATCGCGAGCACGGCGTCACCAAGACAAACTGGAAATTGGGAATCAAGGTATTCTGGGAACTGTTCCGCATGAGAGGATCGGCGATTCCAAAGTCCATCGCTGCTCCCAGCCAGAATCGCCAATCCGTGAAAGTCGAAGACGATTGACTCGCGAAGCACCCTCGTTTGATTGACACTTACCGGTTAACACTTAAACTGCACTCAACGACCCGCCGCAGAAGTATTCAACCGCAGAAGTATTCAGTTTATCGCAGACGTATTACGAGAACGAGAACCATGTCAGACAGCAACTCCGGTCAAATTGATAACGTGATGCGCGAGGACCGGATTTTTCCGCCCCATTCGTCGTTCAGCGAGCGAGCGGTCATCGATTCGATGGAGGAATATCAGCGGCTTTATGATCGAGTGAAGTCTGACCCGGAAGCGTATTGGGAGGCCGAGGCAAAATCAGAACTTCACTGGTTTGAGCCATTCGACTCGGTGCTGAAGAAAGACGGCATCAACGTGGAGTGGTTTGGTGGCGGCAAAACAAACATTTGTTACAACTGTCTGGATCGAAACATTGACGCGGGCCATGCAGACCGCACCGCCATCATCTGGGAAGGCGAACCAGGTGATACTCGGACACTGACGTATCGCGAACTCCATGCCGAAGTTTGCAGATTCGCCAACGTCTTGAAGGGGCTTGGTGTTGAACCGGGAGACGTGGTTTCCATCTACATGCCGATGACTCCTGAATTGGCGATTGCGATGCTCGCCTGCGTTCGAATTGGAGCGATTCATAGCGTGATTTTTGCAGGATTTTCGGCAGAAGCGATTGCGGATCGAAACAACGACGCATCCGCGAAAGTCCAACTGACGGCTGACGGTTTGTGGCGACGTGGGAAAGTGATCCCCTTGAAAGAGACCATCGATATCGCGTTGGAAAAATCTCCGACCGTAAAACACTGCGTCGTGTTGAAGCGAGTCAACAACGATTGCAAGATGGTCGAAGGACGCGACCGCTGGTGGCATGAAGCCGCCGCAGACGCCAGCGAAAACTGCGATGCCACGCCGCTTGATAGCGAAGCCACTTCATTCATCCTGTACACCAGCGGTTCGACGGGAAAACCCAAGGGCATCCGGCACACGACGGCGGGCTACAACCTGTGGGCGAAGAAAACGTTTCAATGGGTTTTCGATTGGCGACCGGATGACATCTACTGGTGCACGGCCGATTGCGGATGGATCACTGGCCACAGCTACGTCGTGTACGGCCCGTTGGCCGCAGGAGCCACGATGTTGATGTACGAAGGCGCGCCCAATTTCCCGGCAGAGAATCGTTTTTGGGATCTGGTTGAAAAGTACAAGGTGTCGATCCTGTACACGGCTCCGACGGCGATTCGGGCGTTTGTCAAATGGGGCGACGAACACGTCGACAAACACGACCTGAGCAGCCTGCGGTTGTTGGGCACCGTCGGTGAAGGAATCAATCCCGATACTTGGATGTGGTATCACGAGAAAATTGGCGGCGGACGATGTCCGATCGTCGACACGTGGTGGCAAACCGAAACCGGTGGCATCATGATGAGCCCTCTGCCCGGCGCGATTCCGACCAAGCCGGGAAGTTGCACCAAGCCGTTGCCCGGTGTGATGCCCGTGATCGTCGACGAGTCACTCCAACCGGTCGGCGTCAACCAGGGAGGCATGTTGTGCATCGCCGAACCATGGCCGGGCATGCTGCGAGGCATCTGGGGCGATGACGATCGCTGCAAAGAGCAATACTGGTCAACCTGCCCAGGCAAGTACTTGACGGGTGATAACGCTCGACTGGACGACGACGGCTACTACTGGATCATGGGGCGGATCGACGACGTCATCAACGTCTCGGGGCATCGCCTGAGCACGATCGAAGTCGAAAGCGCGATGGTTTCGCATGAAAATGTGGCCGAGTGTGCGGCTGTCGGCCGACCGCACGACATTAAGGGACAGGCCATCGCGGTGTTCATCACGCTCAAGGACGCCGAAGCCAGCGAAGCGATGCGCGACGCGCTTCGGTTGCACGTTCGCAAAGAGATTGGCGCGCTTGCAGTACCGGACGATATCCGGTTTTGTGAAGCGGTACCAAAAACTCGCAGCGGAAAAATCATGCGACGCCTGCTTCGCGATATCGCGGCCGGTCGAGAAGCAGCGGGCGACACAAGTACGTTGGAGGATTTTTCGGTTCTGGCCAAACTGCGTGGCGACGAAGAGTGAACAGATCACGACCCGCGATTCGATGAGAAACCAAGAACGTTCTCGAATTTCAACGTCGCTCCACTCGCCGAACCGTTCGATCACCCGATTACCTCCCACCACCGTAAGACGTTGCCATGGCTGCCAAGAAGAACAAACGTCGCCGAAAAACGTTCAACTTTCCCACCGAGGGGCCGTTGCACGAACCGGATGAAGAGTGGGGCATCGCATCCTCGAACGACCTGCCGACTGAACCGCTGATGTCGGAACCGTTGCCTCCAGAACCGTTGCCTTTCGACGAGGATAACCTCAAGGCGCAGCAGTTGGAGATGATCCGCAGCGCTTTTGCGTTTGAGCACTTGGCGTGGCGAGGATTCAAGATCATTCTGATGTCCATTCTATTTTTCGCGGTCGGAACGTCCGTCGCGGGCGGTCTGTTGGGACTTGCTTTCCCGAACTATTGCCGGTTCATTCTTGGTGAGTTTGACCGGGTAGATTTCAGACCGTGGATCGGCGGATTGGCTCACGGCCTGGTCTGGGGTGCGATCACTGGGGCGGTCATTGGCTGTGTCGTCGTACTCAGTGTCGCCCTGTATCAGTCTCGTAGCTGGAAAAATATGCAAGCCAATTCGGCGCGGCCCCCGCAGTAGGTTCACCGCAGTCGATCCGGGTTCTCTGACGACTCCCCGATATGTTGGCAGTGTTACATTCGTCAAAAATGTTTGACGCGTCACAGATGAACGTGCAGCCTAGGCTCATAAATCATGGACAACGGCTGACTGTTGGCCTAAAATCAAGCTGACGGAGTTTCCTCGCTTTCCTCCGCAAATGGATTTCTCGGACCTTCGCGAATTCGTTCGGCTTGCGCGTCACAGCACTTTGCCCGTCGAACCAATCGGATGACACCAGACGATCACGCGACAACACATGGAACTGGATGATGGCTCCCAAGAGTAGATTTTATTGTGGCTCGCTTCTGAGCTCTTCCCGAACGAAGTTGTTTCTACGTGGGAGTCTGATTGGCTTGCTGCTGATCAGTTGTCCTGCATTGTCGATGGCGCAGTCGGATACAAAGAATAACTCGCAAGATCCAGGGGCAGGGCAGGCTGGCGGATCATCCACGAAAAGCATGGATGGCCAGAGCATGGATGGCAGTGCCAGCTCGAATCGAGACGATCGCGGAGCATCCGTCGTCGATGCTGGTGGTGTTTCGAAGTACAGGCGGCCGCAGCCCATGCAA
>CALFWL010000241.1 GCA_937928215.1 uncultured Pirellulaceae bacterium | reverse complement strand
GTATCCGGTACGGTTAAGGTCGCCCCTTTGGGGCTGCAAAGGAGCAACGATTCCCCGGGGCGACGTTCCACTTTGCCCCGGGCTGACGTGAAGCTGGCCCTTTGGGCCGAAAGTTGCCGGGACCAAATTAACCTGCAATTTGACTAACTTGCTGAAACGTCAACATTTTCATCAGCCCAGAGTGGCGGCCTGTCCGGTTCGTGATCCACGAAGAATTCGGCCGGTCATTGGCAATGTAGAAGAAATCGCAGATCGCCGAGATAAAAAATTAATTCAACTTGCAACGGTCGTCTTGGAGTCGCACCTGACGGACCACAAGGTCGCCGGGAGCCGCGGAACACTGAAGGCATCGCCGTTCGACGATCGCACACGCCCTCGGACGACTTTCCATCCAGAGCGTTCGAGCAGCGAAAAACCACGGCAAGCGATCACACGGCCTTCTCACCATCCATTAGCGACCAGCGAGGGGTGTTTTTTTTGCTTCCCTCAAATCAGTCTATCGAGCTTCCTTTCAAGAATCGAAATTAGAACCGACATCAGGAGCAAACTCCGCAACACACCAAAGCGCCTGATCACGTTTCTCAATGACCAGACTTCGGTCGAGGACCTAGCAGTGCTCAGGTCACCTGACCGAACTGATCGGAACACTCTTGAATTATGACGAACGACATTGCTGTCTTTTCACGACTTCCGTCTTGCTTTCACGTCCATGAAGGTACATGATTAGGTCACCCTCCCTGCCTGTGCCTCACGTCCGGATTTATCACCCGTGCGAAAAGTTCTTTGCATCAAACGCAGTCCCGACCATCCCTGCCGGCCCGAACTGAATTTCGACCCGTCGCAGTGTGAGGTTACCGTTGCCGCCAACACGCAGGATGCGTTTCGACTTCTGGCCGAAGAGCCCTTTGACGGAGTCTATTTCACGGATCGGGAATCGTGCAACGACTCGATCGCAGGCTTGGTCCATAGCGCTGAAATTCTGAAGCTGATGCCTGATGGCGTCGCGTTGCTGGACAAGCAAGGGAAAATCGTCCGAGCGAACAAAAGGCTGGCCAGTTGGTTTGACAACCCAAACATGGCTGGCCTTGATTTTTATGAGGCCCTAGGTGGATCGTCGATCATCGGCTCCGAATCCAGTCCTATCCGATCAGCAATCGGAACGGGAAAAGAATTCGAATCACTTCTTTGCTGCGGTGAGCGATTTTTTACGTTGAAAGCCGTGCCGATTGTCGCTCCTGACGGTCAATGCTCGAGCGTGATGGTGACGATGGCGGACACAACGGTCGCTCACAATCAACGGCAGAAACTGGACGCCTTGCACTCGGCCGGCAACGGACTGGCTGACTTGCGACCCGAAGAGATCTATCAGATGGATGTCGAGCAGAGAATCGACCTGCTCAAAGAAAACATTCTCCACTTCGCGCTGGACCTGTTGAAGTACGACGTGGTCGAGATTCGATTGCTGAATCAAGATACGAACGACCTGAGTGTTCTATTGTCATACGGAATCAACTCGGACGAAGGTCAAGACCGTCCACTGAAAGCCGAAGCGAGAGGGAACGGAGTCACCGGGTTTGTCGTTGCGACGGGAAACAGCTACCTGTGTGAGGACACGACCAACGATCCGCTATATCTTGACGGTCTGGTTGGCGCAAAAAGTTCGCTGACAGTGCCGCTTAAGTTTGGAGATCAAGTCATCGGGTCCTTCAACGTCGAAAGCCCGAAACCTCGTGCGTTCGACGAGTCAGATCTGCGATTTATCGAGGCCTTTGCGGACGACATCGCCGCCTCGTTGAACACGTTGAAACTTCTCGATGCTCAACGCAGTAACGCGACCCTCGAAAGTGTCGAAGCAATTCGCGAAGCAGTCGCGTTGCCACTGGACGCGATTCTCAATGACACCGTTCATGCGATCGAAAGCTACATCGGTCACGACCCTGACGTGACCCGGAGACTGCGAGCGATTCTGACTCACGCTCGCGAAGTGAAAAAACACATTCATCAGATTGGTCGACAAGCGGTCCCCGAGTGCGACAAGAAATTCATCGTTCGCGCGGAACAACGTCCTGAGCTTGCGGACAAGCGAATTCTGGTGATCGACGCAGACGAACAGGTTCGCACCTCCGCGCATTGCCTGTTGGAACGAGCCGGATGCGTGGTTGAAACAGCTCATGAAGGTCACGAAGCGATCTTGATGGTTCAATCGTGCGGGACGACGGACACTCCGTACGATGTCATCATTGCTGATATTCGATTACCCGATATCGGCGGCTACGATCTGCTGATTCAGTTGAAGCAACTGGTTGACGATCCTCCGCTGATTCTGATGACAGGCTTCGGCTACGATCCCGGCCACTCAATCGTCAAGGCTCGCCAAGCGGGCCTGCGAGCCAACTCGGTACTCTTCAAGCCGTTTCGATTGGATCAGCTGCTTGAGATCGTGGAATCCACCGTGACTCGCGACTCGCAAACGCCAGCCAAGTAATCCAGCCTACCGCCTTGCTTGGATAGGCTTGGAGCAACATACTGACGACCGTTACAGCCTCCCACCTCTTATCTCCGCCCGCTATGCCATTGCTTTACTGGGGCCTCGCCTTTGTCGGACATGTGGGAATCTGGTGCGCGACGTTCAACTTTCTTCACTCGACGGCGCTGGTCCGGTGGGCGAGGAAGACTTCGGAAATTTTCGTCCTTTGCTTCCTCGTTTTCCCAGTTCTGTTTTTACTGTGGCAGATTTTCGGATGGTTGACCAGCGGAAGTGTCAATCCGACCCTGATCGGAGACCATCCTGCCGGACGAACCTATTCGTTTGTCACGACAGTCATCGCGTTTCCAACTCTCGTGTTCTGGTGCCTGAGAAAATTTTCAAGCACGCGCCCTGACGGCGTGATCGATTTCTCGCAGCATCGTGAATCGATGAAATCCGACTCTGGCCGACCGCTTCTTCATGGTCGAGTGGCGTCGTTGCTGGGCCTATTACCCATGAACGAGTCACTGACAATTTCAACCGATCGATCGACCATCGAGCTTGATGTGCCGAGGGCACTCGATGGACTAAGGATCGTTCACCTTTCTGACTTTCATTTAACCGGAAAAGTTGATCGACGATTCTTCGAAAAAATCGTCGACCAATCAAATGCATTCGATCCTGACCTGATTATCATCTCCGGCGATCTGGTCGATAAACGCGAGTGTCTGTCGTGGATCGACTCCATTTTCGGATCTCTGCAATCGAAGCATGGCTGCTATTTTGTGCTGGGCAACCACGACGCCAGAGTGGGAGATACTGAAGACCTCTGCCGGCGCCTACAAGATTCTGGCTTGATTCACGCGGGCGGGCGATGGCGGAAAACGGATATCAACGGAGCTTCGGTCCACATTGCGGGCAACGAGCTACCATGGTTTTCTGGAGCCGAATATCTTCCTCTATCTGCCGATTCAACTCCAGAAGAACCGGGAACTCAGCCAGATTTGAAAATCCTGATCAGCCACAGTCCTGACCAATTGGAATGGGCGAAACCATTCAACTTTGACCTGATGTTTGCCGGCCACAATCACGGCGGACAGATCTCGTTTCCGCTAGTTGGTCCCATCATCGCGCCAAGTCGGTACGGTGTGCGTTACGCGGCGGGAACATTTCAAATCGGTCCCATGTTGATGCACGTCTCTCGCGGCATTTCGGCCGAGAAGCCCATCAGATGGAACAGTGTTCCGGAAGTGGGCCTGTTCACGATTCGCGCCGCAGACAAAACGCGGTAACTTTTCGCGAAGGTCAAGTTGCCGGTTTTTGATGGGTGGAACCGGTCACTCGGTCAATTCAAGTCGATCGGACCGCTATGGGCGCATCGAGTTTTTGGCCGTGTCGGACAAATGTGCTACCGTGGGTGAATCGTCAAAGGAGTTCGTGCCTGTCGCTCCGGACGGACTGAAGGCTCTCGCCATTTTCTCGCGGGACTCCTTGAGCATACGATTTACCAGCAACCACATGCCCAGCGCAACCAAAGAAAGGAACAGCAACGCGATCAGCGAAAGTAACCCTAGTCTTTGTCCCAGCTCATGAGCTGGCTTGATCACGTAGTTTTTGTCTTCGACTGCAACGACATGCAACCCCGTGTCGACCCTCGCTTCGGCAAGTGAATCGCGTGTGGTTGGTTGCGTTGGCGCACGGGGATTCAACAGAGCGCCTGCCTTGGACACGAGGATCGCGTTGACCGTAACCGGGGCTGACGCGGACAGCCCTTCCGCCGCGTAAACCGTTTGTCGACCGTCCTCGCCCTTTGCCGTATGGCCGATTGGGTCACGAAAATCCGTCGACTCCTTCGCCACCGGCATCTCGAAACGTGCTTCGGTCAATTCATCGGGAACCCGTTCTCCACGCTTGATAATTGCTTTGAACAATGGGTGTTCTAGAACCGCACCCGTGAATTCCCCTTCGCGCGAGTCGACCAGCATGGCGTACTGGTGCTTTCCGTTTTCAAATTCGATAAAACTTCCCAGCTCCACCGTCACCAGCACGACGCCGCTAACCTTTCCATCAATCAAGATCGGCGCAGAGAATCCAATTTTCCATGTGTTCGACTGCCGACTGGAGAAAACGGCTGAAAGATGGCCTCGATCGATAATCTGTCGTTGCGAGGGATCGCGTGTCACCGTATATGCAACCGCACCGTCAACGCCGCTCTCCTTCAAATCGGTATCCAGCCCCGTAAAATAGGTTCGGTAGGAATAATTCCGCCCTAACGTCGTGTTATTTCCTCGAAACACCGACGCGACTTGTGTTCCGGCTCGATCGAGCACAACCCAACTGGCGGCGAAGGGATACTTCCCCATGCGATCGAACAAGCGTCGATTCAAGTATGGTTGCAACGCCCTTCTAACGCCGTTCTGAATAAATTCCTTACGAGGCTTCAAGTCCTGTTCCGAATTCAAACGAGGATGTGCGACTTGCGACGCAAGCCGTTGAGCCGTTTCATCATTCAAAAATGACTTGTACGTCTCCAAGAACGCAGCGTCCTGCGCTAGCTCGATCACGGCATGGAAGTATTCATCGATCTGTTCCGCTGCCGACCGCGCCGCCAACTTGGCCGCAAACTCATTGCTTTCGACCGCCTTGGTGGTAATCGCTTTATCCGTGCGGGCGACGGCTTCTCGAAACGCCCACCAACCGAAAGCCGTCACCACCGCCGTTAACAACAGTGGGCCCAACAGCCCCAGTAACATCACGGGCCGCCTCGCTCTAGCCATCTCGCGTTGTCGCAGGGCAAACAGGACACTCTGGATGCTGTCAAAACGGCGGGCCGGGTTCGCCGCGATGCAACGGTCAATGATATCCGCCAAAGCTCGGTCAACCCCTGGGACGCTTCGGTGCTCGGTCGGCTTGGGCGCGGACATGATCGCCTTTCGGTACTCGGTCAGCCGATCAGTAATGTCGATTGACGATTCGATCTTGCTGGTCAGACTCGCCGAATGGAATGGCGGCTTGCCAGTCAACATGCTGAACAGCAGGGCTCCCAGCCCGTACACGTCCCATTTGGCATCGGGCAACGCTGCAAGGTCGGCCTGTTCGGGAGCCATGTAGTACAGCGTCCCCAAAGCTGGCGTTTCATCCGTGCTGAGTCGAGATTGTCCGAAGTCGGCGACTCGAGGTTTACCGTCCTGATCGAGCAAAACGTTGCCAGGCTTCAGGTCACAGTGCAAGATCCCCTTGCCGTGCAGGTGCATCATGCCGGTTGCAATTTCGGTGAACAACTCGACCGCTTCGGTCACCGGCATCCCTTCGTTGCCTCGTAAACGCTGCTCAAGTGACCCGTGCTCGATCAGGTCCATCACGTAGTAAGGCGGATCGGCGTCCCAGCCCACGTCCAACAGCTGAACCACGTATCGATCCGCCGCCAGCACCACCAACTTCTGGACCTCGGCGGCCAGCAACTGAACGTCGGAGCTTGAACGACGAGTGTAAAACTTGATCGCGACTCGACGCCCCGTTTTTGTGTCAATCGCCGACCAAACTTCTCCGTAAGCTCCACTGCCTAGAAATTTTTGCAACGTGTAGCCCGGCACGCTGGCAGGTGGCCGCGTGGGTTCGAGACTCAGGTCACGAGTCTTCTGCAAGTCGGCGGACGATTGGTGCTGAGTGCGGTCGGTTGACATAAAGAGTAGAAAGTCTTCAGAGTACAGTTTACAGTTCGTCTGTGCGGCACATGATCTGTGTTCTTCTTAACGAAATAAACACTGGCAACGAAATATCGTTATTGTTCAACATGCATGCTCGTTAAATGCCGCAGCAACCGTCACCAAAAAGATACCACACCCGATCAAACCTGCGCCCTGTAAAACTGTATCCTGTGCAACGATACCCTTTTCACTTTGGCCGAATCTGCCCCGTTCCGCGAACGCGATACTTGAAACTGGTTAGTTGCTCGACGCCGATCGGCCCGCGAGCGTGCATCTTACCGGTCGCGATTCCTATTTCGGCCCCCATTCCGAACTCGCCACCGTCGGCAAACTGAGTCGAAGCGTTATGCAATAGAATTGCCGAATCAATCTCGTTCAAGAAGCGTTCTGCCTTCGCAGCATCCTCGGTGACGATCGCCTCGGTATGAGAGGATGAGTATTTCTGGATATGCTGGATCGCCGCTTCTACTCCGTCCACTATTTTCAGCGACAGAATCGAATCCAGATACTCGGTTGACCAGTCCTCATCCGTTGCCGGTGTGGCGTCACCAATCAGCTGGCAGACCTGTTCGTCGCCTCGCAGCTGACAACCCGCCGCGATCAACGCGTCTGCGATTGGCTTTAAATGAGACTCGATGATCGCTCGGTCGATCAGTAACGTTTCCGCAGCGCCGCAGATTCCCGGTCGACGCATTTTGGCATTCAACACAATTTCTGTTGCCATTTCCAGTTGGGCTGACGCGTCAACGTAAACGTGGCAAATCCCTTCCAAATGAGCGAACACAGGCACGCGGGCTTCGGATTGGACTCGGCCAACCAAACCCTTGCCACCCCGAGGAACGATCACGTCCACGTTTCCACCGAGCCCAGCCAGTAGTTCCCCCACGGCGGCTCGGTCGGTTGTCGGCACTAGCTGCACAATGTCGACAGACAGCCCTGCATCCTGCAAACCGTCCGCCATGCATTGATGAATCGCCCGAGAACTATGAAATGAATCGCTTCCGCCTCGCAGAATCACAGCATTGCCCGCCATCAGGCAAAGTGCTCCCGCGTCTGCGGTCACGTTGGGTCGACTTTCGAAAATGACGCCGATCACGCCTAGCGGACACCGAACTCGTTCGATCTTCAATCCGTTGGGCCGATCCCACTGGCTGATAATCTGCCCGACTGGATCAGCCAGCTCCGCAATTGCCAACAGACTGTCTCGGATACCATCGATCCGTTTATCATCCAGCTTTAACCGGTCGAGCATGGCCTTCGACAGCCCAGACGATTCGCCCGCGTCCATATCGGTTGCATTGGCGGCAAGGATCGCCTCGCGGTTCGCGTCCAGTTGTTTCGCAGATGCCCGGAGCGCGTTTTGTTTTTGCTCGGTGGAAGCGTTGGCAATTTGCCGCGCAGCCGTTCGAGCACGCTGGCCCACGTCGGCCATGATTTCCGCAACGGATGTTTCTTTAGAAATGGATGTCATGTTTTTACCGCAACTTAAATAAAGACTCAAAGGTTTCTACCACGTACAAACGCCAGTCAACACGAATCGCAAACTTACTCGATCACCATGTCGTCGCGATGGATCAAGACCGAGCGATAATTTTCGCCGAGAAGCTGCGTAAGTTCGTCGCTTGACCGGCCGAGTGCTTTCTTTGCATCTTCAAAATCGTACTCGACCAACCCGCGACCGATCGTTTCGCCGCTTGAGTCGAGAATTAAAACGGTGTCACCGCGAAAAAACGCGCCGTGCAAATCAGTCACCCCAGCGGGCAACAGACTTTTGCCCGACCGGAGCGCCTTGATGGCGCCGTCATCGATCGTGATCGAACCGGATGTCTCCAAGGTTCCCGCGATCCAGCGACGTCGATTATTGATCGGATTGCTGGAAGCGGCAAACCATGTGCTGCGAGCCCCTTGATCCAGCTGGGCGAGAGGATGAGCGACTTTCCCCGAAGCGATCACCATCTCGGTGCCGGCCTGAGTTGCGATCTTGGCGGCAGCAATCTTGGTTCGCATTCCGCCACTAGAAATCAGCGAGGCACTCTCGCCCGCCATCGCTTCGATCGCAGGCGTAATCGCATCGACGACTTCCAAGAGTTCGGCATTGGGATCGCTTCCCGGAGGAGCCGTGTACAGCCCATCGATATCCGAAAGCAGGACCAGTAAGTCCGCGTCCATCATCGAGGCGACCCGCGCAGCCAACCGATCGTTGTCGCCGTAACGAATTTCATTGGTCGCGACGGTGTCGTTTTCGTTGATGATCGGAACCGAACTCCATTGGAGCAACTGTCCAATCGTATCCCGAGCGTTCAGATAGCGGCGGCGTTCTTCGGTATCGCCCAACGTCAGCAGAACCTGGCCTACCTCAATGCCGTGGGCTCCCAGAACCTCTGACCAGACTCGCCCCAACGCGATTTGCCCGATCGCAGCGGCGGCTTGGCTCTCTTCCAGCTTCAAAGGACGTTGAGAAAGCGTCATGTCATGAGTGCTCATCTGACGTCGACCAAGTGCGATCGATCCGGATGACACGATAATCAATTCGCCTCCGCGCTGACAAATTGCGGCTAAATCGTTCGCCAACGATTCCAACCACGCTCTTCGGACCCCAGTCTCCAGATCGACCAGTAGCGCAGAGCCAATTTTTACAACGATCCGTTGATATTGGGCTAATTTTCCGGTCATAACACCGTGTGTGAACAATTTTTCGTGGGCGAAGTGGCATTCGCGACGCCGAATCAGACTTTATACTGTAATCAACTGGAAGATTTTCAACGACCCGAAGCAAGACCATGCTGACTCACGAAGCTCAACGACAACGCGAACGCATCTTGGAACTGCTGGAGCATGAAGGCGGCGTGACCGAAGAGTCGGTTCGTCGAGTCCACAAAGAAACTGGTGTGCCCGAAGCGGATATTTGGGGCACGGGCATGTTTTACACGTTGATCAACAAACCCGGTCGTCGTGTACGAATCTGTGATGGCCTGACGTGTCAGATGGCCGGAGCCGATCAGTTGTCGGCTGATCTGGAAGCCAAAGGACTGCCGTGCGAACGAGTCAGTTGTTTGGCTCAGTGCGATCGAGCCCCAGCAACGCTGGATGAAGACCTTGAACTGGTCACGTATCACGGGAAGGAAACGGGCGTCACGCCTGACGATCCCGGATTACCGATGAACTTGGGCGGGCCGGTCGACGAAAGTTACAGCTCGTTCGCTCGTGCGAAAGAGCTTGGAGCCGAGGCGGTGATCGAGATCCTCAAGGAGTCAGGACTCCAAGGTCGCGGCGGCGCAGGATTTCCCGCTCACTTCAAATGGTCCAGCGTATTGGCTCAAGCAGAAGCCGAACGTTACGTGATCTGCAACGCGGACGAAGGAGAGCCCGGCACTTTCAAGGATCGTGAAATCCTTCTTCGCCAACCAACTAAAATGCTCGAAGGGCTCGCCATCGCGGCTCAAGCAATCGGTGCAAAGGACATTTACATCTACATCCGAGGCGAATTCACCAACGAACGTCGCAGCTTGGAAAAAGCGATCGAGATTGCGAAAGAGAAAATTGCTCCGATCAAGATCCATGTCGCGCTGGGCCATGGGGCTTACATTTGCGGCGAAGAAACCGCTTTGATTGAGGCCTTGGAGGGGAAACGAGGCATGCCTCGGCTGAAGCCACCGTACCCCACCGAAAAAGGGTTCCGCAACAAGCCAACGCTGATGCACAATGTGGAAACCGCTTGCTGCATTCCGGCGATCGTTGATCGAGGAGGGGAGTGGTTCAAGAAACTGGGTAAAACAGAAGCTGGCAGCAAGTTGTACTGCATCAGTGGACACGTGAATCGGCCTGGGGTCTACGAACTTCCGCTGGGAGCCTCGTTGGACGAATTGGTTGACGCAGCAGGAGGTTATGAAGGTAATCCGCAAGCGTTCAGTCCGGGTGGAGCTTCCTCTGGATTTTTACCGATGACGTATCGAGATTTGCCGCTGGACTACAAGAATCTTGCTGACGCTGGCTCGATGCTGGGCAGTGCAGGGGTGGTGGTGCTGAACGACTCGGTCGACATGGCCGAAGCGGTCAAGTGGCAGCTGATCTTTTTCGAACGTGAAAGCTGCGGCCAATGCGCGCCATGCCGGATCGGGACTCGATACCTTCGCCGCCAAGTCGATCAATACGTGCAGTTGGGTGACACCGCTCCATTGACGTATGCCGAAGATGTCGCGTGGGAGATGGAAGAAGGTTCGATTTGCGGACTGGGAATGGTCGCCGCGAAACCGCTTGAGTCCGCTCAAAAACATTTTCCAGACGCGTTTAAGGTAAGATAGTAAGAACCGTAAACAGAATTGCGAAATTCCGTTTTGAAATACCGGCGGATGAAGGACTTGCTTAACGACAAACGACCGAACCAGATTTCATCCCGCTCGCATAAAAATCGCCCTTCACTCGGCGAAAGAGGTGGAAAACGTTGCTTTCGCTGAGCGAAAGACGACTTTAAGAAAAACGACTTTAATTAACCGCTCGATCGTTACTTATCCGTAAGTCCCAAGCCAATTCTGCCAACCAATAACACATGATCCAAAATGATTAAATCAAACTCATTCACAGTCGAGATCAACGGCCAGACCTATTCTGCCGACGCAGGCGAAACGGTTTACGAAGTCGCTCAGCGAAATGGCGTTGAAATTCCAACGCTCTGCCACGACCCACGGCTCGATCCAGCCGGTGCGTGTCGGGTGTGTTTGGTCGAGGTCGAAGGCCAACGTCGTTTGCAGCCCGGCTGCGCGTGGAAAGTCGACGCGGACATGAAGATCCAAACTGAATCGGATCGGATTTCGCGCCACCGCCAGGTTCTATACAGCATGTACATGTCGGACCATCGCACCGACGAAGAAGGCGGATTGCCTGAGGAAACCGGCAACGTCAACCAACTACGCGAACTTTGCGCGACGATTGATCCGATTCCGCTGGAGAAAGTGGAAGCTCCTCGCGCCGCGAGGCCGGGTGACGACAATCCGTATATCGAATTCGATCCTGAACTTTGTATCTTGTGCGCTCGATGCACACGATATTGCGACGAGGTCGAAGCGGTCAACGCAATCACGCTGGCCGAACGCGGATCGGAAACAACGATCGCGACGGCAGGACAACGTAGCTTGATCGATACGTCCTGCGAATTGTGTGGTGGTTGTATCGACACTTGCCCAACCGGTGCCTTGATCGAAAAGAAGGCTCCCAAATTAATGCCTTTGGAAACCAAGACGACTCGGACCACCTGCAATTTCTGCGGTGTCGGTTGTCAGATGGATCTTCATACTCATAACAATCGCTTGGTCAAGATAACCAGCCCCGCTCCCGGTGAGACGCTCAACGATGGCAACCTGTGCGTCAAAGGCCGTTTCGCTTATGACTTTGTGCATCACGAAGATCGATTGACCGAGCCGTTGATCCGTCGCGAAGACGGTCAGCTTCATCCGGCAACTTGGGACGAGGCAATCAAGGTCGCTTCGGAAGGCATGAACCGAGTCAAAGCGAAGTACGGTTCCGATGCGTTGGGCTTTGTTTCTTCGTCACGCTGCACGATCGAGGAAAACTACTTGATGCAGAAACTCTCCCGAGCCGCCTTCGGGACGAACAACATCCATCAGTGTGCCGCCACCTGACATGCTCCTACTGTCGCCGGTCTGGTGACTATGTTTGGTGCGGGTGCGATGACGAACTCGATTCCCGAGATTCGTGACACCGATTTGATGTTCGTGATTGGATCCAACACAACCGAGGCGCATCCCATCATCGCGATGGAAATGAAACGGGCTCGACAAGCAGGAGCTCGCCTGATCGTGGCCGATCCTCGGAAAATCTGGATGGCCGAGCAAGCGGATCTTCACTTGCAATTGCGCCCTGGCACCGACGTTTGGCTGCTTTCCGCGATGGCCCATGTGATCATCAACGAAAACTTGCACGACCAAGCATTCATTGATGCCAACACGGAAGGATTTGAGGCAGTAAAAGAACGAGTGCAACAGTATTCGCCCGACGAAGCAGAGAAGATCACGGGCGTTCCGGCAGAGGACATTCGCACGGCGGCTCGGATGTATGCGACAACTCGCAAGGCTGGGATTTACTATACGCTTGGCATCACAGAGCATACGCACGGCACCGACAACGTGTACTGCTTGGCCAATCTGGTGTTGATGACCGGGCACTTGGGAGTGCGATCGGCCGGTATGAATCCATTGCGTGGCCAGAACAACGTTCAAGGTGCCAACGATGCCGGAGCGACTCCGATGTACTATCCGGGTTACCAACCGGTAACCGACGACGAAGTTCGCAAGAAGTTTGAGGCCGCTTGGAATGTTCCACTATCGCCTGACGACGGCCTGAACCTGAACGTGATGATGAAGTGCCTGGCGAAGGGAACGCTCAAAGGGATGTACGTGATGGGCGAAGACATTGTGATCTCCGAGCCAAACGTATCGCAGGTAGAACTTGGTTTGAACGAGTGTGAGTTCCTCATCTGCCAAGAAATCTTCCACAACGAAACGACTCGATTTGCCGACGTTGTTTTCCCAGCAAGTTGCTTCGCGGAAAAAGATGGCGTGTTCGCCAACAGCGACCGGCGAGTCCAACGCGTTCGAAAAGCGGTCGATCCGCCCGGCAACGCGAAAGAAGACTGGAAAATTCTGATCGAGTTCGCTCAGGCGAGCGGCTACGACATGCCGGACTACGCCAATCCAGGGGAAATTTTTGACGAGATGGCATCGCTGACTCCAAAGGTCGCCGGCATCTCACATCAGCGACTCGAGGAAAGAATCGAAGGCCTACAGTGGCCGTGTACCGATTCTGAACACCCCGGCACTCCTACGTTGCACGTGGACGGGCCACTCATTGGGAAAGCTCAATTCCAAGCGGTTGACTACCGTCCCAGTGCTGAGCTTCCCGATGATGATTTCCCGCTGGTGCTGTCGACCGGTCGAACGCTTTACCACTACAACAGCGCGACTCAGACTCGCCGCGATCCCGGCCCCTCGATCAAACAGCGACAGAACTTTATCGAGATCAATCGCAAGAATGCAAAAATGCTCGGGATCGAACATGGCGAGACCGTCCGGATTATCTCCCGACGTGGAGCGATCGAAGCCGAGGCGTGGATTACTCCTCGGGTTCGATTTGGTTGTATTTGGATGCCGATGCACTTTGCGGAGTCGCGAGCCAACCTGCTGACCAACGACGCGGGTGACTCGGTCACGGGCACCGGCGAGTACAAAGTTTGTGCGGTAAAGATCGAAAAGATCAAACCCACCTCACCCGTTAGCATCGCTTCGGCAGTCGATCAACTCGCGCCAGTGTTGAACAAACCCATGTGATGGTTTGTCTAGCTTGAACATTGAACATTCGGGTTGGCGATGTGATTTCGTCCTAGTTTTCTTGCTTCAAACAGGAATGTCAGCCCGAACTTTGATTCGTGACAAACCAGCAGTTTTGATTCGTCGAGCGACGCCAAGCCGCCGGGTATCGCATGGAATGTGATGACTACATTCAACGACTGCTAGCATCTTTCCCGTTGTTCCTGTGCGGCCATTCAACTAAAAATGTGAATCAAACAGCTACCAGGGAAGGTGTGCCGTCATGCAAGTTTTCAATCCGATCATCAACCGCGAGACCGAGGTTGAAGTCTTCGACGATTCACACGAGCCGTGGCTGCTTGTTCGATGCAAGGAGACGAACTTTCACTTCATGGCCAACCCGCCTAGCTACGAGCGGCTGGAAGAAGAGTTTGCCTGGGAGAAAACACTTGACGCAAGTCAATCGCGGCGCAAAAAAGAAAGCGTGCTTGCTTGGCGACTGTCCAGCATTGCCAAAAAAATCAAGTTCCTGATCGATCCTCAGCGGAACAAAACGTTTTCGATCGCGATGCGAATTCCCGATCCTGCGGCGACCAACTACCGGATTCTGGATGTCGGGTGCGGCGACGGGAAATTGATGCTCGACTTCTGCAACAGGTTTGAAGCCGCCGGGATTTCAGTCATCCCGATCGGAATTGAAGTCTCGAATCAACTGTCGGCCGAATCGGGTGCACGGTTCGCTCCCTATGGTGGCTACACGATCAAAGATAATGCGATCGACGGAATGAAGCAGGTACAGGCCGGTTCAATCGACATGGTCTTAATGAATTCGTTTCTGGAACACGAGTGTCGTCCGTTGCCACTGCTGGCCGCAGTCAAAGACGCACTCAAGGATGAAGGCAGCGTGGTGATCAAAGTTCCGAACTTCGACTGCCTGAACCGAAAGCTTCGAGGTAAACATTGGGCCGGCTACCGCTTTCCTGACCACGTCAGCTACTTCACCCCTGCGACACTTCAAACCTTGGCAGAAGAAAGCGGATTTCGATTAAAAGAGCAGGGGTTTAAGTCTCGACTTCCCTTTAGTGACAATATGTACGCGATCTTCCAGAAAATTCGATAGCCCCGCGTTCTTCTGACCAAAGAGCCGACCCGTCCGCCAAGGTGTGGTCGACAGCATGCTGGTTCGATAGAATGACGGGATGAGCACAAACACACTCGACAAGAAGCCGCGGAACAAGAAATCTCGCGAGACAAAATCACTCTCATCGGGCTGTGTTCACCGTCAAATGTTAACGACCTCGCTTGGCCCGATGCTGGCGATCGCCGACGACGAGGCCTTGCTTCTGCTAGAGTTCACCAGTCGGACCGACTTGGATGACCAAGTCCGTACACTGCAACGAATCGATCCGCGACCGATTGTGGAAGCGTCAAATTCGATTCTCGAACGGATTCAGGCCGAGCTCAACGATTTCTTTTCAAGCAAGCTTGATTCCTTTACGGTCCCCATCAAGATTCAAGGCTCTTCGTTTCAAGAAACGGTCTGGCATGAGCTGCTGCGAATTCCATACGGGGAAACGATCAGCTATCAGGAATTGGGAAAACGCATTGGCTACGACCAAGCGGCTCGAGCCGTTGGATCGGCGAACGGGCAGAATCGGTTGGCAATTGTGATCCCGTGCCATCGAGTCATTCGTGCAGATGGTTCAACCGGCGGGTACGCTGGCGGCACGGAGCAAAAACAATGGCTGCTTGATCATGAATCTCGTTTTCAATCGAAGTCGACAGGAAGATCGACATCGTAAACCTTGATTCATTCGAACTTGAATACCTCATAAAAATGGTTTCTCGTGAATAGACCTTTGAACGCCGTCGTGTTTGATATGGATGGCCTGATGTTCAACACCGAGGATCTTTATGACGAGGCTGGCCAGGAACTTTTGCGACGCCGAGGAAAACGGTTCACTCGCGACTTGAAGCTGGAAATGATGGGGCTGCCGGGAGTCGATGCGTTTGCCATCATGATTGATCGATGCGGTCTTGTTGATTCAGTTGAACAGCTGCAACACGAGACTGACCGGATCTTTCAATCCTTGATCCCCAAAAAGATCGAGATGATGCCGGGGCTTCAGATGCTTCTTGATGCGATTGACTTGGTTGGCGTACCGCGAGCCGTCGCGACCAGCAGCCACCGGATGTTTGCCAATCGCGCATTGGAGCATTTCAATTTGCAGGCTGGATTCAGATTCGTGTTGACGTCTGAGGATGTGGTTCTTGGGAAACCGAATCCAGAGATCTACCTGACCGCGGCCGACAGACTGGGCGTCCGACCCGAGTCCATGTTGGTATTGGAGGATAGTGTTTTCGGGTCTCGCGCGGCGGTTGCAGCCGGAGCGTTCACCGTCGCGGTGCCAACAGAATACAGTCGCGACCAGGACTACTCACACGCCGATGTCGTTATCGATCGGCTTGATTCGCCCCAAGTGCTGCAATGGATCAACGGCGTTCAACTGCCCTCCGACAACCGCCAATGACGGGGATGAGAAGGCCCGCACCTCATCAAAGCTCAGTCGCCCGGGAGGGGAAGGCTCCGTCCGCACCCTTTCGAATCAGAAAGCTCTAACTCGGGCAACGGGTCGGACGGAGCCTCCCCCTCCCAAAACATCGATTGAAGCGATAACGGTCCGCCCGCACCCTCGCTTTGATTGATGCAAAGGCGAAAGACCGGGATTCGTCGTCCGTTTCGGACACACGACTCGCAGGGCTCGTGAAACTTCTGCGTTCCGATTACGATAACCTCCTTCAGGATCGGTTGCTCACTCAGACCCGATTCTGCTGAAACCGCTTATTCCCCCACACCCCGAAACCGCTACCCCATGGACGCTCCACTCGCCGTCATTCTTGCCGCAGGAAAAGGTACTCGAATGAAATCCGATTTGCCGAAAGTGCTCTGCGAAGCCAACGGCAAACCTCTGATCGAGTACGTGCTCGACTCGCTTCGGACTGCCGGAGTGAAAAAAATGCTGGCCGTGGTTGGCTACCGTGAAGAATTGGTCCGATCCAAGCTGGAAGCTCAAGCGGACGTTGGTTTCGCGACTCAGGCGGAGCAACTTGGCACCGGGCACGCCGTGATGATGTGCCAGGAACAACTCAAGCAGCACGATGGCCCCGTGGTGATCGTTGCGGGCGATTCTCCGATGCTCCAATCCGAATCGATCAAAACACTGTTGGACGATTTTTCCAAAAACCGACCCGCATGTTTGCTGGGGACGTTGATTCACGAAAACCCAACCGGACTGGGTCGGATCATTCGCGACGGCGATGGAAAGTTCACTGAGATCGTCGAAGAAAAAGACGCGACGGACGAGCAACGCAAGGTCGCCGAAGTCAACATGAGCACTTATGTGTTCGATTGTCAGAAAATGCTTGGGGCACTTGATAGGCTGACGGCAGACAATCAACAGCAGGAGTATTATATTACCGACCTGCCCGCGATACTGCTCAATGACGGTCAAGATGTTCGAGCGTTGCCTGTGCTCAAGCCGATCGAGGCCTTGAGCGTTAACACGGTCGAGCACCTTGCCGATGTAGAAGCGGCGATGAAAGCGACAGGCAGATAAACCACCTTCGCCTCGGTTCGGGATCTTTCTTCCTAAACTGATCGTGCCAATTCTTAATATCCGATTCGTTTCCCTGAACCAACCGCTTCTCTGGACCGACATTTCATGCTCATGCCGGAACTAAAAATCTTCAGTGGTCGTGGCAACCCTGAGCTTTCCAAAAAAATCTGTGAATTCCTGAAGCTGGAACTTGGATCGTGCAAGTTTTCGACTTTTCCCGACGGAGAATTCCATTGCAAGATTGAAGACGTTCGTGGCCGCGACGTATTCCTAGTCCAGCCAACCTGCCCACCCGTCAACGACTCTCTGATGGAGCTGCTGATCATGATCGACACTTGCTTGCGAGCAAGTGCGGAGCGAATCACGGCAGTCATTCCGTATTACGGTTACGCCAGACAAGACCGCAAGGACGAAGGCCGCGTTCCAATCACTGCCAAGCTGGTCGCCAACATGATCACTCGAGCGGGAGCGGATCGAGTGCTTGCGATGGACTTGCACGCGGCTCAGATCCAAGGATTTTTCGATGTGCCGGTCGACCACATGTACGCTGGCAAGGTGTTAACCGATCACTTTCTCAAACTGAATATTCCTCGAGAAGATTTGGTGATTGTCAGTCCCGATGAAGGCAGCATCAAACGAGCGGTCGGGCACGCGAAACGATTGGGCGGCCAGTTGGCCATCATCGATAAGCGGCGACTGGCGGCTGACACCGTCTCCCAAGAAAATATCATCGGTGGACCGATCGAAGGCAAAGTCGCCCTGATGTTTGACGACATGATCAGCACCGCTGGCTCGATTTGCGGAGCCGCAGACCTAGTCAAGAGAAAGGGAGCGGCACAGATTCATGTTGCTGCGACCCATGGTGTCCTAGCGGGACCTGCGATTGAGCGATTGCGAAACGCTCCGCTGGACAGCATCGTCGTCACCGACACCATTCCGCTTCCACCCGAAAAACGGTTGCCAAATCTGAAAGTCTTGAGCGTTGCCCACATGCTGGGCGAAGCGATCAAAAGAATCCATCATCACGAATCGATCAGCTCAATCTTCCAGGCTTAAAGATCTTCCCCAATCGAATCCATTTTTGTTTCAGGCCAACGCCACCCAGTCAGCCAGTTGAGCGGCAATGTTGCTCGGTTCTTTCGTGAGCAAAACAGTCGCCTTCTGCTCCGCGAAAGCAGCGTGACTCGTTGCTTTCAGGGAGCGAAAGACGACTTTCATAAACCCCTCGGTACTGGCTCACGATCGATTGATTACCTTTACGTCTGCCGGAACGCACTTGTCATTGGGTCCAAAGATTTACGCACCTGCATGGGTTCAGGCGGAGCGTCATCGCCCCAATCAATGTTTGGGAAGCAGAGGCTCCGTCCGCCCCGTTACTCGAGCTACAGCTCTCTGATTCAAAAGGATGCGGACGGAGCCTTCCCCTCCCGGCTGCCATTGGGTCCGAAGATTTACGCACCTGTATCCGCATGGGGTGCGGGCGGATCCTTTCCATCTTGGGTTCGAACCTAGGAATTGGTCCAGAAGGTCTTCAGCTGAAACTTTTCTCGCTTCGCCGAGCCAACAACGCCCGCCAGAACAAACTGAAAAAATGGCTGAACCGTCAGCACGGTGTTGGTGGACGTTTGTGTAAATCTGGCAGGCCGCGAAGAAGAAACACACGATTGCAGTCGTGGCATGACAACCGATGGTTGTAGTACTCACGTCCGCACTACTGATTCTTATAACCGTGCCCGTCGGCGTTTCAGTTGGATCTTGAAGGAGGTAACGGAAAGAACGCGCTAGTGTTCCTTTTGTAATCCGCGTATTCAGGACGCCGCTCGGCAATGTCTGACTCCAACAAC
>CALFWL010000240.1 GCA_937928215.1 uncultured Pirellulaceae bacterium | reverse complement strand
CTTCCGTTCCAGATCGCGATAGACTCTGCCAGCCCCAACGGGATCTCAATCAATCGATGATTCAGTTGCAAGTAGCTGCGACTTGCAGGGGCAAATCCGGTTCGCGACCATGATGTTGGTGCCGTTCACCGAGAAGTGTCTTAAATCCGTCGTTTATTTCTTGGCGAGCGCTAACGCCAAAATGCAGTCTACTGACCAAGACTAACCAAGATGGTTTTTCGGGGTATGAGGCACATTGACGTAGTGCTTTGTCGCACTTGCTTTGCCAAACCTAAACGTTTGGGTTTGACGACTACATAAGTTGCTGTCGCCGCCCGGTGAGTTGCGTTTTCGCCCAGCCCGAACTTTCAATCGTCACAAAGCACTAGCGGCGATCAAACGAAACGATTGATGTAGTTCTCTAGGTATTCTTGGCGGCCACTTGAGTTGGCGTCAGCTTCACCTTTTTCCAGCATGTACGCGGACAGTGATTCGAAGTTGTGCTTGCCGGCTTCGATGTCGGCTCCCAACCCCGTATTCCAGCTGCCGTAACGCTCGTCAAGAAAATTCTGCAGGCCTCCGTCGGCGCGAATGGCGGCAGCGATTTTCAGGCCACGAGCGAACGAGTCCATGCCACCAATGTGTGCGTGGAACAGGTCCATTGGATCGGTACTCTCGCGACGCAGCTTTGCATCGAAGTTCACGCCACCGGCGCCAAGGCCGCCGTGCTTGAGGATCGCCAGCATGCAACGAGTCGTCAAATAAATATCCGTTGGAAACTGATCCGTGTCCCAGCCCAGCAACAGGTCACCTGTATTGGCATCGATGGAGCCCAAGCAGCCCTGACTGCCTGCATAATCCAGTTCGTGCATCATCGAGTGGCCCGCCAGCGTGGCATGATTGGTCTCGATGTTCAGCTTGAATCGATCCATCAAGCCATAGGCTCGCAGGAAGTTGATGCACGCAGCAGCGTCGCTGTCGTACTGATGCTTGGTGGGCTCTTTGGGTTTGGGCTCGATCAGAAACGTGCCTTCGAAATCAATCGTTTTGCTGTAGTCGACGGCCATGTTTAGAAATTGGCCTAGGTGATCCATTTCTCGCTTCATGTCCGTGTTGTACAGGTTCATGTAGCCTTCGCGGCCGCCCCAAAAAACATAGTTCTCGCCTCCCAAACGCTTAGTGACTTCCATCGCCTTTTTGACTTGCGCGGCGGCGTAAGCGAATATATCGGCGTTACAGCTGGTGGCGGCACCATGCATGAAACGCGGATTGGAAAACATGTTGGCGGTACCCCAAAGCAACTTGATGCCGGTTCGCTGCTGTTCTTGTTCAAGGACATCAACAACCGCATCCAGATTGGCGTGAGACTGAGCCAACGTCGCTCCTTCGGGAGCCACATCGCGATCGTGAAATGCGTAGAACGGAGCCCCAAGCTTTTCCATGAACTCGAACGCAACGCGGACGCGGTTTTGAGCGTTTTCGATACTGTCGGTGCCGTCTTCCCAAGCTCGTTCGATGGTGGGCATCCCAAACGGATCGCTGCCATCGCCTCGAAACGTATGCCAGTAGACCACGCTGAACCGCATGTGGTCTTTCATGGATTTTCCCTCAACGATTTCATCCTCGTTGTACCAACGGAACGCCAGAGGATTGGTTGAATCGGGACCTTCGTACTTGATCTTGGAGACGTCAGGGAAAGCAGGCATCGGGTAAACTCCGGTCGATAGCAAAGGAATGAATGAATCGAAGATTGTGACACTCCGTGATCCATTGCTCAAGCCATGACACGTGCCAGTTGGGCTCAGTTCGGCTCACTGGGAGTAAATCGCTTTAACAGCCAATCACCGGCAACGGGCGAAAGCTGAGCAATCGCAAACAGAATCCGGGAGCTTGGCGGAACAACCAATTCAGTTTGCCGACGCTGCTCAGACCGCACGATTTTTTTTGCGAGAACCTGTGGATCAATGCCTTTGACTTTCGCGCCGGCACCTGGCTTGCGGGCGGAACTGGACATGCCGGCGGCTTGGTCGTTGTAACGGTCACCGGCGTCAGCGCGTTTAATGGGGCCGGGCAAGACATGCAGAAAATTGACGTTTTCTGGCCCCTCAAGACGAAGTTGATGAGTGTAGGCGGCCAGCGCGTGCTTGCTGACGGCATACGGTGCCATCCAAGGCCATGCCGTTCTGGAAGCAAGTGAGCCGATATTGATCAGGCTGCCGGATGATTGCACCAGAAATGGAAGCGCTAGCGTTGTGCAACGGACGGCCGAGTAAAAATTTAGTTGCATCAATTCGTCGTAACGTTCCAACGGACAATCGGTGACTGACGCTCGGGTCGACTTGCCGACGTTGTTCACCCAGACATCCAAGCGACCGAACTCGCTGTCGATTTGCGAGACCGCGTTTTGGATGCTGTTGTCATCGGTGACATCGGCCACGATCGAAATGACCCGATGACCTAACTGATTTAATTCACCCGCCGCGACCCGCAGTCGTTGCTCATTACGGGCCAGCATCACCACGGTGGCTCCGGCTTGAGCAAATGCAGTGGTGATCGCTTTGCCCAAGCCGTCAGATCCTCCGGTAACGGCAACGACTCGGCTGTTCAAATGGTCTTGTTTTGCTAGCAAGCTTGGAGCCGATCTTTGCCTTGGACGAAAGAATCGCTAAATGAGAACGCGGTCGCTGCGGTTTGCGGCGGATTTCAATACTGACAGGTTAAACTCAAACGGCAGAGGCTGGCAATGCTGACGAACTCAACTGAGAAAATGAGTTGGAAACTGGCACCAATATGCGTCGCGTTCATGCTGATTTCGATGGCGGGCTGCGGTTCGCTTAAACTGCCTGCAAGCTTCGACGGATTTTCTCCGATCAGCAAACCGGAAGTCGAATCGAAAACACCTGAAAAAAATCGTGGCACCTATGAAGTAATAATGAAACCTCGTTACGGCAAAGGGAGCAAGACGACGCTACCGATCAAAGACACTGTGCTTCTACAGAATGTGCTCGAATCGAGCGGGGCGGTTAAGAAGTACAAAGCCATGAACATTACGATCTATCGTCAGGTCAAGGGATCGCCGGTTCCCTTGCAAATGCAGTGCGACTATGACAGCGCGAAAGATTCGGTTTCGGACGCGGAGAACTATGAAATCTACCCCAACGATCAAGTTCTGCTGGAAGAAGTTTCCAATTCAAAAGTTGGCAAGCTGATCAGCGATCTGTCACCGCTTGACCGTTAGGCCGGTTGTGGAGCAACAGGCGCCGAGTATCCCATTCCGAATCACGATGGCATCAGCCAGCAGTTCGAAGCCGATCTTCATCTGCAATTCCGAAGAATTAAACGTGGCATAAACACGTGGCAAGCTGGACGCTTCCCGAGTACGATATTGATGCGGAGTTGGTCAGACGGTCGCTGGTGGGAGTCTTCGGATTCACACGAGAGGAAAGTCCGGGCTCCACAGGACAGGATGGTCGATAACGTCGACCGATCGCGAGATCAGGGCAAGTGCAGCAGAAAGCAAACCGCCTTGGTGCACCCTAGGTGTGCCAAGGTAAGGGTGAAACGGTGAGGTAAGAGCTCACCAGCGTCGGTGGTGACACTGGCGGCTAGGTAAACCCCATCCGGAGCAAGGCTAAACAGAAAGCAGTGGCGGTCCGTCGCGTGATGACTTTCGGGTAAGCTGCTTGAGCCCGTCGGCAACGTCGGGCCTTGATAAATGATCGTCATCGTTCTTTGATCGATAACAGAACCCGGCTTATTGACCAACTTCGCTTTTGATATCAAGTTCGAATGCGCTCTTCTTCTGCCGAGGGTTCGTCGGTCAATTCCTGCTGCCACTGATGGAGCATTTCAAGTGCGTTCATGGGCGTCAGCTGAGTCGGTTCGAGTGAACGGATCTTATCAAGCAACGGATGAGGTTCCATACCAAACATCGTCAGCTGAATCTGTCCGTTCGCGGAGCCGCTTGAACCTGACTTGCCCGCTGATGCGATCGCCTCCTGATTGCGTTGTACGTCCGAGTCGGACTCCAGTTGCTGTAGAATCTGTTCGGCGCGTTGATTGACCCAGTTGGGAACGCCTGCCAATCGCGAAACGTGGATTCCGTACGAGCGATCGGCGCCTCCGGGCACGATCTTGTGCAAAAAGACGATCTTGTCCTCCCATTCTTTTACGGCCACGTTGTAGTTGGCGACGCCGGACAGGCTTTCCTCCAGACGAGTCAACTCGTGATAATGAGTCGCGAACAAGGTGCGGCAGCCGATGGAGTCGTGAATAAACTCCACAATCGCCCACGCCAGCGAAACGCCATCGTACGTGCTGGTGCCGCGTCCGATTTCATCGAGAATGACCAGACTACGTTTCGTGGCGGTATTTAGGATCCGTGCGGTCTCGGTCATCTCAACCATGAAAGTACTGTGACCTTTCGCCAGTTCATCGCTCGCCCCGACGCGGGCGAAAATCTTGTCGACGACACCTAGCGTCGCTGATTTGGCCGGGACGAAACTACCGACTTGACCCATCAATGAGATCAAAGCGACCTGGCGAATGTACGTGCTTTTACCGGCCATGTTTGGCCCGGTGATCAGGTGCAGGAAGCCTTTGGAATCTTTCGAGCCGTCTTCATCTTTGCAATCGCCTTCTTCTTTAGCGTTGATTTTATCTTCAGCTTTAATTTCCGTTTCTGAAGAACAGCAATGAGTATCGTTTGGGATGAAGGCTCCAAGTGGCTCGACAATGTCCAGCACGGGGTGACGACCATCAACGACGTGCGTCTGTTCGTCACTGACCATGGTCGGGCGACAGTAGCCCTGTTCGTTGGCCAGTTGAGCCAGCCCGGTGAGCGTGTCGAGCGTCGCGATGATTTCGGCGTTGGACTTCAACCTAGACGTGTGAGCCTTGACCAGTTCACGAAGTGAGTGAAAGAGTTGTTGCTCCAGTTGCTGAGCTTGTTCGTCGGCCGAAAGTACTTTTTCTTCGTACTCTTTCAGCTCGGGGGTGATAAATCGCTCCGCATTCTTGAGCGTCTGCTTGCGGATAAAGTCATCGGGGACTTTGTCGCGGTGGGCGTGAGTGACTTCTAGGTAGTAACCGAACACCTTGTTGAAGCCAACTTTCAGGCTAGGAATCCCCGTTTGTTGACAAATGGTTTGTTGGTATTGGGCGATCCATTGTTTGCCTCCCGCCGCGAGCCCACGAAGCTCGTCCAGCTTGCTGTCATAGCCTTCGCGAAGGAACCCGGCGTCTCGCAATTGAGCGGGGCACGGATCAATCAGGGCGGCTTCAATTTCGGCTCGCAGGTCAACGCACAGATCGAGCTCCGCCTCCAGTTGGCACAGCCACTGGCTCTGGCGTCCGGCCAGCTTTGCTTTCAGCGCGGGGATCGCAGCCAGTGTTTTCCCAACGCAGCTGATGTCGCGAGGCATCGCTCTACCAGTTGCGACCTTCGACAGCAAACGCTGCAGATCAAAAACGTCGTTCAGATATTCTCGAACGTTATCTCGCAAGCCAGAGTTCCCGACCAATTCGTCGACGGCGTCATGACGTTTGGCGATTTGAGTCAAGTCGGTCAATGGATTGCTGATCCATTCTCCCAACAGGCGGCTGCCCATCGGTGTCTTGGAACGGTCAATCACTCCCAGCAGCGAACCTTCTCGGACACCGTGTCGTATCGTACGACTGACTTCTAGGCTCCGCCAAGTTGAGGAATCGATTTCCACGAACTGGCTCTGACGATAAGGCAGGACATTGTTGAAATGTTCGACCGAGTTTCGTTGGGTTTCCCGAAGGTATTCGATGATGGCTCCAGCGGCCGCAACTGCCGAGGGGCCAAACGGCTCAAGCCCAAATCCGTCCAACGATGCCACTTCAAACTGCTGTTTCAGCAATTCGGTCGCGGTATGGAATCCGAACCCCCAATCGGGCCGCTCGGTGATCATCGTCTCCAGCGACGCGGTTAAAATATCGTCCAGCTTGTCGCGTTTCGACGATCCGACCAGAACCTCAGACGGAGCGATTCGGGTGAGCAGGTCCGTCAACTGCGATGGATGGACCGAGGTGGTGAAGAATCTTCCGGTTGACAGCTCGGCCCATGCAACGCCGATGGCGCCATTGCTCGCGACGGCGGATCCAGACTTCTCTTTGGACGGAAAAGCGATTGCGGCCAAATAGTTCGATTCCGTCGGGTCGAGCAAAGCCTCGTCGGCTACGGTGCCGGGCGATACGACTTGGGTGATTTCTCGCTTGACAAGGCCTTTGGCTTCCTTGGGGTCTTCGACCTGTTCGCAGACGGCGACTCTCAGGCCCATCTTGATCAGTTTTCCCATGTAACCATCGAGCTGATGGTGAGGAAAGCCCGCCATCGGCACATTGCTGGCTTTGTCGCGAGCGGTCAGCGTCAGACCTAGCAATTTGGCAGCTTTTCGAGCGTCTTCGTGAAATAGCTCGTAAAAATCGCCCATCCGAAAAAACAACAGCGCGTCACCGCAAGCTGCTTTGGCTTTTTCGTACTGCTGCATCATTGGGGTGGACATCTCCAGAACTTATCAGCATCCGGATTGAAATTCGAGTGCTGAAATCCCCGTGTTTGTCGTTGGCTGGGGATGTCGCGAGGGTCGAGAGCAAATAAACCTCATTGTTGTGGCACTTTTTGTGAAACAAAAACACTGGTTAATCCGTAATGTCAACTTAAGCAATAAACTAAGTGTCAACTTTTCTGCCCAATGTGGTTAGGGCGATCATTTGCTTCAGTGAAGATGAAAATCGGGACGAATGGACTGGTAAATCATTGAGTTTGGAACGATGGTTGATATATTGACCTAGGTCTCCCCAATGCCCAATTCACGTGCGCTGGGTTTCCCGTCGACTCGGTTCTCTCCCACCCGGTGGTGAATCCTGTTCGGTTGTGCCAACTGGTCTGAAAACGTCGCTCTTGGAGGATTACTCGTGGACCCATCTCATCTACCGTCTCAATCTGGTGGAATGCCTCAGCCTTCGTTCATCATGGGCAACCCGATGGATCTTCAAGGTGAAGAGTCGGAAGCCTTTGACTTTTTTGGCGTCCTTAGCCGTCGAAAGTGGTTGGTGTTTTTAGGCTTGGTTACCGGCATGGGGCTGGGTGGTTTGTACCACGCCAATGCTCCGCTGATCTATGAGAGCACGGCCGATATCAGGATCGAGCCCAAGGCCCCCAAGGTCATACGTTTTTCGGATTCAACTCCGATGATGCCCGGGTCGGAAGATGACAAACTCGCTCGCCACGATCGGATGATTGGTCGTGACTTCATGATCCAAATGTGCTTGGAGAAAAACGGGCTGAAGAACCTTCCATCGTTTCAGGAAATTGCGCCTGAAGAAGTCATTCTGGAGGTTGCCAAAAATCTGGAGATCATGCCGGACCGCGAGGATCCATTCATCTACGAGCTGGCCTACCAGTGCTCAAAACCGGATGACGCTCGAACACTATTAAACAATTTGATTGAGACCTATCGAAAGTTCCTTGATGATCAGTACAAGGATGAAAGCGACCAGTTCGTGCATCTACTCAAGGAAGTACAAAACCAGTTCCAAGAACGCTACGTCCTGCAACAAGAGAAGCTGAAGGAACTGCTCAAAAACATAAAGGCACCTGTGATTGTTGGCGGTCAGACGGTTCACCATCTCAAGATTTCAGAATTGGGTAAGAAGATCGAGATCGCCAAGAATGAACTTGCGGTCGCCAGCAGTGACCGAGATCGCGTCGTCGACGCTTTACAGCGAGGTGAAACTGCATGCAGAGAGATGCTCTGGACTTTGATTAATGAAGGGAAAATCAAGCATAGCGGCCAGAGCGACGCAGATGACCGATTCGCCCAAGCGATTCAGACGCGACTACAGGATTTGGAGATAGCTCGAATCGAACTGGTCGAACGGTACGGTCCTCGCCACCCTCAGGTGAAATCGGTTGATCGTCAGATCGCTCATTTTCAAGAACGGCTTGCTGGCACCGAAGATACCGAAGCCATAAAGGCAGATGAAGGTTTCGAACCACACGAAGTCATGCAGTTGTACTTAGCTTCATTAAGCAAACGGATTGACGACAACCAAAGCGTCATTCGTTCTTCGATGGAGCAATACGCGATACATGACGCAGAAGCAATGAAAATCATGACCAACGAGCGTCGAATCGCAGACGCTCGAGAGGATCTGTCATACACGAAGGATTTGCTGACCAAGGCTCATAACAAGATTGTCGAGCTTGACCCAAGCATGCGGCTTGAGGGAAACAGGCGCCACGAAGGTTTCCGTTTCTCCATTCTGAAGAACGCGACTGCTGGCGAACAAGTCTGGCCCATCCTGCCGGTAATTCTCGGCATCGGCGGTTTGCTGGGAAGCCTCGCAGGATTTGGACTCGGCTGCCTAGTAGAGCTGGCAGACAAAACCTTCCACAATCCAAGCGAGATCATGAAGCAATTGAACGTTCCGCTGATTGGTCACATTCCGGTCATCACGCAAAACAAGCGTTACTTGGTCGAGAACTCACTGATCGAGCCGGTCGTTTGCACCTATCATCGACCTAAGTCTCAAGTGTCCGAGGCATTCCGAGCGGTTCGGACTGCTCTGTATTTCAATACTCAGGGAAAGAAGCACTCCGTCATCCAAGTGACCAGTCCGACGCCCGGTGATGGTAAGTCGACTCTCGCCGCGAACCTCGCGGTATCTATCGCTCAGTCAGGTAAACGAGTTTTGCTAGTTGACTCTGATATGCGTCGCCCTCGACAGAATGTCACCTTTGGCATCACTGCCAAAGAAGGTGTCGCAGCCGTCCTAAGCGGTCAGTGTCATTGGCGAGACGTGCTGTACGAATGCGAAGAGATTGATGGTTTGACCGTCATGCCTTGTGGAGCCAAGCCAAACAACCCGGCGGAACTCAGCTCATCACCTCAGGTCAAGGAATTGGTCGAGGAAATGCGTGAGGAATTCGATTTCGTCATCATTGATACTCCTCCTTTGCTTGCGGTGACCGATGCTTCACCGATTGCCGCTCGCGTGGATGGAGTCATTCTGACATTGCGGATCAAGAAAAACGTTCGCGTGAGTGCCGAACGAGCCGTCGAAATTCTCCGCAACATGGGAGCCAACTGCATTGGGCTTGTCGTCAACGGTGTCGGGGCCCAATCGGGTTACGGTAGCCAGTACACCTACGGTGCGTACCGTGCGGGATACTCCTACAACGGCTACGGATACGGTTATGGCTACGGGTACGGATACGGGTCAGGCAAGTACTACGACAAGGACGACACGGGTCGTAAGGCGGCTGCTCAGCAGACAAGAAATATCGAAGCTCAGCCGTCCGAGGAAGAGTCGATCAGCTGATCTATCAGACCGTTCGGCTGGTCTGTTGATCTCTTGATTACGGTCATCCGTATCAACGTTCAAGTTCAACAAGCGTCATCACAGCCTCTGTGGTGACGCTTGTTGCGTTGCGGGCTGATAACGCTAGCGTCTTCGGAAATCGATTGATCTGTTGGCCAGCAAGCAGGCTTGGTACTTTCGCCGCGACTCGTTTTTATCGGTTTTGTCGGCCAGCAAGGAAGTCGCCGTCATGCAGAGAGTATTCACATTGCCACTTTATTCGGCAGCACTGCTTGCCATCGTCATTGGCGCGGTCTCAGGCTGCGCGCAACGACCGTTTTCTGCGATCGCAGGACTTCAGGCACCTTGGGCTGTTGATTCTGTGGAAGATGAAAGGCATCTTGCCGACACCCTGTTTGATAAAAAGCGACGCATGGAGGCGGCCGTTGCGGTCGCAAAAAATGGTCCGGTCGAGCAACAGCAAAAAGTCGCCAAAGGACTTGCAGAGATCATCCGACGAGATCCCATCTTGTTGCTTCGACTGCACGCGGTCAACTTGGCCAGCGTGCTACGTTGTCCCGCTGCCTTCAGTGCGTTGGTCGATGCATCGACGGATTCGAGCGCCGACATCCGTATCGCCGCAGTGAAAGCGTGGGAGTCCATGCCAGCTGATCAAGCGGTTCCTCAATTGCAGGAAATGATTGGCAGCGACACCAACATCGACGTGCGTTTGTCAGCGACCAAGGCGTTGGGGAAGTTTTCCGGACAACAGGCGGTGAGGGCAATTTCTCTCGCGTTGAATGATCCCGACCCGGCGCTCCAGTTACGAGCGATGGAATCATTGACATCTGCCTCCGGCGAGAATCTTGGCCTGAGCGTTGGTGCTTGGAAAGATTACGTCGCACGCGTGGCTCCACCTTCCTCATCGACCAACGGTCAGACGCGGGTAGCAGAGAATCGGTTCGACGCTCTCAGTCGTTAGCAGATCATGCGCGTTCCAAACCGAGCGTGCTAACGGTCTAACGCAGGTCGAGTTCGGTGTTTCGTCAGGTTGCCAAGCGATTCTATCCATCGTAAATTACGGTTCGTTCGTCGCGCCGACGGACCTGACGCCGTCATTGCTTCGTGTGAATGCTCCCGATGAAATCGACTTCTGATCAAAAATCTTTTTTCGGAATGGTCGATGCGGCGGTTAAGCTCGCCAAGACGCACGAGGCTGACGGATTGTTGATTTTGCTTGAGCAAAAAGTTGCTTGGAAACGGCTGAAGCGAAAGCTTGACAACGTTGAAACAGGAGTTGTTGCAACTCATTCGACCGAGATTCACGAGGCCGCTCAAACTGCGGAAATCAACTGCGTTTTGCTGGAGATGCCAGAAGCCACGGTACAAAATCAGCTTACACAGGGAATCTTGGTCGCCGTTACCGAAGACATGCTGCGACATGGGTCGACCCTGATTGCAGTGTACAGCAATTTCGACACCGAGGAGATCGACTCCATCAGCGTGCTGCGATTGACAGAACGACTTGGTCGATTAACCGCTCGCGATCTTCGGCGTCTGAAGACCAAGGTTCCGTTGGAAACGCTCAAGGTCGTGGTTGACCTAGCCGTTGCCATCGGTCGCGAGGGTCGCGAAGGCAAAGCGGTCGGCACCATGTTTGTCGTAGGAGATCACCGCAAGGTACTGGACGAAAGTCGCCCCGCCGGGTTCGACCCCGTCAAAGGGTACCCCAAAAAAGAACGTAGCCTGCATGACTCCAAGACCCGCGAAGGCATCAAGGAAATCGCGCAGCTGGACGGCATGTTCGTCGTGTCTTCTGATGGCACGGTCGAAGGCTGCGGTCGATTGATCGATACCTCTCCCGTGGAGCTCACCATCTCCAAGGGGCTTGGTTCGCGACATTTTGCCGGCGCTGCGATTAGCAAAAACACAAAAGCGATCGCTGTCGTGGTCAGCCAGTCCAGCGGCACCGTTCGCATCTTTCAGAACGGCGAAGTCGTGCTCAGGATCGAGCCGTTGCAGCGAAAAGCGATGAAGTGGAAAGAACTGGAGCCCGACCCGCCCACCGCTGATTAAGCACTTGCCCCGCAATCACTGCCAGATTTGATTTCGTCTCTCTCGCGTAAATTCGGCGCTGGGTCAGGTTCATTAGTTCCAGTTTTGCACTTTTGAGAGTTCATCCTGCGAGCGTTGCAAGGTAGGTCAGGAGCTCGACTGGATTATCGTCGGGTGTCGTCTTGAGCGACACCGTCGATAATTTATCTTCCCACGATTTCCGGCGTAAAGTCGTCAACATGTCCGCGAAGCTCGGTTCAGATTTGCGAGTGTACCACGGTCGCTCGGGGAACTGCAAATCGGCGTGGCCTTCGGTCGCAAACCAGACGATCGTCAGACTGTAGAGGAACATGGACATCGGCGCGGTTCGCTCGACCGCTTTGGGCACGCGGTTGGCGGCGTCCTCCAACCCCAGGTGCTGCTTGCAGTCATAATGCGTGACTTCGATCGACCAGCGAAAAGAAAATATCGACAGGATTTTTTTCGCTGACAGGTTCACATCAGTGCTGTAAAAGATTCGTGTGGGTCGTCCGCCAACGGTGTCTTGTGAAAGCACGAAACGCAACAAACGGTCTTTGCCAGCGGTGTAGTACAAACCGGTACGCGTCTTGGTACGCAGTGAACCGTGTAAACCATACTGATCGAAGTGGTACGTCTTCCATGAACTCCGATCCCGCTCCCACTCGCTGGCTGACTTGAGCCGGTCGCCTTTCTTGCGTTTGGCTCCGCGTCGGGTTTTGGTTTCTTTGGCAGCGGGCTCGTAAAGCGCGGCACGTGCGTGCACCGGCCCGATCAAGTCGAAGTTATCGGGCAGGGTGCGTAGCACGCTTTTGCCACTATAAAGACTATCGACAACGAGAACAAACTTTCGATCGGGGAACCAGACTGCCACCAATGCGATCATCTCGGCCATCAATTCAGGCCGCGTTTTCCGGAGTTTTCCGTCCTTTTTGTGAACCGCCCCGGCTTTGGCGGCGGCTTTCTTTTTCGCTTCGGCCGCTTGCGTGGCTTTCTTCGATGCCGCCTCGGTGCGATTTGAATTGCGTTTGGTTTTGACTTTGTTCTTTCCTTTGACCAGTCCCTGTTGATTGCGGTACAAACGCATGCAAATGGGCAGCGCGAAAACTTTGGTCGGTGCCCACCAGGGATTGGCAATGATCAAACACAAGTCAACCCAGTCGTGTCCCCAATGAAACAGCTTTTTTGATTTGGATGAACTGAGCGCATCGTGGTGCATACCCGTTCCAAAGATTCCCAGGCCTCGTTTGCGGCACAAGGTGTCATCACCGGCAAGGACAATGGTCGCGTCTTTGCCAACGAGCGAGCTGACAATCAATGTCGCCAGCAACTTCCAGAGTTGGTCGATATCCCAGACGGCATGGCTGAAGAAGCGATGGTAGTCGGAGAAGTGACCAAAATGCACCGAGTCGCTGGAGACGATCATGTCGGTGATATAGCGATGCCGCATCGAGACGATCCAGCCGGTCATCAGCAGCCGAAAGGTGACGAAGCTCGGCCCGGTGAAGACGGGCGAAAATGTCAGTAGCAAATTGGCGAACGAGTTGGTAAGCTCCATGGCTGCGACTTCCGTGTCGAAGAAATTGGATGTTAGATACTCAATTTCTTTTACGGATGTCGCTTTTTTTACGCCATGTCAATGCTCAAATAAGTGCAAAACTGGAAATTAGGCAACTTGCTGATTCGCGAGTGCTAAAGCATGGCCCCCTCGGTGACTTGCGAGCTTCCGGAAAAAAATCTGTTGGCTGGCTTCAGTTGACAGGCTCAATCCGGATCGCCTGCCCGCTGTTTTTACCCAATTCAATCTGGAGTATCGATTCCCGAGTAACGGGTTTGCGATCAACCCGCACGTGCGTCCGCGTATCCAAAGTCGAATCGTGCGAGTAAATATGAGCCGTGTATTGCTTGCCTGCGTCCAAAAAGTCAAGTTTTACTGGAAGCGTTACCGGCCCGGCATTCAACGCTCCGACATACCACTCGGCTGCCGACCGACGCGCGATGACGGCATGCTCACCGATGCGACCGTGCAAAACCTTTGAGTCGTCCCAAACGGTGGGCATGTGATCCCAGAACTCCAGCTCAACCGTTTCGTGAATCACTCCCTGGCCGTCACTTCGTTTTTTCGCGTATGACTCCGACGCGCTGTCATACCAAAACAGAAACTGCCACGGGTCGTACATAATCATGGCCTTGGCCAATTGAGCGGCATGGTTCTGGTTCTTTTCAACCCGGTGATTGAAGTAACATATCTTGTTGTCCGCTGCTCCTGCGATCATGCGAGTGAACAACTGACACAGCGTCTGTTCGTTCGTCGGTGAAGTTTCGTCACCCCCGATCCCCTCGACCGTCATTAGATTTGGGTAGGTGCGACAGTAGCCCGTTGTTCGATATTCGTCGTGGACATCCACCATCAACTGGTGATCAGCGGCTTTGCGAATCGCTTCATGCAACCAAGTCGTCCATTGCTGAGAACCGACTCGCACAAATCCATACTTCACGCCTGCAACGCCCCAAGACTTGAACAGTGGCAAGATCTCGTCCAACTGTTTCTCCAAGGCTCGACGGTTGACGTACAGAATCACACCCAAGCCTTTCGAATTCGCTTCAGCGATGTGCTGTTTCAACGCCAGCGGACCGGGTGAACGTTTCGGGTCGACCGTGATCGTCGTCGCGTCCGATGCTTCGTCAAACTCATTGCCGTACCACCCTGCATCAAATTCAACGTACTGCAAGTTATGCTTGACGGCAAACTCGATACACGCCCGAGCACCTTCATCCGTCAGTGTGATATCACGAATGACTTTTCCTGGCTTGATCCAAGAAGTATCCTTGATCGCACACGGTTCGTTCAGATTCAAAATAATGTCGTTGTTATTGAGTAACTCGCCCGCGGAATCTCCCACCATCACCACTCGCCAAGGCGTCGACGCGGGAGAAGCGAGCGAAACCTTGCCGCTAAGCTGGCTGACGATCTGAAGTGGGTTTTCGTCCGACCGCCGAAGCTTCATCCGGGCGTAGTCCACCAGCCCCGCTTCGGTGAGCGCAACGTAAACCGGCTTCGTGGCGTTCACATCGTCACACAGAGTCAACGGACGTTCGACATCGTCTCCCATCGTGCTGATCTTTTTTGTGCTGTAGATCCCCTGAGCATTCCGAGTCACCCACGCGACGTGGTCTGCGGGAAACGTGAACTCGGTAAGTTCTTCCGCAATGTTCACCTTTGAGTTCTCACCCATGTCCAGCTTCGCGCGAAACGCAATTCCGGCGTCGAAAGCACGAAACGTCAACTCCAGCACTTTCGTGGTGTCATCTTTTCTAGCGAGTTTGACAACCAGTTCTTGGTAGTGATCACGGACCAGACTTCGCTCGCCGTACACGGGCTTCCAACTGCCGTCATGATCGGATTTCTGCGCTGAGACCTGAGTCAAATTGGTCGCAAATTCGACCGGGGCATCGGTTCCACCCTTAGTTTTACGTTCTGAGTTAACCAGAAAACTGAGCCGGGAATTGGTCAGCAACGGCTGCCCGTCGTAGCTGATTCTGTAAACCGGAAAACCACTTCCGTCTTCATTGTTCTGCAATTCGAACAACAACCTGGTCCGACCGTCCGGAGACTCAATTTGTTCCGCCGACAAAACCAAGGCGGGAGACAGCAACGTGACGCAGAAAAAAAACGGGTTCAAGAATCGTCCGACCATGAGTTGACAACTGGATAAAAAAGGAATTGAAATGATTCATCAATAGATTTCGAGTTGGCTGAGCCCATTCGGCCTGTCACCAACGTCTTTCGAGCACAAAGTTTGAAACTGCGACAATCACCGTAAAGTTTCGATCAGATCACCCGATCTTAATCAAATTAGTACAATAATGGTCGTACGACGAGTGCCGAAGGCAATGGATACGTTTGCAAGACAATGACATTTCGTTAGAGTCTGGCGGTTGATGTTCGTTGGAACAATCAACGCACCACCACCTGCACATCACCCGCCTCGTCGAGCGATAGACAGACGCTTCATGTCGACAACCATTCCGCTTGCCGATCCAAATCCGTCCCGCAGCCGGAAGCCCACAAGCGAATCGAAGGGCTTCGGGACGTTTGGAGGTGTCTTCACGCCATGCGTGCTGACTATTCTTGGCGTGATCATGTTCCTGCGTTTCGGCTACGTCGTCGGGAACGCGGGGTTGCTCAATGCGTTGCTGATTCTTGCTTCGGCAAAAGTGATTACGGTGTTGACCGCAATTTCACTGTCCGCGATTGCCACCAATACAAAAGTCGAAGGCGGAGGAGCGTACTTTCTGATCAGCCGCTCGTTGGGTGTTGAATTCGGCGGAGCGATCGGGATCGTTTTCTTTTTCGCGCAGGCGATTTCCGTCGCCATGTACGTGATCGGCTTCACCGAGGCTCTGGTCGTGGTGCTTGATGCGGAACCGTACTTCAAATTGCTGGCTGTGCTGGCCAATTTGGCTGTGTTCATCTGCGTCTTCATTGGAGCCGGTTGGACGATCAAGGTTCAATACTTCATCCTAGGCACGTTGGTCCTGTCACTGGTCTCATTTTTTTCAGGAGCCGTCGATTCATTTTCATGGATTAACGTTTCGCAGAACTTGAAACCTTCCTATGGAAGCGATGAGAGCATGTTCACCATGTTCGCGCTCTTTTTTCCTGCGGTCACAGGAATCATGGCGGGAGCAAACATGTCGGGTGATTTGAAAACGCCCAGCAAGAGTATTCCCGCAGGCACTTTGTGGGCGATCGGAGTTACCGCAATCGTGTACGCGGTCATGGGCCTGCTCCTTGCCGGATGCAGTTCGGCTGAAATCCTGCAAACGAACACAATGATCGTCGGGGACATTTCTCGCTGGCCCATCCTGATCACGGCTGGTGTTTTTGCAGCGACATTGTCAAGCGCTCTAGGAAGCATGATGGGCGCGCCCAGGATTCTGCAAGCGCTTGCACGGGACGCCATCTTTCCTCGGTTGGGATTTTTTCGCGTCGGCAGCGGTGTGACATCCGAGCCACGACGTGCGACGGTTTTGACGTTCATCATTTCCACACTTTGCATTCTGGCGGCTGACCTGAACACCATCGCGCCGTTGATCACGATGGCGTTCATGATCACTTATGGGACGATCAATCTAGCTACGTTCTACGAGGGAATCACACGCAATCCTTCCTATCGCCCAACCTTCCGCTACAGCCACTGGAGCATTTCATTGCTCGGCGCAGTCGGATGCGGAACCGTGATGCTGCTGATTAACGCTCAGTGGGCGATGCTTTCGACCATGATGATGGGCGCGATCTGGTTCTTCCTATACCGCAAACAAATGGAAAGCCGATGGGGTGACCTGAACAGTGGCTTGTTGTTTGAGCGAACCAGAAAAAACCTGTTGCGACTTGAGCAGTCTCTGTACCACCCAAAAAACTGGCGGCCCATCATTCTGGCGATGTGCGGAGGCGGTCGCAGTCGATTGAACCTTGCCGTGCTTGGACACTGGCTGACATCGGGCAACGGCATTTTGAACCTTGGGCAGGTGATTCAAGGGGAAGTTGAGAATCGGATTGATCGAATCTCCAATCAGGAGGAGTTGCTGGCAAAGTTCATCTTGGATGAAGAACTTGCCGCTTTCCCAAACGTTGTCGCGGCTCCAACCTTGACCGAGGGAATCGAATACCTCGTTCAATGCAGCGGCCTAGGAGCGCTTCGCCCCAACACGCTGTTATTAGGATGGCCCGACGCGGAAGTGAAAGCAGAGCCTTTGGTGGCCTCGTTACGAATCATCGCCGCACTCCGACGCAATATCGTGATCGCTCGATTGCCGGACGACGGTCTTGACCCTCATCTGGCGGCTCCGGGGACAATCGATGTGTGGTGGCGTGGCAATAAGAATGGCGAGCTGATGCTACTGCTGGCGCACTTGCTCAAACAAAATCGGAAGTGGCGCAATCGCTCAATTCGATTGATGCGCGTCGTGCCTCACGAAGATGCGAAGGCGGATGTGCTGCAACATTTGCAAGATCTGGCGACCGAGTCTCGAATTGAAGTGAAGCCTGAAGTGTTCGTGTCCGAACAACCGGTCCATGTCATTGGCAAGCAATCGCAAGACGCTGCGTTTGTATTCCTAGGGTTCGAACTGCCCCCCGAAGGACAGGAAGGTCGCTTCTATCAACAGATGGAACGCTTCACCGAACGAATCCCGCGGGCGATCCTGGTCAGCAGCATCGGGAATGTCGAGTTAAAGTCGTAGCGAGAGAGGGCCCGAGGGCTTGATCTGGTGGCTGAGTCTGGCCAAGTTAGAATTGTCAGCGATGCTGTGAACGCAAGTTTCATCTGTCAAAGGGCCACGATCGCCTCCCAACTGGCTGACCACGCCAACGTAGCTTTAATTGGCAGAGCACCGCATTCGTAATGCGGGGGTTGCGGGTTCGACTCCCGCCGTTGGCTTTTTCCTGCCGATTTTC
>CALFWL010000239.1 GCA_937928215.1 uncultured Pirellulaceae bacterium | reverse complement strand
TTGATGGTTTCCGAGCTCGGGTCTTGATTGATTGCCTCTACTACAACGATCGAGACCAACAGCTGGAGGGAAATTTCAAACTGCGGCTTCCTGACGATGCATCTCCTTGGTATTTCGCGTTCGGTGAAAGTGTCTACAACTTCAGTCCAACGGCACCAGCTGATCGCTTGATCAAGAATGAGTTCAATGGCCGCACCATGCAGTTGGCGTCCTTTCAGCCACTCGAAATACGACGGCAACGCCAGGACGATTGGACGAACGTCAAAGAGGCACGTATGGTTCCTCGAGAACGAGCCGCCTTCGCCTATGAACAGACCATCCGCCGCAAAATTGATCCGGCGCTGGTTGAGTGGTCAGGAGCCGGCGTTTTTGACGCTCGTGTTTTTCCGCTGTCGCCGCACAAGATGCACCGCATCGTCTTCGGATACGACGTTAATTTGACTCGCACCGACGATGGATACGCTTACGAACTGGCGTTGCCAGAGAAGACCGGGCACTGTGTCGTCGACGTTAAAGTGAACCGTATCGAAGACACAAAAACAGGTTTGCAGATCGCTCCATCGCCTGATGGAGACGCCGAGGTTCGAAAGTCCAGTTTCGAGCAATACCGGTGGACCAATCCGAAAACGAAACAGATCCGGGTCAACCTGCCGTCCCAGCCCAACCTGTTATTGCAACATTCGGACGAACAGGAAGGTGATTTTTGGGGCATGCAACTGAACCCCCAACTGGCCAGCGAATCGGTTGCGGACAACGACCGAGCGATTTTCCTGCTCGATACGTCGCTCAGCAGCAACCCGGAGAGATTTAACGTGTGGTTGCAGCTCCTCAAAGAGACTCTCGACAACAATCGTGATTCCCTGAAAGAGTTCAATGTGCTTTTCTTTGATGTCGGAAGTACATTCTGGCGAAATGGATACGTTGAGAATTCTCAATCCAACGTCGATGCCTTGATCCGAGATTGTGAAAAGCTGTCGCTCGAAGGAGCCACCGATCTCTACGGAGCGATCGAACGCGCTGCAGGAGCGGAGTGGATCGGCAGCAAAAATCATGGTCCTGATCTGTTTCTGCTCAGCGACGGGGCCGCCAATTGGGGTGAGACGGATATCCGATTGATCAAACGCCAGATCGACGACGGAAATCTGGGAAGCCTGTTTGCATTCCAATCAGGTTTGACCGGAACGGCAATTGCGAACCTCCGGTTTCTGGCCAACGCGTCTGGTGGTGCAGTCTTCAGCGTCACGACAGAAGACGAAATCACGGCCGCTTCGACCGCCCATCGGAAACGACCGTGGCGACTTGATTCAATCGATGTCGACGGCGCCACTGACACAATGACCGCAGGACGGATCGAATGGATCTACCCAGGGCAAGTGATAACGCTGGTTGGACGCGGAACTCCTGCGGGCGATGTGAAATTGAATCTGTCACAAGGAGACAAAACCAAAACGGTATCGGTTTCGCCCATTCGTATCGATTCCGAACTGGCCGGTCGGTTTTATGGACAGGTTGCCGTCGGACAACTTGAAAGCCTTGGAAGCAAGGTATTCGATGTGTCGGCGTCGTACGCACGGCATTTTCGAGTAACGGGGCAAACCTGTTCACTGCTGATGCTTGAAACCGAAGCAGATTATGAACGGTTTGGGATCAAACCCGAGGAAGACTTATTCGTCGTCAAAACAAAGAATGCGGGAGAAATCGTCAGTGACACATTAACGGAGTTCGCTCAAACCTTGGCCGACCCGAAAGAACGGTTGCTCGATTGGCTAAAACGGTTGGAGACGATGCCCGGCATGAACTTCAAGATTCCGACCGCACTCAGTTTGGCGTTGGATCAAGTGAAGGTCATCGCGATTTCAAAACCACTTCAGACCGATCCTCGCCATTCATTCGACGCCCCCGAGTCTTATCTTTTGCAATTGGCGACCGAAGATCCGGACTACGACGCCGTATCGACCGAGTCACAACGTCGTTCGACCAGGTCAGTCGACGAAGGACTGAGAGTGCTCAGCAATCTGATCGAACGTCATCCTGGTGACCTTGTGATCGCTCGAGATGTCGCGTTTTCGGCGATGCGGGTAGACCGTCCGGCTCAGGCGTTTCCGCTCTTGATGAAAGTCGCGAAAGCTCGCCCGTTCGAGTGCAGTGTTTACCCGGCGATTGCCCAGTGCCTGACTCAGTTGGAACAGCCGGATATGGCCATCGTGTTCTATGAAATTGCGATGACTGCAAATTTCAATAACCAGGGATCTGACTATCGAAAGATCATTGCGGCAGACTATCTGCACCTTTTAACGCAAGTCGAAGCTGGAGAACTGAAATCGTCGGTGTCGGATTTTGCAAAAGCTCGCAGGAAGATGCTGGTGGAAACGCTTGGTTTCGAAAAAGCGGATCTTTTGATCACGATGATGTGGAACACCGACCAGACGGACGTGGATCTGCATATCGGCGAACCCGGAGGCAGCGAGTGCAGTTACCAGAATCGCACGACACCCATCGGCGGCCACATTACTTCAGACATCACGACAGGTTTCGGGCCCGAGATGTACCACCTTCTGGAGGCACCACAGGGAAAATACGACGTTCGAGTCAAACTGTTTGCTAACAATCAAAGCCGCGCGAGCCTTCGCAACCGAGTGCATCTGAAAATCTATCGCAATTTTGGAAATAAGAACTCGCAGGTCACTCACAAGTCCGTTCAGCTGAAAACAGTGGGGCGACCAGAACACGTTGCGGCGGTAGGCGTTGAAGAATAAAGCAGCCGATCACGTACGCAAATCGAATTTCCGCAAACCGTCAGTTGTGCTGGTAGCATGAAGGCCTCACCGTTTTCAGTGCGATTTCAACGCACCCCGTGAGTGGGTCGCCTTCACCAGTATCATTGATTTGGTTGAAGGCACGTCAGAATTTCGCCTAATCGATCGATCAGAGCACGTCGCAGTGGCTTCGCTCGATCGGCGAGTTCGCGTTGCTGCGTCTGATAATCGGCACGCCCCTGTTCGGTTTCGATGCAGATTGGATTGTCGACGCCGTATGCCGTCAAATCGTATGGACTGGCTCGCATGTCGATCTCGCGAGCGTCACGTGCAAGCAAAAAACACTCGAGCAGCAACTTGCTTCCCAACCAAGGCATTGCCTTGAACGCCCATTTATAAAGGTCCATGTTGGCGTGAATACAGGCGGGCTGCTCGAAGTCGGCTCGATCTTCGACGGTGGGCTGAAGAATATTCAGCGGTTTCGCGTCGTCCGCGAAAAAACGAAATGCATCAAAGTGGCTACAGGCGATCGGAAGCTCGTGCACGACACGATCGATTTCCTGCTGAGTCAATCGCAGCGGCGCGGTGCGGTCGTGGCGCACATCTTTGCCACCATAAACCATCGCCCATTCGTGCAGCCCGAAGCAGCCGTAATTGCTTGGCCGATCCGCCGTCCGGGCCAGCATGTCTCGTGACCATTCCATCCGTTCTCGCTGCGCGCCCGTGATCTTGGACGGGTCGCAGAAAATCCGATTCGGGTCTGGCCTGCCGTAAGAATTCGCTTCCGTGCGAGAATACGCCTTATCAGAGAACGCTGTCCAATAATTGCTTTGACAGTCCCGCGACCGCATGTTGCCGTCAATCGTAGCATCTTCCAGTGAGTAACCGATTCCTGGATGCCATTGCCGCAGCTTGGTGGGCGAATAACGATAGTAGACAAACAGGAAGTCCTGAACGGGATGCATTTGACGACGCTTGCGGCGTTCACGAAATGCTTTCAACCATGGTCCGACCGCTGATTCGTGGTCGGTCGCCAGTTTTTGCCACGTCGGTCTGGAAAGTGTTTTCATTCGCTAGGCTGGTCGAGTGCTTACGTAAACGGTTCATCGGAACCTTTGATCTTGGCGAGCGCATTGGCAGCGGCGTGTTGTTCGGCTTGCTTCTTATTCTTACCCCACGCCGGGCCAAACTCACGTTTGCCAATCACGGCTGCGACTTTGAACGACTTGTCATGGTCCGGGCCATCATCCCCGAGTAAAACATAACGGGGTGGAAGTCCGTAACGCTTCTGCGAATACTGCTGAAGTTCAGATTTGTAATTGATCTCCAGTCCACCATCGATCGCACTCTGGACATGTCGCTCGATCAAGGGAACCAGAAACGCTTTTGCGGCGTCCCAACTTCCGTCCAGATAGATCGCTGCGACGATGGACTCAAACGCGTTCGCCAGCAGCGAGCGAGGCACTTTGCCTTTGATGCCGACTCCCTTGCCGACGACCAGACATTCTTCAAGCTCCAATTCCTCGCCCATCAAACCACACGTGCGACGACTGACCACGTTTGATTTGACTTTGGTCAGTTCCCCTTCCAGCCAATCAGGGAACGTGTTGTACAGATACTCGCACACGACAAACCCAAGGATCGAATCGCCCAGAAATTCCAAGCGTTCGTAGGACACCAAGCGAGTATCCGCGATCGAAGCATGAGTGATCGCTTCGCAAAGGTACGCGGTATTCCTGAACCGGTAACCCAGTTTCTGCTCACAACGCCGCGCGGCGTCGAGGTGCACTTCAGAAAAGTTCTGATTCTGATCGATGGTATTTCGCTCTACACCGGGTGGCAAATTCTTCTAACGATGATTTTTCATCTGATCCGCGATCAGGAACGCAATCTCCATCGCCTGATCATGGTTCAGACGAGGGTCAACGTTGCTTTTGTAAGCCCTTTCAAGATCCGGTTCGCTCAAATTTTTCGCGCCGCCAATGCATTCGGTAACATTGTCGCCTGTCAATTCCAGATGAACGCCGCCCAGAACCGAACCCTGTTGGTAGTGAATCTTGAACGCTTGCTCCAGCTCGCTTGAGATCTTGTCGAAACTGCGAGTCTTGATCCCCGAGTTCGTAGAAAACGTGTTTCCATGCATGGGGTCAGAGCAAAACAAGACGTTCAGTTTGTTCTTCTGAATCTCACCAATAATGGGCGGCAAGCACGAAGCAATCTCATCCGCGCCGAAGCGGTGAATCAGCGTGATGCGACCACGTTGATTGTCAGGATTAAGGTATTTGATTAGATCGACTAGGCCGGCAGGATCAGATTTTGGACCGACCTTGATACCCAACGGATTCTGGATGCCTTTGAAGTACTCGACGTGCGCTCCGTCGATGTCGGCCGTCCGGTAACCAATCCACGGCAAGTGCGTGCTCATGTTGTACCAGCCCTCCCGGCGAGGAACGCGGCGAGTTTGAGCCTGCTCGTAGGGTAAGTGCAAAGCTTCGTGAGAGGTGAAGAAGTCCACGCTCTCGCTTTGGCGAATCGCCGAACCGAGCACCGCTTCCATGAACTTCAGCGAGTTGGTGATCGAACCCACCATGTCATGGTATTCGTCCGATCGAGCCGAATCGGTCGCGAAATCCAAATCCCAGTTTTCCGGATGGTGCATGTCCGCGAAACCACGACTCGACAAGCCGCGAATAAAATTCAGCGTCAGTGCCGATCGCTCGTACCCCCGCAGCAGGAGCTCAGGATCGGGTACACGTTCCGTCTCGGTGAATCCAGACCGATTGACGTTGTCGCCACGATAAACAGGCAACGTGACTCCTTCGCGAGTCTCCATATCGGCAGAACGAGGCTTGGCGTACTGCCCCGCGACGCGACCGACACGAATCACTTTTTTCAGTGATCCATAAATAAGCACGAAGCTCATCTGCATCATGACTTTCAGGTTGCGAACGATCGAATCATTTTCGCAGTCATCCAGATTCTCGCTGCAATCACCACCCTGCAACAGAAACGCATCTCCGTCGGCGGCTTCCGCGATCTGTTCGCGCAGACCTTCGATCTCCCAACTGGTTACCAGCGGAGGCAGTTTGGCAAGCCGCGTCAGCACGTTCTGAAGCTGTTCTTGGTCAGGGTATTGAGGTTGCTGTTTGGCAGTCTTGTTCTGCCACGATGCGGGCGACCACGTGTCAAGCGACATGAATAACGTCTTGTCAGAGAGTGAAAATGTTCGAAAAACAGGCTCATATCATAGCCAGAAGCGTCTGAAAGGCTAGACGCAGCAACGCCCAACATTCCGGCATGAAAGAATGCGATTCGACGGGCAATTCACTACCCCATCGGAGCGTTGGTACGTTCGCAAAGTGAAACGTATCGGTGTCCGAGTGTCCGAACTTGGGATTCAGCCAAGCGAGCGGGTCGAGATTGTGTCACCGGTCCTGTCAGATTCAAAATCCGAGCGACAGAGCCATCCCGTAATCCAAGTCATTTTCCGTATTGCCGGGTGCTGGAGTACTGTCATACCGGTTGAACGCAAACAACCGGAAATTGATATCTCGTTCCTCGTTGAGCGTATATTCGACGCCACCAAGTGTGTTCAAACGATAGTCGGCGAAGTCGTTGACGTTCGGATAGAAGTCCAGCGTGGCATACAAGCGAACTCGGTCGGTCAGGTTTCGCTCCCAATCGGTACCAAACTGCAATTCAGGAATCCATTCGTCACCTGGAGCCGGCGCACCAACTTCTCGCGAGGCACCTGCACCGAAACGAAGCTTCAGGAAACGATCATCCAACTTGTATACCTCGTATCCTAAACCACCGTGCAACGCGATGCGGTAGTCAAAATTCTTGAAGCGATCCCATTCGTACGCGGTTTGATGATAAATGCTCAGCTTGGGATAGTTTGAAAACTTACGTTCTCGTCGACCTTGGGCGAAAACACGGTCGGTAACCGTCGCCACTTCGTTAGAGGCATAAAAGTAGCTTGCCAGCAACGTGGTGTTGGTGAAATCAGTATCACGAGCCAGATTCAGAGTCATATTGATATCAAGGTTGTCGCTGTTACCTGACTTACCATTGAGCCCGGAAGCGAATGTTCCCGTCCAAGGCGATTCAACAATTGGCTCTTCGATCACCTCGTCCGAAAACACGCCCTCTTCAAACTCGTAGTCAAGTTGCGATGCTGTGGCCCACGAGCTGAGGCTGAGTGCTGAGCCGAAGCAGAGAAAGACGGTGAAGAAAATGACTCGCATGTGCAAGTTCCGGAGTGGGATAGCATTCTTGATGAGATTCAATTCGGCGGGCGGGAAAAGTAGCAAAATCGCGGTTACGCGAATAGGTCTTTCGTTCCTTCTCCTACTCGCTCCAACTCGAAAGCCTGAGCAAAGATCTGACCATATGAAACAGGCCTGTTGGCCACTGGCAATTTGGTACTCGCGAACCAATAACCGACGGACTTGCAGGGCGGTGAAATACGTGGATTTCGAGTACTCAAATCCGTCATTTATGTCCTAGCGAGTAGCTAGTCGTTTCCCTCAAGCGAGCTCTCACCGCAGTCACCTCAACGATTTTTGTTGCCTTTCAAGTAATCCTGCTGGCCAAATCCCCTTGTGACAAAACGAGTTGAGCCAGCCGTGGATGGATAACCGCATTGCCTGCCGCCAACACGCTACTGCTTGCAGGCAGCTGCTTGCACTCGTCGCGGGATATTTTCGATCAAGCAACCACGGCAACGAAACGGCTGTGGCGGCGACATTGGCAATTGATCAACCGACGCAGGGAAAAACACGATTTGGGACTCTGCGTAATTTAAGTCAACCATTCCGTGAGTAACGATCACTCTTATTATTCCACCATTGCGGACCGATCCAGTTGTGCAGACACCAGTTTGTGCCTTTCCTCGATCCGGAGAGATCCCTGTGAAGACCTTGTTCTCTATTGCTGCTGTGGCGTTTGCGTTGTGCATCGCTGGCAGTCCTCAGCGCGCCACTGCTCAATGGCCCCCAGCCACCAGTCATGAGCCAGCGGTCACGATCGAATTTGGAGGAATCGCATTCGATCGAGAAGGTTTGTCAGACTCATTGGTCGTTGCAACCGATTCCGCCACTGGTGCGACCTTATTGACTGGCGACGAAGCAACGGACTTGGGCAGTGCGGCTGGCGTCCAGGGAAAGATCGTTTTTCCTTCTCGCCGAACACTTCATACATTCGAGTTGCGTGGTTCGTATACGGGTTGGGATGAAGATTTTATCGTCGCCAACTCAAACCTAGAAAGCGCGTTTGTGTTGGGCGGAATTGTTCAAGTTGCCGAGCTTGCTGGAATCGATGTTAACAACCCGATGAATCCACTTCTTCCGCCCGGGATCACGGCGGCCGATCTGGCTGTCCCAAACATCCCGCTGGCAACCGGTACGGTTTCCGCCCTTAGCCTCGTGATGCCGCGTTTGCCTGATGGCCTATTCGTCGACCGACTAGCGGGGCCCGACATCGAAGACTTTTTCGACGTGCGGGAACTCAGTTCAAAATACCAATCTGACTACACAAGTATTGAACTGATGAGTCGGCGAAATCATCGGCCGGGTTTGACTTGGTTATGTGGCCCGCGCTTCATCTCGATCAGTGAAGATTCCGAGATCACTACTCTTGGAACTTCACCCACTCGCATTTTTCTCCCTCCGAGCACGACCCCACTACCAACGGGAACGTTGGATGCGACGGCTGCCGTCAGGTCTGAAACCCGGAATTCGATGATCGGTTTGCAGCTTGGACTTGAGTACAACATGCCGATCACGCAGGACGTCTACATTCAAGTCAGCGGACGCGGTGGAGCGTTTTACAACTCGATGCATGTTGGCAGATCGGCTTCGCCGTTGTTGCCGACCATCGCCACTAATGCGACCGACTTTACTGCACAGATCAATGACAGCGATTCAGGTGAAGCGTGGTTGGCTGAAGTGAGCATCCGAGGGTATGTTGACTTGATTCCAAACAGTGTTGCCGCATACGCCGGTTTCGACGCAGTCTACATTGACCAGGTAGCGTTGGCTCCCGCTCAGTCGGTCGTGCTCACTGGAATTGAAAATTCAGGAGAACTGTACGCGAGGGGCCTCTCATTCGGTTTGAAGATGAACTATTAAGCACTCGCAAAACACCAAGTTACCGGTTCTAATTGTGGAACCGGTCATCGCTTGCGGTTTACCGAGTCAATTCGGTTGCCGGTTCTTGCGTGAGCCCTGAGGATTTACGAGTACATAACATGGTGTCATAAGGATCATTCAGGTCATAAGATAGTTGCTCGCGATTCGGATTCCTTCGATTGTCGCGGAACACCAGTCTGTTTCAGGGGTTCAAAAGACCTTCCTGTAGAATCGGCTGGGCTTCGTTTGCTGTTTCCCTGCATTCGATATTTGTTTCTATGTCATTGACTTGAATCGACCAGATGCGCTCACGACGGCCTGAAACTCGCGCGTTACTTGCTGCGGTCTTCATGGCTTGGCTGCCGAGCTCGTGTCGCAGTCACGCGGATGAGCTGACTCAAGCATTTCGACAAGACGCATTGCCGGTGCTGGAGAAATACTGCTACGACTGCCATGGGAATGGTGAACGTGAAGGCACCGTCGCGCTGGACAGCCTTGATGCTGATGTCATCAACGGAACGGATGCCGAAAGTTGGCATGGAGTGCTTGACGTGCTCAACACCGGTGACATGCCCCCCGAGGGAGAGGCTCAACCTACTCCCGCCGAGCGTCGTCTTCTGGTCGACTGGATGACCGAAGCTCTGAAGCAAGCCGCAGCGGCTCGCCAGCAAGAAAAAACGGTCGCCCTACGGAGGCTGACCACGGAACAGTACTCCAATACGCTAAGCCAGTTGCTAAGCCTTCCCATTCGCTTTGGAGACAGGCTGCCCGATGACGGCAAGTCCAAGATGGGATTTAGCAACAACGGCGACGTTCTGCAAATCTCTCCGTTGCACATCGAATACTATCGAGCCATCGCCAATGAGGCGTTGGATAAAGCGATCGTGACAGGAGATCGACCGAATCCCATTCGGTATCGTGTCGAATTTGGATCGGAGATCGGCGAGGGCCAACCGAGTGCCGAATTTGTTGGCTATCAAACGATGCCGTTAAGTTCCAATGACTTTCGCGTTCACGTTTTGGACGCCAACGGTGAATCTGTCGAACCGGCAAACCGGACGGTTGAGCTCGCGATGAGAGGGCTTAAGAATAAAATTGGTGTCGGACTTCGTGGTTCCACGGCAGATCGCTTCGGCGCGATAGAGGACGGCATTGTGCTTTACTCGGCCTTGCCGCACAGGAACGTTCCGCCTCGTTCGTGGCAGGGACCGTCGCCAAACCTGAAGGTCGTGATCAAGGACAATTTTCCTCGCGCAGGCGCTATTCGATTTAATGCCAAGGTCAGCCGAGGGCCGTTGCTCGAAACCAAGCGGGGCCTGATCAGTTTGCGAGATGAAAATCCAGCAAAGGAGTCCGCAAGTTCCATTCGGTTGTCAGCAAAAAACCATAAGTCCAACGTCAATCTCGAGTTCGTCGAAGGAGTTGGATTGCGACCGGTCAACCTAGCGGACAATACGTCGACGCGTATGACGCTTGAAATCCCGACGACAGGCTATTACCAATTCGACCTCGTTCACCCGTACGCTCCAAATGACTCGATGCCGTCGTTTCTGCTGAGTATCAATAAAATCGGAACGATTCAAGAGCGACTGTATCTAAACAAATTGCTCAAAGATAACCAGCGCATCGTGACACCGGTCAGCTTGGCGCTTCTTGAGCAGGGCGAGTATTCACTGAAGCTGGGAGGCAAGTTTTTCGTCGGGTTCAGCGAGCTCATTGTGACGCCACTTCCCGGCAATGACACGATATCTCGTAGCCTGACAAACGAAATGGCCGCCAATCAGCAGAAGTACGGTTCCAAAAATCCATCGGTTCGCGTTTTTGCCGGAACACGAACCGACGATGGCATGGACTTCGCGACGTTTGGAGCAGCGCAGGAGGTGACTGCTCCGCCGGGACAAATGCAAACGCTTGAGTTCATCGGTTGCCTTGAAAACCTGCCGATTCCAGTATTTGATCCGGATGCCACAACGATTCACGCCAACACGATGGTAATCGGTTTGTGGAACGATTATCTGGTCAAACAGAAAAGTGATTCCGGACCGCCGCTGCTGGTTCACTCGGTTGAGCTTGAAGCGCCGTACTACGAACAGTGGCCACCCAAAAGCCACACGGATATCTTTTTCGATTCGCCCAACCGGGACGATTTAGAAATTTACACGCGAGAAGTGTTGACTCGTTTCATTGAACGTTCGTATCGGCGTCCCGTGTCTGCCAGCGAACTTGAACGGTATGTGGATTTCTGGAAAGACATCAGGGGCGAGCATGAACGATACGAAGACGGTATCAAACAGGTGCTGGTCGCGGTCATCTGCAATCCGAACTTTCTGTTTCTCGCTGGAATGCCGAAAACGGATGACATTCAAAATCTGGAACAGTTCTCTCTCGCGTCACGGTTGTCTTACTTTCTGTGGAACTCGCCGCCCGATGATGAGCTTCTACGCTTGGCAAACGAAGGGCATTTGACCGACGATTTAGAGAATCAGATCGACCGGATGATTGCTGATCCGAAGGTTCGGCGCATGGTCCGCGCGTTTACGTATGAGTGGCTGCGAGTCGACCGTCAACAGCTCATGGACACCAATACCAGAGCCTATCCGGACTTCACTCGCTTCGTGAAGGAGGACATGCCCAAGGAGACCTATCATTTCGTTCATCACGTTTTGGCGAATGACCAAAGCATTTTGAACTTTATTCAATCTGACTTTGCTATGCTGAACCAAAATCTCGCCGAGTTTTACGGGGTGAGTGGTGTGGAAGGCAGTTACTTTCGGCCTGTCGAGATCCAACCGGCGTCGCATCGCGGTGGTTTGCTAGCGCAAGGCGCGTTTTTGAACGGGCATTCCGACGGTGTTGAGCCTCATCCGATCAAGCGAGCCGTTTGGCTGAAGGAAAAAATCTTGGGCGACCCTGCTCCGCCTCCGCCTCCCAATGTGCCTGAGCTCGATCCCGATACGCCCGGGTTTGACAAGTTGACGCTAAAGGAGCAGCTTGAGCTTCATCGCAGCAAGGCGTCGTGCGTCGACTGCCACAAGAAAATCGATCCTTACGGTATCGTGTTTGAGCAATTTGACGCCGTTGGTCGTGTTCGAACACAAGCAAAAGGGAAACCGGTCGATGCTGTGTCTTCCTTGCCGGACGGCAAGGTGGTCAATGGAGTGGAAGGAATACAGCAGTACATTTTGAACAACCGAGCTGACGACGTTACCCGGTCACTGGTCGAGCATATGTTTGCTTACGCATTGGGGCGCGATGTCACGTTCGCCGATGAGGACGAAATTCAACGCATCGTCGATCAGGTGACTGCGGATAGTTATCGTTTTCGCTCTGTTATCAAGGGGATCGTGCTTAGCCAATCCTTTCTTGATGACTAGAATGCAGCCGCCGTCTCAGCACAAATGAGGTACGATCAATGATGAAACGAAAGCCGCTGAAGTTACACCGCCGTACCTTCTTGCGAGGATTGGGCGTTACCTGCTCACTGCCGTGGCTTGAGTGCATGCGTGACACTGCCAGTGCGGCTTCGCTGACTCGCGCGAATGCTGAACCGCCCAAACGGATGTGCTTCTTGTACGTTCCCAACGGCGTTTGCCTTCCTCCGGCCGAAAACCCATATCACGATACATGGAACTGGTTTCCCAAAGGCGAAGGTGAAAATTACCAGTTGACGCAGTCGCTTGAGCCGCTGGAACCGTTTCGTGATGATCTTTCGATTCTCGGAGGACTCAGTCATCCTCGCAGTCGTGAAGTGTTGGGGCATATCGCAGGAGACACTTGGCTGACCGGCGGAGACGTGCGTGGTGGCGCTTATCGTAATAACGTCTCGGTCGACCAGATCGCGGCTCGATCACTGGGCCAACATACTCGTTACCCTTCGCTATCGTTTTCGACAGACGGCGGAGTCGGATACAAATCGCGAGTTTCCACGCTTTCTTTCGATTCAACAGGATCGCCGATTCCGACCGAGCATCGCCAGCGAGAAATTTTCGAAAGATACTTCTCGCCCAATGGCGACGCGACCACTGATGAACGCCGACGAAGTATCCGGCGCGGAAAGAAAGTGGTCGACTTGGTCTTGGAGGATAGCAAAGGTTTGCAGCGTCGTCTTGGCAAACGAGACCAAAGCAAACTGGACGAATATCTGACTTCGTTGAATCGAGTTGAGAAACAGCTACAGCGAAATGAGCAATGGCTCGACATTCCCATGAAGGCATTTGACGCCAATCACTTGCGGCTGGATGTTGACGCGACCGTCGATCCCGAAGCCTACATTCGCGCGACGATGGATTTGATGGTGCTCGCGTTTCAAACCGATTTGACTCGAGTGCTGTCGTACATGATCGCCCGCGAGGACGGAATGGGATTTGGTGACAATTTCCCAAAACTGGCACTTGGCTTGAAAGGGCATCACGGCATCACCCATGACAAGTCCAGCGACCATTGGGCGGACTGGGGGCGTTATGATCAATGGCTTGCCAGACAGTTCGCTTACTTTTTGAAACAGATGAAAAACGTGACTGACGAACACGGACCGATTCTCGACAACACCCTAGTGCTTTACGGCAGCGCCTGTAGCTCAACCCACAACGCCAGAAACTATCCGCTCGTCCTTGCCGGTGGATCCAGCTTGGGTGCTCAGCACGGAAGCTATACCGTGTTCGATGAGAAACATACGCCGATGTCGAATCTGTTCGTCAGCATGCTCAACGCCGTTGGAGTGGAAACGGAACGATTCTCAGACAGCACTGGAAAACTGCCTGCGGTGTTGACGTAGGCTTCCGCGAAACGTTTTTGCGTACGGCACGACGCTGGCCGATGCGTTATTCAAAAATTGGCGACCGGCGTATCGCCCTAGGGCAAAATTTCAAATGTGTTTTATGAAGTCTCTCGCAAGCCTCGTGCTGACAATCCTGTTCTTGGCGTCTATCGGTTGCGGAAGCGGTGACCGTGCGAACATGCCATCGCGTCTTCCAAGGATCGCTGTCGTGCCAAAAGCCGGCGATGTTGAGTTCTGGAAAATGGTCCAGGGAGGCGTGATGAAAGCCGCCAGTGAAGAGTCCGAATTTGAGGTGATCTGGCAGCCACCCGCAGTCGCCAACGATCGGTCCGAACAAATCAAGACGATCCAGAATCTGCAAATCAAAAAAGTCGACGCCATTGCCGTCGCTCCGATTGATTCGGTTGACTTGATCAAGTCGATTCGCAACTCGAAAAACAAAGGCATCAAAACGGTGGTGTGGGATTCCGGGCTCGATGACGAATCCGCCTACGACGCGTTTGTGGCGACCGACAATTATTTGGGGGGAGTAAAATGTGCACGGGCGATGGCCGAGGCGTTAGAAGGAAAAGGGAACGTTGCCGTCATGCGTTTCTTTGAAGGTTCATTAAGCACGGAGTTGCGGGAAAAAGGATTTTTGGACGAGATCAAGAAGTTCCCGGATATCAAAGTCGTATCAGATTCGCAACGAGGCGGTGACGAAGTGAAGTCCCAGGAAGTGGCCACACGTATTTTGCAAAAGGATGGTCTCAATCTGGCCGGGATTTTCTGTAGTGCTCAACCTTTAACGGAAGGGATGCTCAAGGCGATGGAAAAATCGCCCTTGAAGGGAAAGATCAAAATCATTGGTTTCGATTTCAATCCGTACATTGGCGAAAGCATTCGTAACGGTCTGTTGACCGCGACGGCTTCTCAAGACCCGTTCAACATGGGGTATCTGTCGGTGAAAACATCAGTCGCGTTGCTCAGGGGCGAACACGTTGAACCGTTGGTCGACACGGGGGTCTCGATCATCACTCAGGAAAACATTGACGATCCCAAGATGCAACAGGTTTTGTTTCCCGACTATCAAAAATGGCTGTAGTGCCATATTTAATGCGGCCCGTCTTTGTAGCGCCGTCACGCAAGGACCGTTACGTTGGTGGAATGAAGGCATGAGCCAGAGCATTTTGCGGTTGAGGAACATTTGCAAAAACTTTGGTCCTGTCCGCGCGCTCCGTGGCGTTGATCTTGAGATCTATCCGGGTGAAGTTCACGCGCTAATCGGGGAAAACGGAGCCGGAAAAAGTACTTTGATGAAGGTGCTTAGTGGCGCTCATCAAGCCAACGAGGGGCGAATCGATCTTCAAGGACGAAGGTATCACCCGACCTGCCCGCAGGATGGCCGCGATGCGGCCGTCGCAATGATCTATCAGGAACTCACACTCGCTCCGCATCTGACCGTGGAACAAAACATCATGCTGGGCGCGGAGCCTACTCGTTTTGGATTCATTCGCAGACAAACAACAAAGATCAAGGAAGTGCTCAGCCTATTGGGGCACGACTCATTGTCGCCCGATGCGATGGTTGGTTCGTTGAGTATTGGCACTCAACAACTGATCGAAATTGGTCGAGCGATCATCAGTGATGCAAAAATCATCATCATGGACGAACCTACCAGTTCGCTGTCGACCGAAGACACCCAAGCTCTGTTTCGGGTGATATCGCAACTGCGAGACCGAGGCATTGCCATCATCTACATCAGCCACTTTCTGGAAGAGGTTCAAGAAATTTCGGATCGCTATACGGTCCTTCGCGATGGCGAAACGGTTGAGACAGGCCTGATCGGTGACGTCTCAATCCCTCAGATCATTCGCATGATGGTAGGGCGTAGTCTGGACGAGATGTACCCGCGCATCGAACATCAGATGGGTGATGTCGCGATGAGTTGCCGGCGCGTTCGAGGGACGAACCTGCCGGTGGATGCTTCGTTTGACCTTCGCGAGGGTGAGATTTTTGGGATTTTCGGATTGGTGGGTTCGGGGCGAACTGAATTACTCCGGTGCCTGTTCGGGCTGGATGTGTGGAGCGGTGGCACGATTGAACTTTCCAGCGGCCACAGGCTAAGCAGAACATCATGGTCGCCCAGACGGGCGCTCGATGCCGGACTCGATCTCTTGAGCGAGGATAGAAAAACGGAAGGACTGGCTCAGCAGATGAACGTCGCGGTCAACACGACGTTGTCCGCTCTGGCGAAACAATCTCGCGGTGGCTGGATTAACTTGACGCGAGAACAGAAAATTGCGGACCGATGGGCGGCACGTTTGGGTACCAAATGCCATTCGACACTCGATGCGATCTCGACTCTCTCCGGCGGCAATCAGCAAAAAGTGGCAATCGCTCGGCTAATGAATCACGACTCATCCATCCTGTTGCTTGACGAACCAACACGCGGCATCGACGTGGGAAGCAAGGCAGAGATCTACCAATTGATTCAACAGTTGGCCGCGTCCGGAAAGTCAATAGTGATTGTCAGTTCCTATTTGCCCGAGTTGCAAGGAGTTTGTGATTCGCTTGCGGTGATGTACCGCGGTCGGCTGAGCGAAACCAAAGTTGTCGAGCTGTGGCTCAAAGACGATGTCATGGCTTACGCGACAACCGGACAATCAGATTCAGCAGATGCTTGAACCCCACATCGCCAGTGCGGCCAACGACTGGTGCTTCCCCGTCGAGGATGGTATCCGATCCCGCAGGCCGCTGAGTTTTCACACGACAACAAGATTCGAATCGTGGTAGCACCAATGAAGTTCAAGACATTACTTTCACGCATCGTTCCGTTTCTTGGGCTGATCTTCGTTGTTCTGATCAGTGTTATTGCGATTCGCATACAAGATTCGACAGGCGAGGATTTGAGTAATTTCCTGAGCGTTGACAACTTGAAAATCATCTTGATTCAGACCGTGGTTGTCGGGATCGCTGCGTTGGGGATGACGATGGTCATTATCAGCGGCGGAATCGATTTGAGCGTCGGTTCCCAAGTCGCGTTGGCGACCGTTGTGTTTGCGATCACGATAAATGGCGGGGCCGTTTCGCCTGGAGATACGGAAGCGCCGTCTGGCGGAGACGTTGCGATGGCGATTTCGGTGGCCATTGTTGTGTGCGCCGCTTGTGGGTGGATCAATGGTTTCCTGTCGGCAAGTCTGAAGATCGTTCCGTTTATTGTGACCCTTGGAACCATGCAGATATTCCGCGGATTCGCAAAATGGTTGGCCGGTGGCGAAGCGGTGCGTACTCCGACCAATAGTGCTCAAAACTTCATGGACTACGACGGGATGCTAGGGATTGGAGTTGGGTTCTACGTTTTGATGGTGTCAATTTTGGCGGTCGGTATCATGTTGAACTACACCGTGATGGGACGTTACATCTACGCTATCGGCTCCAGTGAAAACACGGCTCGACTGTGCGGGATCAACGTCGAACGTCGTTCGGTTGCGATTTACATGTTGTGTGGAATGTTGACCGGGCTGTCGGGCGTCATGCAGTACGCTTTTTTAGGCAGCGGAAATCCGACGATTGGTGTCGGGTTGGAGTTGCATATCATTGCGGCGGTTGTCATTGGAGGTGGCTCGTTGAGCGGCGGTGAAGGTTCGGCAGTCGGGACATTCATTGGCGCTCTGATCATGTCGATCTTGGGTAGCACATGCACGATGCTTGGCGCTGAGACGTTTGTGCAGGAAATTATCATCGGGTCAATCGTGATCATCGCTGTGGGGATCGATCGACTTCGACACCGGGCGATCAACTGATCGATCGCGTAATCTGGATGATGCTCTGGAACCGCGAAACTATTGTGACGTTTTGATTGAAGCCAGTTTGGTGGAAGTGGACAGCGATTTCATGTATCCGATCAGATTCGAAGGTGCGTCAGCGTCAAACTTCTCCAACTGCGGCCACATTTTCAAGTTGTTGTTAACGCGATCATACTGCGTCTGCTGCAGGTAGCTTTGCAACAGGCCGAGCGTTTTTTCGTTACGGTGGACCAGAAAATGAATCCACAACCACGACTCGGCGTAATCCAACTGACTCATTTCACCAGCCTGCCGTAGTGATTCCAAACGTTCGAGATCGGGCTGCCATCGTCCGGATTCGTTTTCCGCGACCAAGTAATCCAGATGATCTCGATTGAGCCCTCGTTCAGACGTGGGAACCTCAAAATACTCGGCGATCCCTTCGTCCAACCACAAAGGCACTTCTGGAACCACGCTGTGAAGATACGCGTGAGTCACTTCATGTCGTAGATCTTCGGCCACACGAGCATTCCAATGTGCGTAAACCATCAGGTTAGTTGAAGACCGAAGAAAGAACGCTCGCCGATCGGGAAACGAAGGATGTTGCTCTGTCAGGAACCGACGAAATTTCTGCTGGTCCTGAAACAAGAAAATGTGAATGGTTTCGTCAGAAGGAGTCAATCCAAGTATCGATTTAATGTTCGATCGTTTGGCCAGCAATTCTTCGATCAATCGATGCCGGCGCGGGAAGTAAAAATTGGTGTGGAAGACCAGACTGTCCCGAGTCACCTTGCGTCGGTCGGGCAGTTCGGCGGATCGCGAACCCGATAACCGTGCACAACCGATAGCGCCAATCAGGCACAATGCGATGAAACTGAGTCGCAAGCTTGGGTGGCTCGAATTCACTGAAAACCGGTGTGCGGAAGCTGTGGAGTTATCGCGAACCACGAAGGCTCCCGAAAAACGGCGAACGATAGCAATTTGCCAGCATGATGAAAACACTGTTTTTGCGAGATCCGTAGACCGTGGGTGTAAGTCGCTTGAGCATCCGTCTTGCCTGAATTGGAGCCGCCGACCAAGATGTTAGGCACGATCAGCCACTCTTCAGAACCAATCAGTTGCAGGACTTTCATGATGCCATTGAGGAAACCATGGTTTCGCGATATTGCCGGTAGCCAGACGTTGAAGACGGTTGGTTCACATCTGCTGACGCCGTTTGTCCTGATTGCGTTGTCGCTGGTGGCTGTCGCTCCGACGATCGCTCAAACCGAAGCGGTTGGACAACTGAAAGACGTTCAGCAAAAAGTCGGCAAGGCGGTAACAATGACGCTGCCCGCTTGCGTGGCGATTTCAGATGGAATCGGTTTCGGCAGCGGTGTCGTTGTAAACGAAGATGGACTGGTGTTGACCGCTGGTCACGTAATGAGTTCTTCAACCGATGGAAAATACGAAGTGATTTTCCCAAGCGGTCGCACCGTGCCCGCCAAACCACTCGGAAAGAACCTGAATGTCGATGCGGGAATGCTCCAATTGATTGGAGCGGGGCCTTGGCCTCATGTCGAAATGAGCGAAACCGATCGTACCAAGCTGGGCGACTGGGTGATCACGCTGGGGCATTCGGGAGGATTCGAACTGGGACGAAAACCACCCGTTCGAGTCGGCCGTATCCTCCGCAAGAAACCAAACACGATTGTGACGGACGCGATTCTTATCGGGGGCGACTCGGGTGGACCGCTATTCAATTTAGACGGCCAGTTGATTGCCATCCATACCTCAATCGGCGACATTACGGCCGACAACCGGCACGTGCCACTTTCCATTTTTCGCCGCGATTGGGATCGCATGAAACGAGGTGACTCGTGGGGAAAACTACCTGAACTGAATGAGCCGGGGGACAAGACTCGTCCGGGTCGAATGGGCGTCAACGTAGATCGTGAGGCTCCGAATGCTAAGATTCGCAAGGTGACGGGAGGATCAGCGGCGGACGAGGTTGGTCTGGTTGCTGGCGATGTTGTTGTTCAATTTGACAACGTCATCATTAACGACGGTGCTCATTTGATTGAGGTCGTGAAGCGCTTTCACTTGGGGGACGTCGTGCCGATTAAAGTCCGGCGAGGCGAAACGATGATGGAGCTGGAAATTCAGCTGCAATAGTCCACGGCAGACTATCATGGACGGGTACCGAAAACCGAAATGACAGATATGGCTTATACAAAACGTCTTACTGGATTCGCCGTGACGCGAACAATTTACATTTTCGTCGTTGCCGTGCTGACAGGCTTCTCGGTTCAAGAATCCAACGGTGAAATCCCCACCGAGGTGCGGGACGTGTTCGAGAGCATGCTGGATAATCTGGAACCGGGCTTGCAGAAGCCATTTCGCAAAGCCTTGGACAAGGACACTGCCGTCGTCGAGATGACGCCCGATCAGTTTCGTGAATTCCGAGACAATCCTTTCAATCCCTTCGAAGGGCTCGATGAAATTGATGCCTCCGACGGAGCCGGAAACATCGCGTTGAAATTTGAGCTGCCCAGCCTTCGCTCTCGGCCCAAGGCGAAGTTTGAAAAGCAACATCGTTCACTCATCAAGCAACTGAAGTCCGTTGCATTGCCTGCATCTGCAAGCATCGTTCGAATCTACGATGGCAACCGCCACGTGGCGATGGGGACGATCGTTACCGCCAATGGCTTGATTGTCACCAAAAATAGCGAAGTCGCGACCCGAAAACGGATCACATGTCTGTTGCCTGACGGGAGGAAAGTGCCTGCGCAGATCCGCCGATCAAACAAGGTTCACGATGTCGCTTTGCTTGAAATCAACGCGCGTGAGTTGACGCCGGTTCAATGGCATCCTTCGCGGCTGTCGCTTGGGCAGTTTTTGATGGCTCCAGATCAGAATGGAAACGTGATCGCAATCGGGAACTACAGCGTGACGCCACGATCGACAAAAATTGGCGAACAGGCGTTCCTCGGAGTCAAACCCGAAACGACAATCGGCGGCGTGAGGATCTCAGATGTGCGTCCGGGAACCGCATCGTTTGCAGCAGGTTTGAAAAATGGCGATATCATCACCGAACTGGACGAAGAACCAATTCAAGAAACAAGTGATTTGGTTTTTCAAATTCGCCAACACGAACCTGGCGACCAGATCGCGATCAAGTTTCTTCGTGACGACATCCCGAACGAAACGACCGCCACGCTGGCAGGAAACCTGATCAACGGAGAACGTGCAGCTCGGTTCAAGATGATGAATCGGCTTGGGGCCGTTCCTAGCCGAAGACATTCAGGATTCCCCAACGTCTTTCAACACGACATGCCGATTTTTCCAGAGCATTGCGGCGGCCTCATTCTTGATCTGGATGGCAATGCGGTTGGGTTGAACATTGCCCGCAACGGTCGAGCGGCAACGTATGCGTTGCCAGCAGATCAGATTGAGAAAATCGTGGATGAGCTTCAACGCGAAAACGTGGCAGCTCGTCAGTGAGAGAAGCACGCTTACGGGCTCCGGCATCAGATGCTCCCACTGCGCGCATCCAGGAAATCTGCGGACAATCACGAGACGACGGTTCCCGTCGGGTCTTGTTCAGCGACTGGGAATTGAGGGTCTAACCCTTTGAGTGTCGACAGCAACAGTTCGCTAATGACCAAGTTGCGGTACCACTTCTTGTCGGAAGGAATAACGTGCCATGGAGCAAAATCCGTACTGCATTTTGCCAACGCAGCTGTGTAGGCCGTTTGGTAATCGTCCCATCGCTCTCGTTCTTTCAAATCGCCCGGATTAAATTTCCAGTGCTTTTCCGGCAGGTCAATTCGCTCCTGTAGTCGTTTGCGCTGAGTTTCTTTGCTGATGTGAAGAAAGCACTTCACGATCTTCGTGCCTGTTTCGTGCAGCAGCTGTTCGAATCGATTGATTTGTTCGTAGCGTTGGCTCCAGATTTTTTCGGGAACGATATTGTGAACGCGAACAACCAGCACGTCTTCATAATGGCTGCGATTGAAGATTCCAATGTTTCCACGTCGCGGTACAACCTTGTGGACTCGCCACAGAAAATCATGATCCAGTTCTTCGACGCTTGGGCGTTTGAACGAGCTGACCTGGCAGCTGGTGGGGTTCATTCCTCGCATCACATTGCGAATCGTGCCATCCTTGCCCGCAGTGTCCATACCTTGCAGAACCAGCAGGATCGAGCGTTGATCTTCCGCATACAGTCGCTTGGCAAAATCGGCCATCTGGATTGCGTTCGCAGCGATTTTTTTCAGAGCCGACTTCTTTTTCCAATCTTCGGATGTTGGCCCCGAAGCGATGGAAGACAAATCGACACTTTCGCCGGGTGAAACAATGTAGGGACTAGCTTTGCTCATGGTTGCTTTACAAAAATTCGTTGATGGTTTTCAGGTACAGATTGTTGTACAGCAGAATCACGGTCCCACCAATCAACACCGCTACCAGCGAGAAAATCAAAAAGAACCCGATTCCGGATATCGTTTTCAACTGTTGTTCGGCCCGATCTTGAAGTTCGCGGGATGCGCGATCCATCGACTCCGCCAGTTCGCCCGACGTTTCGCCGTTGTCAATGTAAATCAACAGGTCGTCGGGGAAGGCATCTGTTCGCTTCATCGATCGATAGTACTCATGTCCCTTTTGAAGATCAGCAGTCAGCTCAGGCTCAAGCTGTTGATAGAAATAATTCTCGGTCGATCCCAAGGCAAGTCGAATGGTTTCCAACGGATTCATTCCGGCGTTCTCACAGACCGACATCGTCCAAGCAAGACGAGACAGCGCAAGGCACTCGATCGTGTTGCCAATGAGCGGAACTCGTCTGGCAATTTTCATTGGTAGGACACCAAACCAGCCTCGATTAACACCTTGGTATAAAAGGTATCCACCACCGGACAGAAAGAGCACCACGAACAGGTAGAACAAAAAGTTTCCCGTTGTGCTACCCATTCCAAACCAGTCGATCGGATCCATCTTCCCCAATCGGTAAACGTAATCGAGAACCAGAATCAAACCGCCGATGATGCCGATCGCCGCCAGTAGTTGGAAACAGGGCCACGCGATGGAACTCAAGAAGCGTTGTCGAAAATCAGCCAACGATTTGTAGTGGTCCGACAGCCTCTTGAAAGACTCTTCCAGACGACCGCTCTTTTCGCCAGCTTTGACAACCGAGGTCGCCAACATCGGAAAAGTCTCACCGGTCGATGCCATGGAAGCCCCCAGTGGATCACCTTTGTCCACCTTGCGAGCAATTTCGGAGAATACTTTTCGGTAGGCAGGCGAGCCGTACTCGGTTTCTCGTCGGACGATTTTTCGAATGTCAATTCCAGCGGCATAACTCACTGCCATCCGCTGAAAACCGGTTGCCATCTGCGAATAGGTGAAATGACCCATCGAAAATCCGCCTTTCGTCGTTGGTTTTGAGAAATCTGGCCGATAGAATCAAGGAAGCTCCAACGTTATCGACTAACGGAAGTTCTCGCAACAAGGCCAGTCATGAATCACCGGGTTTTACGACACAATAGTTTGTTCTTATTTATTGGATGTTTGGTTGGTAACATCGCCTGTCCGGCACCCGTGTCTGGACAGATGGAAGCTGCGACTCAAGGCCGAGTCATCTTAAAGTCGGGCGGAATGCTCGAAGGAATGATCGGTTCGAGCAAGAATACTGGCGATGGTCGCCCTTACGTCACCGTCCTCAAAGAAGATGGTTCGCTCATCAAGCTGGACCAATCGCGACTCGTTCGAAAAGTCGAACTGATGAACTCGGCGAACTTCGAGTACCAACAACTAGCAGCCACGGTTGCATCGGTCGAAGATCATCGAAAGGTTCTCAACTGGTGCCTTGATCAGCCACGAGGCAAGCGTGTGTTCGAATCAGAAATCGAAGTTCATGCTCAACACATTATTCAATCGTTGCCCGACGATGAGCAAGCTCGCCGAGCGTTGGGGTTCGAACGCGAAGGCGATGCATGGATTCAGAAAGAGCAATTCTTTGGCGAACATGGCTACACGCGAGACGGCACCAGTTGGACACCCATTCGTGTCACGCAGATGGAGGCACGACAGGAAGAAGTCGATGATAGAATCGCAGAACGAAGAAGCTCACTGCGAAAATGGCTTCGTGCGGCCAAGCGGGGCGAAGCGGGTCTGGATGAGCTGGAGAAATCGCTTTTTGAATTTTGTGACGAGTTCGCCATTCGGCTGGTCGAGAAAGCTGCGAAACGCGAAAACGACGATCCTGCCATTCGTTCGCTAATGCTGGGTGGGATTGGCCGCGTCGAGACTCGTGAAGCGATGCGAATCTTGGTCGCTTTTGCCATGAATGATCCTCACGTGGATGTTCGCGAACGAGCACTCACGTTGTTAGGACAGCCTCATTACGACGCTCAAACGGCATCGATGATGTTCGCCGAAGTGTTGACAGCCAAAAAAGTTGCCAATGACGATATTCAACGAGCCGCCCACGCGATCGGTGAACTCGGGGGCACATCAGTCATCGACAAATTGATCGAAGTCCTAGTTACCACTCATACGGAAAGGAACCCGAACGCACTCGAGTCCGGTCGCTTGAACCCGACCTTTACGCGAGACGGTGGAGCGGGATTGACGACTGGCGGAGGCCCTCAGACGATCACGGTCACTCGGCGTAACGATCGAGTGCTAAACGCATTGAAGGTGCTGACAGAGCAAGACATTGATTTCGATTTCGATGTCGACCAATGGCGTGAATGGAATATCAAGGCTAACACTCATCACGGCGTTAACGTACGATCGGATTAGCCGGTCACTGTGTATTGCTGACATGGATTCACGTTGTCGTGAAAAACATTCGGATCTCTCTGAATCTTCCAGTTCGCCCATCGTCCAAGACCGGCGAACGCTTCCCGTCTTTTGTACGGCGCTGTTTCTGGAGTTCGTGACTTTACATGGCGCTCGAATTCAAATCACACTCGAGGTGGTTGGTCGATCAAACCGGCTCGACGATGGGTTGGTTACTGTGTCATTTTTCGAAGATTGGCAGCGACTACTCTTGCCGCTCGGGCAAATACCTAGCCCCAAACAAAAAGGGTTCACGACCCGGAGGCCGAGAACCCTTTTTCAATTTTCTATCAGAGCAACATCGTCTTAACGACGGCGCTCTTTCAATCGAACGGCTTTACCCACGCGATCACGTAGGAAGTACAGTTTGGCTCGGTGAACGACGGACGATCGTTTGACTTCAATCTTGTCAATTCTTGGCGAGTGAACCGGGAACTTACGCTCGACGCCTCGTCCCGCAACGATGCGGCGGACGGTGAACATTTCACGAGCTCCCTTGCCACTGCGACCGATCACGGTGCCGGTGAACACCTGAGTTCGACTTTTCTGGCCTTCGTGGATCAGGCAGTGCACGTCGACGGTGTCCCCGATGTCGAAGGACGGAGTTTCTGGTTTCATGCTGGTCGCATCGACCAGATCCATAATTTGTTGGCTCATAGGAATACCCTCGTTTGGGCCACTTTCGTATCCTGACGAAGCGGTGGCAAATCAATCAGTATCGTATTTTAATCTTTAGCGACAGGATCAACTATCCAGTAAATCGCTACGACGTTGTTTTGTCTTTTCGAGACTCTGTTCTTTTCGCCAGCCCTCGATGGCTCCGTGATTTCCGCCCAACAGAACGTCCGGCACTTCATGGCCTTCAAATTCTCTTGGTCGTGTGTACTGGGGATACTCCAGCATCCGGTTGCCTCGCGAAAACGAGTCATCCCAGTTACTCAGTTCGTCCCCCAGTACTCCGGGCACCATTCGCACCAACGAATCAATCAGGACCATCGACGCCACTTCGCCACCGTTGAGGATGTAATCTCCAATCGATACTTCCATCGGTTGCAGAATGTCCATCACTCGTTGATCAAATCCCTCGTAGCGACCGCACAATACGATAAATCGTTGATGGATCGCAAGGTCTTCGACCATTGGCTGGCAGAGCCGTTGGCCTTGCGGCGTTGTCAGGATAAGCGTCCCAGGTTCGGGAGCCATCTTTTGAACGTCGCGTACGCAATTGACAACAGGTTCCACCATCAAGATCATGCCGGGGCCGCCCCCAAAAGGACGATCGTCAATCTTATTGTGTTTGTCTGTTGACCAATCTCGCATGTTATGAACGTGGATCTCAACGAGCCCTCGTTCAATCGATTTATTCAAAATGCTTTGACTTAGGTATCCAGAGAACATCTCCGGGAACAAAGTCAAAACGTCTAGCCTCATTGCAAATCACTGAATCTGAATTACTCGGCTGGCTTTTCTTCAGCCGCTGCTGGTTCTACAGCCGTTTCCGTCTTTGCCTCTTCTGCGACGGCCTCCGTTTTCTCCTCAGCAGGTGCCTCGGCAGCAGCATCACCTTCCGTTGGAGCTTCCGACGCGGGAGCTTCTGGGGCAGCCGCGGCTACCGGATCCGGAATCTTCACCTTCGTGGCAGCTTCGCGTGCTGCGGCAATCGAAGACGCACGACGATCGCCCAATCGTGAAATGGCTTCGGTCTGTGCATCAAGATGAGTGCCCTCGGCACCGTACTTTTTGATCAACGTGCCAACTTTTCGGGTAGGTTGAGCCCCAACGCTCAACCAGTAGTTGATGCGGTCGCCTTTTAGGATTGCCCGTGCGTCGGTCTCGGGCACCATAGGGTCGTACGTTCCAAGTTCTTCGATCACTCGTCCATCACGAGGTGCTCGCGAGTCCATCGCGCAGACGCGGAAAAAAGGTCGATGGGTGCGCCCCATCTTTTTCAAACGAATTCTTACTGCCACTTTTATCTTTCTAAAATCATAGAATTGAAACGTACTTGTCCAGACCCACTGTGATCTTGCGCGAAATGCACACTCACACAGCCAGCCTCTTCGCTGGGAAGATGAACCTGAGTCGAAGAGATGCGAATCAAATACTTGCGTACCTGAATTCAGCTTCCTCCACCCGGGTTTTTCTTGTCGCGTCGACGTTGACGCAGGAGCTTTTCGCGCTCCTTCGCCAACTTTTTCTTTTGCTTGGGAGACAGCCGCTTGCTGGCTGCCTTGTTACTGACGCCCGGCATTTTACCGCCAGGATTCATCATCTGACGCTGCAAATCCTGGATTTGCTGCATCCGATCGCCCGCGCCCATGCCAGCCATACCGGTTAGCATCGGCTTCATCATATCATATTGTTTGATTAAATCACTAACCTGCTTTGGCTGAACTCCGGAGCCAGCCGCAATGCGCTGCTTGCGGCCCACATCGACCAACTTGGGGTCTTTTCGTTCCGCAGGCGTCATGCTGTCGACGATTCCGGCCATCTGACGGATCTGTTTGGAAGTGTCGCCATCGCCCATCATCTTGGAAATCTCACCCATGCTGGGCATTCCGGGCAGCAGTCCCATCATTTTCTGCATCAGGCCAGGCTTGGCCATTTTGACCATCTGGTCGCGGAAGTCTTCGAGCGTGAACTGGCCTTTTTCCAGTTGCTCCTGCATCCGCTGCTGCTCTTTTTCGTCGACCAGCTTGTGAGCCTCATCGACCAGAGCCATCATGTCGCCCATGCCGAGAATTCGGCTGGCCATTCCCTCCGGGCGGAAGTAATCGAGGTTGTCGATGTGCTCGCCCGTACCAATAAAGCGAATCGGCACCCCCGTGACGTGCTTCACCGACAGCAACGCTCCACCACGAGCATCACCATCCAGCTTGGTCATCACCACGCCGTTTAATTCAAGCGCTTCGTGGAATGCGGCGGCACTTTTGACGGCATCCTGACCCGTCATTCCATCGACCACTAGGAAGACGTGATCCGGTTGGACCTGCCGATCAATCGTTTTCAACTGTTCCATCAGTTCAGTGTCGATCGCCAGCCGGCCAGCGGTGTCCAGAATCACCACCTTGTTTCCGTTGGCTTTCGCCTGAGCCACAGCCGCCTTGCAAACGGCAACGGGATCCTGAGTGTCTCGATCGCTGTAGACGGGGACCTTCAGGCTATCACCAAGCACGTGCAATTGATCGATCGCGGCAGGTCGCTGGAGGTCGGCGGCCACCAGCAAAGGATCGATCTTGTTTCTTTGCAGCAGCTTAGCCAGCTTACCGCATGTCGTCGTCTTACCTGCTCCCTGCAGGCCGCACATCATGATCACGTTGACGGGCTTGTCCAACCGCAGCGAATCGTCGACCGGCCCCAACAAGTTGACCAGTTCTTCGTTGACGATGCCGACCAATTGCTCTGCCGGTTTGAGAGAAAGCAGAACTTTCTCGCCCATCGCTTTTTGGCTGACATTCGCCATGAAGGCTTTGACGACATCATAACTAACATCCGCCTCCAGCAACGATTGCTCGACCATCTTCAGGCCGTCGCGCATGTTGCCTTCAGTCAGCTTACCTTTTCCCCGCAGGGATTTGAAAGCGCCTTTGAGGCCGTCCTGGAGCGAATCAAACATACGTATCAGAAATTGACGAATTCAGCGGAAATGCAAAGGAATTCGACGCAGCTTCGGCCGCGATCGATCGCAAAAACATACACAAAACCGATATTTTCCGTAAGCCCTGTCGAGTTTCTAGTGATCTAAGATCTGTGTTCGTTCCAAGGCGATGGAAATGCAGATGATCCGCGTGTACTTTGTGGACTGGCGGCAGCGGTAAGCTGGCCATTGTCCATGCGAACGGGAGAACGCGAATGTCTGATCAACAACCTGACCTAGTAACCTTAACGAACGTCGCCAATGAGTCAGAAGCAAAATCGTTGATCGGCCTGTTCGAAGAAGAAGGAATTTCGGTCTTCATTAACGGTGGAGATGATCTGTCTTTGTTTGGGGAAGACTTGGGCGATGTTCAGCTGATCGTCAAAAAAGTCGACTACGAAAAGGCGGTGAAACTTTTAGAAGAGATTGAGGCTGAAAATTCCGAGATCGATTGGTCTCAGGTGGATGTGGGGGAACCAGAAGATTAACCGTCCAACTACGATTGATTTCTTCACACGGAGTGCAGATTCTTGAACGCGAGTTCGCAGAGGAAACAAAGATTGGAGCGGCAATCCAATTCATCTAGTCCATGCTTTCTTTCTCAGTTCCCTCCGTTATCTCCTGTTCCATTTGTGTTGGTTGTAGCTGAGTTGGTTGCGGCTAAGCCGTGTTGGGCTTGAACGCGAAGATCGTCCACGTGGGTTGGACAGGATGCTTGGATTAAGGCAATGACTTTATGATGCCTAGCTGTGAGCGCCGGCGTGGACGGAGCCAGCGCCCTCCCGGTTTTTAGCACCAGCCCGACCTCTGGCGAACCGTAAGAAGATGACCGATCGGAACCAACCGTAGGCGTGGACGGAGCCAGCGCCCTCCCGGTTTTTCGCGCCAACCCGGCTCTATCCGGTGCCCTCCCGACTTCTTTCAAAACGCAAAGGGGGCAATTGCGACGCCTGACGCACCATCCAAAAGTCACCGTTTACGTTTTCGCGGCCAAGTTGTCAGCGACCATTTTCCGGAACACAGTGAACAAGTACTGGCTGTCGTGCGGACCCGCCGAGGCCTCGGGGTGGTACTGCACGCTGAACGCGGGATGCTCCACGTGCTTCAATCCTGCGATCGTCCCGTCGTTCAAATGCTTGTGAGTCACTTGCAAGCAGTCGGGCAGCCCCTCGGGCTCGACGGCAAAGCCATGGTTTTGAGAAGTGATCTCGATCTTTTCCGTCTCAAGATTTTGCACCGGCTGATTCGCGCCTCGGTGACCGAACTTCAGCTTGTACGTTTTAGCGCCGCACGCCAAGGCGAAGAGTTGATGGCCAAGACAGATGCCGAACAGAGGTGCCTTGCCAATCAGTTGCTCAATCGTCTTGATCGCGTGAGTCAAAGGCTCGGGATCGCCTGGACCGTTGGAAAGAAAAATTCCGTCAGGATTGAGTTTCAGAACTTCTTCCGCCGAAGCCGTCCCGGGGAGCACCGTTACACGAAACCCTTGATCGTACAGATGCCTTGCGATGTTTCGCTTCATTCCAAAGTCCAACGCCACGACATGAGGTCGATCGGCATCGGCAACGGGTTGGGCTTCATCGGAAACTTCAAATCCCCACCAGCCGCTAAGGCCTTCCTGCCATTGCACTGGCTCCGCCGGGATGACCTCGCTGACTAGGTCACGGCCAACCAACCCCGGGCTTGCTTTTGCTTTCGCAACGAGTGCTGCGTCATCCAGTTTCTCGGTTGAAATCACAGCTTCCATCGCCCCCGCACTGCGAATGTGACGGACCAGCGCTCGAGTGTCGATGTTTGAAATACCTACAATGCCATGCTGCTTAAGGTAGTCGTGCAATGATCCGGACGATCGATGATTGCTTGCTACGCCGCTGACGCTTCGGACGATGAATCCGGAAACTTGAGGGCCAGCACTTTCTACATCATCGACGTTGACACCATAGTTACCGATTTCCGGATAAGTCATCGCTACCAGCTGGCCACGATAGCTAGGATCGGTAAGGATTTCCTGATACCCGGTCATGGAAGTGTTGAAAATTACCTCACCGATGGTCGTGCCCTCAGCACCGAACGAACAACCCGTAAAAACGGTGCCATCAGATAGAGCGAGCCTAGCGACAATCGGTTCTGGCTGCTCTATGAGTTCGTTTCCCGGTGATCCATTTTGTGAGGTTTCTGCGATCACTCGTTGCTCCGGTTATTTCCATGAAGACAGAGACACGCTGAACACGTGTTTCCCAGATTTTTCTGGATTCAATCCAGTTTAACCTCAATTCTACCAAAAGCCGAGACGCCGAAAACACGGGGTGGATGAATGAGTTGAGCGAACTTCAGGCGATAAGCGAAGCAACACAATGCGTACAGATTAACAACCGAGTTTAACCATTGTACTGTCTGCCCTTTTCGATCTTATTTAGCTATGGGAAAGCCAAACGCCCGTCCGATAGGAACAACTGGCTGTGGGTCTCCGACATGAACCAAGGTTTTTGTTCGGACAGCCAACTTCAGAAGGGTCTCAGTAGCGGCGAGCTGAGGCCCTTCCTTTTTTGCGCTAATTTCAAAACCGAAAAGGAAAGACTCGTACTTTCCCAATTTTGGTTAAAGTCGGTTTGCTAAGCCGAACAGCGGCCCCAAACTTGTAGCCACCGGCAATTCCATCAGGGCTCAGGTTTTCACGCGCGAGTGAATGTTTGCTTCAATTCGTCAATGACCTGCTGCTCGGAGTCGGAAATCTTGTTTCCCAGTCCCAGAAACCCTCCGGCAGCACGGGCCGCCGATTCAGCTCGACCGATCACCTGATCACGAATCTGCCCCAAAGCGGGCTCGTCCAACGTCTTTGCCAAGGCAATGATGTAGCTTTTCCACGCGTCGAGCAGATCATCGCCCGGTTTTGTGGCCAGCCAACTCTGTAGCAACGCGAAACTGACTGAGCCATCTTTGACTCCGACTTCGTCCGCAGCTTTTGCAATCGCGTCACGTTCGGCAGGTTCCAGCACGCTGTCGGACCACGCGACAGCAACCATCGGAATCAGGCCGAGCACCAACAGCGTTTTGGGATCGATCTTGTGCTCTATCATGGAGTCGAGGACTTCCTGGTTATCGATCCCAATCGCGGAAGACAGGGCTTCCCGAGTTTCTTCCGTCTCCATCTGGTCACGCAATTTCGCCAGAAGTTCTTGATCTCGGTGGGCGAAAAACCCATTTTCCAGCGCTTCTGCACGCTCATGAAGCGAATCTGCCATCCTGTAAACTCCGGTTTGAACTGTTCGACTATCCCTGGTGCCTGGCGGAACCGGTCCGACGCCGACCCGCTCGCCTGCCTCCTCACGTCGCCATTAAGTGCTACAAATGCTACGAAACGCGATAATCTCGCGAAAGGGGCAGCAAGCGGATTCAAGTGACTTCGACGGGGTGCCGTTGGCCGCAACGCATGGCACGTTGTGATGAACGGAATTTCATTTCGTCAAGCTTGATCCAATCTGGTGGAATAATTGAATTTGTCGCCAAGGACCACACAAACCGGTTGGTTCTGCCCGGAAAAACGAATCGCGACGGTAGCGTTTTCCTCTAGTGTGAATCACAATTAGAGTTGTTCTGCATCTTGATCATGATTTCCTGCCTCGGCCCGTTCGATGACCACAACCAAATTGCCCCGATTGATTCTGCTGCTGTCGGCAGTGTTAACTTGCTTCATGGGATCCAACTGCCAAGCGGTGGATTCAGCTGACGATTTGCAGTGGTCTGTCCGTCGGCTGAACACTTGGCTGGGTGACAGTGATCAGGCGATCGGCTGGCGCAAATATCTGTTGCTGAATGTTTTGGAATCCCAAGCGGCCAAGGGCCATCGGGCTGATTTTGGGACACTCAGTCGGGTGCGAGATCGCTTTGCCAGCGGCGTGACGGGATCGGATCATCCAGCGTTTGTCGATGTTCGCAACGCGATCGACCGCCAACTGGCCAGCCTTAGAAATAGCTATCGAGGGGAACTTTCAGACATCCTGATGGCTCACGTTGGACAGTTCCAAGCAATCACTGCAGAGCACTTTGACCATGTGCGCAGTGGTGCTTCGTACGATTTGAAAGTCCTGAAAAAATACTATCGATCGACAATGGCCAGTCGGCAACGGGCCGAACTATTTTACGACCTGCAACTGGATCCGATGATGGAATTCATTGATTCGGTTGTGTTCGAACGAGCCCCAGAAATTTCGGTTGGAAAACTGAGCTCCATGATTGCTGAGAAAAAGCGAGCGCTCCGCGACATCACTCGCGAAATCGACGCGTTGCCGGATGAAGAAATCCAACGGCCGAAAATGGATCGGCCGCAACCGGATCGGAACGACGACCAGATCAAGCTGGACGAACCGGGGCATCTGAATACGGACGACGGTCCCGTTCCGGACAATTCATCGACGCTGGATGACTTGAAACGACGGCAAACCGAACTGAAAGCCGCCATCAAAGAGATCAGTGCTCGTCGCAAGGAAGTTTTGAAAGCCGATCGACCGCGATTGATTCGACGTCGAGACACGCTGCTGAAAATGAAAGACTTCAAGCAACGGTTTGATGACCTGTCCAATGAGCAGTTCGATCCCTACTTCGTTACGGCAGCGACTTCGTACGACCAGTTCATTCAGACCTACGCAAATGGCACCGCAGACAACCTTCAAGAGGACATGCTGCGTCGAATCGAAGTTCTGTCGGAAGACCTACCGCTACTTGGACTGCCGGATGAACGACGCGCCGCGGGGCGGGTTGCCAACTTGCTGCAATGGCTTGAAAATTCAAATCAAGTTCCGTCGCTCGTGTCCGCGATTCGCCGCGATTACTCGCTGCCAAACCTTTACTTGAACATCTCTTCGAATTTGATCAACGCGGCTGCCGCTCAGTCTGCCGTGGCAACTCGGGTGTTAGACGAAAACGTGAATGGCCGCCTCATCCGAGGCTACGCGACCACGTCAACGAACGTGAACCTAGAACTTCAAGACGATCCGAATCAGGTCCATCTGAGTATTCACCTGTTAGGAAGCATTGCGTCTAACACTCGGTTCCGCGAGCGAAAATTTTACGGATTTGTGAACGCAAATGGCCAGTTCGAGGGACGGCGAAGCCTGTACGCGAATATCGGAGGCTTGTTCGCGGGTGATTCGAAAGTCGCAGCCAATGTGAGCACCGACTTCCTCGGCTTGACGACAAAATGCGACCTGATTCAAAAGCTGGCCTTCAAACAGTTCAACGAAGGGAAAGCGGATGCCGATGCCGATGCTGCGCGACGAGCCGAACTGGAAGCGTTTGAAGAGTTCGACAGTTTGACCAGCGAGGCCGTCATTGGCGGCCAAGACGCAATCTTCGACATTAACGACCGAGCCATCGATTACGCGGCTTGGATTCCCGATCTGTTCTTACGTTCGTCCACCGACTTCATTGAGGCAGTGGGCAAATTGGACTCGGCAGGAAGCCTGGCTGCTCCCAACTATCCGGCTGCCAGTTCCGTTCCCGTCGACGTGACCGTTCGATTGCACGACTCGCTGTTGAGCAATCTGGTGGACCCGATCTTCGCCGGTAAGACATTCAGCAACGAAGAACTTGCCGCCAAGGCAGCAGAGCTTTCAGGCGAGACTCCGAAAGGGCTCGCAACCGAAGACGGCGACGGTGCGGGCGAAGACGAATCCTTCAGCATCACTTTCGACAGCGTGCGACCTATCCAGTTCGAGTTCGAAGGGAACGCGGTTACGGTTTCCGTTTCAGGGAAACAGTTTTCTCAAGGAGACCGCAAGATCGACGCCGGCCTTCAGATCAGTGTTCGTTTCAAGATCAAGCGTTCGACCGATGGCCTGCAATTGGTTCGAGACGGAGAAGCGGAAATCGACTACACCGATCCAGATCGGAAAGACGCAAAAATCGTCGCGTTCAAGTCGTTCCTAGAAGACAAACTGAACTCCGAAGCGAACCAGACAAACGCAATTGACCTGCCAGCCAATCTGCTGCCGATCGATGAAGTCGCCGCGCTGCGGTCGAACAAGATCGCGCGGGACCTGAGATTGGTCCAATGCATGATTGAAGACGGTTGGTTCTACCTTGGCTGGCGGCACCTGCCTAGTTCGGCAAGCTCCGCGGCTGCCTCCTTGGGTTCAGCTGGTACTCTGGGCTCAACGGGTTACACCACAGATTTACCAGCGATCTGGAACGAGATCACGATTGATCAGTACGAAACTGACTTCGACCAGAGCGGTGACTCGATCCTTTCCACGGACGAGAATGCTCCGCCTATCCCTTCGGTCGAGGGCGAACTGCAGGTGCAGTAGACTCGGCTAGGCTACCTAGTTGAGCAACAGCGCCAGTTTGAGGTCGATACGCGCGCCAGAGCGTGGAAACCTTTCCGGGGTGGAAAACAGCAAATCGCGTCATTTCGTTTCCAAAGCGGCGCTGTCCAACTGGTGGTTTGTCCGGCTTGAAAATTTGGGATCGCGATGTGATCTCATCTTGGTTTTCTTGCTTCAAACAGGAATGCCAACCCGGACTGTGATTCGTGACAGACCATTAGGCAACGCGGCAGAGAGTCGAAGTAGATAAACCGAGAATCATAGAAGGTCACATTCGGCGTGACGAAAACTGATTTCTCAACCGGCGTCGTGCAGAAAGACATCGGCGAAATGCCGTGTAAATAATCGCCATCCCAGACAAACAAAGTGTCTGGTTTGCGAATGTTACTGGTCGGCCTCACAACCCGCGCGTGTCGAGTGAGGTAACCATTGAGTGAGGCATCAAACGTACGGTATTTATGGCTGGGGCCATTTTTTGATGCAGTGGTCAGGGGCGGGCTCGAACCGCCGACACATGGATTTTCAGTCCATTGCTCTACCAACTGAGCTACCTGACCGCCTTCCGCAGATGCGGAGCGAAGATAGTACCGGATTCGGGTTTCGCCTGTCAATTGTGACCCGGCCCAAATTTATCGAATCACACCGATTCCTGAGACATCTACCGAATGTGGCGGCTATGCCGTCGTCCAGACCGATGTGACCAACGCGGCCCGAAAGTCCATCGCCTGCTGCAAGTCAGCATCCGGCGGTGGAGTCAGCATCCAACGGCGTAAACTCGGTGAGCGAGATTGGTTTTTCCTCCATGCTGCGACCTAGCAAGTTCCGGTTTGAGCTCTGGTTTGTTGACCGAGCAAGTATGTTGAACTAATATCCTTATGTCGAGCGGGTCATCTGCTCACTTCTTGACTCAAACCACTTCCAACATATTTCGGTTTGATCTACTGCACGCGATCTTGGAATTGGATTCTAATCATGTGCGTTCGCTTGTATCCGAGCAACGGTCTTGAGCGGGCTACACTTGACTTCAGGCTGTAACATGCGTCTAAGATAAGTGTTGTCGGTTCGCCCTGCGATTGTCAGTTCAATGGCGACCTCGACGCGATTCGATCTATGTTTCGAAAAAATTGGGTCCACCGAGACAACTTTTTGCAAAACGTGATATTGAGACGGTTCTCCCGGACGATGTGGTTACTGGCGTATAATTCGAATCCTGACACTCGGCACGAGGCCCCCGTGCGACGAAACATTCCCGCGTTATTGACTATCTTGGTTTCGCTGGCGGCGATGACGTCGCCAGCCGGCGTGGCGGCTCAAGTGAAGTTTCATCCTGATGATGAAGTGGTCCAAACGGCTGCCGAAAAAGGAGTCGCTGCTCTGGAAAAGAGCAACCCCGGAAATTCTGGCCACTTTGCTCTCGGAGCGCTGGCAATCATCGAGACCAGCAAGCGTTACTCTGAGAGTGTGCCGCGAGACAGCAAAACCGTGAAGGAGGCGATCAAGCGAATTCTAGCTGATCTGCCCAAGAACCCATCCAAGCTTAACGGGCCGATCGCCGAGCACAATGAAACCTATTACCCTGCCCTCGCGTTGATCCTGCTGTGCGAGTTCGATGACCAAAAGTACGAATCTGAAATCAAGTTGTTGATCGACATCTTGTTGAAACGTCAGAAGCGTACCGGAGCGTTTTCGTATCGCAGGGATAAGACCGAAGGCGACACGTCACAAATGCAGTACGCTGCCCTTGCAATGTTCGTCGCCGAGCAGCACCAGTTTGAAATCAACCCGCAGGCCGCCAAGGCCGCATTGGACTGGCTTGCTACAACTCAACAGCAAAACGGAGCATTTTATTACAAGGTAATCGATCCTAGTGCGACCAGGCCGCGTGGGCGACCGAAATTAGGAACCAGACCTACTCCATCGATTCAGGCTGCTGGACTTGGCACGGTATACCTTCTGGCAGATTTACTGCAATTGACCAAACGCAAAAAGAAGACGGCTGCCACTGCCGAAGAACTGGAAGTCTTGCCATTTCCACCGGGCGTTTCGATTTACGTCAAACCACGCGATGACGGGGCGACGAAGCGAAGAAAAGGCCCTCGCGTTAGTTTTGATGGCGGTAAACTTGCCGCCAGTAAACGCTTTGGAAACGATGTGATGGATAAGATGTTTAAAGTTCCAATCGATGAATGGAACTACTATTACATGTATGCGTTCGAGCGGTATGCCTATTTCCGGGAACAATCGGAAGGTGGCATGGGCAACAGAAAGATGAACACTTGGTACGACGATGGCGTCCGTTTTTTGCTCGACGCACAAGTGAAATCCGGGATGTTCGCCAAGGGCCGGAATCCGCTTGCGACCCAGTACGTCAACACTGCGTTCGCCGTCCTGTTCCTCGTTCGCAGCAGTGAAATTCTGGTTCGTCCTTCTGCGGGTAGTCAATTGACCGGTGGTCAAGGTTTTGAAGAAGACAAGGAACTTACGGAAGTCAACGGAAGAATTCAGGCGAATGACACGCAGCAAAACCTGAACAAGATGATAGACCAACTAAAGGCGGGGTCGCTGGATGACTCTGATCTAGCGGTGCTTGCGAAATCAATGCGAAAAGCACTCAACTCGTTTCGCGACGATGAGAAAAACAATCGCGGCAACCTCGAGTCATTCCTGCGAACCATGATTTCGGACAAGAACTATTATCGCCGCCTAATCGCGGTACGTTTCTTGGCCGGTGAACAGGATCTCGGTAACGTCCCGGCCTTGCTTTACGCTTTGGGTGACCCGGATTATCGTATCGCGTACGAGGCTCACAACGGGTTACGGTTGATCAGCCGCAAAATCGATTCAATCGCTCTGGCCCCGATTGCCGTTCCTCCGCTTCCAGCTGACCAGAAGGTGCTTGATCAAGTCAAACTTGAGTATCAACGTGTGAAAACTATCTGGACCGACTGGTATTTGAAACTGAGACCCAACGCAAAGCTGCTCGACTAACGACTTGCGAATAAAAAAGTTTCCGGACGAGTGTGATTCACAACCCATTTTATGCGAGCGAGATGAAACCGATTCCGGTAGCTTATTGGTCGGCAAGTCCCGAAACACCGATCAACTAGAAACATCGACATCGATTAACTAACTAGTAAAACAACGTGTAAGGTTTTGAGCTCCCTCTGATCTTTCACGAAAACAGTTCATCAACAGGAATGCTTCCTCGGAAGCCAAGAAAATTGTCGGACATCACACCGCAATCTGAATCCGGCTCGATCGGCCATGAAAAAGTCGAGACCACGGTCTCGGCCTTCGACTTGCTCAATGCGTTTCTGGTCGCAGCGATCATGATGTTCGGTTCGTTTGCGACGATCCTGTTTTTGCTGTGGTACACCAGCCTTGAGCGGGACGCCCCCAAGGCAGTCGTTGTTGAAACGCCTTTCAGTGAAGATTCGGGTGACTCCAAACCTGAAGGTGTCGCGGATGACGAATTGGAACCGGGAGTCGAGGACTTTCCAGAAATTGAAACGCCTCAGTTGGCCATGGCGTTGGAAGCGGTCACCGATGCGGTATCTGCTATCCGAGCCAACACAGACGCCGTTAGCGGTGATGCTTTGCTTCAGGGAGCGGGACGCGGAGCCGGTTCACGCGAAGGCGGAGGCACGGGCTCAGGCATTGGGATCCCCGAGTACAAACGTTGGGTGATCAATTATGAATCGACCGACATCGATCAGTACGCGGACCAGTTGAGCTTTTTCAATCTGGACATTGGCGTCGTCAAATCTGACAGCAATGCGATCTTGCGAGTCCGCGACGCGGGCGGTAACGCTCAAGTTATTGAATCCGACCGCGAAAAAGAACAAGAGACGCTCAGGTTCTCCCACAAACAGCGACGGATGAAGCGGTGGGA
>CALFWL010000238.1 GCA_937928215.1 uncultured Pirellulaceae bacterium | reverse complement strand
TGCGTCCATGGACCTGATCGCCCGGTATTCGGCAGAATCGACCGAGATGACTCAGGCGTTGGCCCGAGCGGCGTTGGAGCAGACGCCGGAAGCCAACGTTTCATGCGCCACGACAGGCCATCTGGAGCCGGATGAGGGGCGGGTTCGCGATCAACCCCATGTTTTTGTCGCAATCTCTCGGCGAATTGACGACGCAATCCTAGAGCCAGCCACTTTTGAACGACAGCTTTACGAAGACACGCGAATCGCAAGGCAACAGGAGTGCACGATGTTTGCCATACGGAAACTGTTTGAGGTCGGGCAGGCTCTTTCGCAGCGGAAAAATCAGACATGAGCCAGAAAAACAGAGTGTCCAGATTCAATTCGCCTTTGACCTGCTCTTCTGGTGACCTGTCCCTCATGTGCTTGCAACGCAACTAACATTGACCGCGAGCAAAATCGATTCTCAAGAACTTCGTTCTGATTTTCTTGAACGCACTCGCCGCAACTGCACGTTCGGTTCGAAAAAACTTTTCCTAACCGTTTTTCATTTTCGTGTTTTGATTTGGCAGAGTATCTTCTAAACTTCAACGTCAAAGTAATGGAATTATCCGCGCGCTGTGGTTTCGCTGAACATGTCTCAGACCAAGTCTCGATCGACATCAACAACAAGACGCCACGGGTCCGCGAAGTCAACGCGATCGGTTGCCACACCGAAACAGTCTCAACCTGCTTGGTGTCGGCTGAGCGATGAAAAGCTACTGGATGTTCGCATCTGCGATTTGGGACTGAAGCTGGAAGATTCACCACTGATCGAACTCCGTGATCAGCTATACAGCGAATTGCGAGATCGCGATCTGAAACTCCGACCTCATTGCTGGCTGAGCGATGAATGGTTTGCCCCCGATGGCGTTCCCGGGATCGCGGTCCCTTTTTATCTGGCTCATCCTCGGCTCAAGCGACTCGAGCGAAATCAGATGCTGGAAGTAGAAGGTGGCACTCGCGAATGGTGCATGAAAATCTTCCGCCACGAAGCAGGACACGCCATCGATACGGCTTGGAACTTGCATCGCCGCAAGCAGTATCGCAACGTGTTTGGCAACTACTCGATGCCTTACCCGGACCACTATCGCCCCAAGCCTCGTTCAAAGAATTATGTGCTGCACCTTGAGCCTTGGTATGCTCAAAGTCACCCGGCCGAAGATTTTGCCGAAACGTTCGCCGTCTGGCTCAAACCAAAATCGCGGTGGCGCAAGGAATACGACGGCTGGAAGGCGCTGAAAAAGGTCGAATACATTGACGCACTGATGCAAGACATTGCAGGGAAATCTCCCAAGGTTACTTCGCGAGCCAAAGTCGATCCGATCCATAGAATCCGTCGTACTTTGCGCGACTACTATGAGGAACGCCGGTCTCGTTACAGCATCGATTGCCCAAGTGGTTTTGACATCGACCTGAAAAAACTCTTTCCCCAAACCCCCGAGACTCGCAGAAGTAAGACCGCGGCTGCTTTTCTTCAGAAAAATCGAGCGGAATTCATTCGCACGGTCGCCCAGTGGACCAACGAATCCCGATACAATGTGAATGTTGTTCTTCGAGAAATGGTCGATCGCTGCCGTGTTTTGAATCTGCGAGTGGCGTCGGTCACGCCCGATCTGAAACAGAGCATGTTGATTCTGCTGACGGTTCAGACGATGCGACATCTGCATCGCGGCCAGCATCGAATCGCTCTTTAAGTTGAACAGCACAAACTGATCGAATCCCTCGTAGAAACGAAACTGGCTTGATGAGAAAGCTGCGTGCGTTGGTGTTGATGCACGAGACCCTCGTTCCTCCTGAACGGCTGGACGGTCACTCGGACGCGGAAATCCTGGAATGGAAGACCGAATTTGATGTCGTCAACACGCTCAAGGAACTGGGGCACCACGTCCTGCCGTTGGGCGTCTATGACGACCTTGGTGACCTGCGCCGCGCGACGGAGGAATTCAAGCCTCACATCTGGTTCAATCTGCTGGAAGAGTTTCACGGTGTCGGAGTCTACGATCACCATGTCGTCAGTTATCTGGAACTGATGAAGCAACATTATACCGGCTGCAATCCGCGCGGCCTGTTGCTGGCTCACGACAAGCCGCTGGCAAAAAAGATTCTGGCTTTCCACCGCATCCGCACGCCCGGTTTCTTCGTCATCGCGCGAGGAAAGAAAACTCGCAAGCCCACCGCGTTTGAGTATCCGCTGCTGGTGAAATCATCTTCGGAAGACGCATCGCTGGGGATCAGTGAAGCGTCGGTCGTGCGAGACGAAACTCAGTTGGAAGATCGAGTGAATTTCATCCACAACCAGACCGGTACCGATGCGCTGGTGGAGACGTTTATCGAAGGCCGCGAGCTTTACGTCGGAGTGATCGGCAACCGCCAGCTGAAAGTTCTGCCGATCTGGGAAATGATGTTTGACAACGCGAAGCCGGGATCGCCGCTGATCGCCACCTCGCGAATCAAGTGGGACATCAGTCACCAGAAGAAGCTGGGGATCCGAACCGCCAAAGCCACCGGCATCAGCAAAGAGGTCGAGGACAACATTATCAAAACCTGCAAACGGGTGTACCGAGCGCTTAGCCTGAGCGGTTATGCGCGGCTCGATTTACGCTTGCGGGACGACGGCAAGGTGTTTGTCATTGAAGCCAACCCGAACCCGAACCTGTCCTTCGGCGAAGATTTTGCCGAGTCCGCAGAAAAAGCCGGATATTCTTACGAGGCATTACTGCAAAAGATCATCACGCTTGGGTTAAACTATCAGGCTGAGTGGAGGCTTGTTTGAGCGCCACCTGCACACCGGAAACCTGCTTCCAGTAAACCTTCATCTCCCCTCGTACCATGCCTGAACGTTTTCGATCTGTCCTACTCTTCGGCCCGCCGGGTGTCGGCAAAGGCACTCAAGGAGGAATCCTGCGGCACGTGCCCGGTTTTTTCCATCTGTCTGTTGGCGACGTTTTTCGCTCAATCGATATCGGGTCAGCGAGCGGCAGGGAAATCTATCAATACAGCTCCAAGGGCCAACTGGTGCCCGATGAGTTGACCGTCAAGATCTGGAAAAAAGCGCTCAATGCGTACGTCGCGCTGTCTTGGTACAAGCCTCACGAAGACCTACTGATCCTTGACGGCATCCCTCGCAATGTGGCTCAGACCGAACTGGTCAAAGATCATCTGGATATCGTGCGGGTCATCAACCTAGCCTGCACGGACGTTGAGGAAATGATTCACCGAATGAGGCGCAGAGCGATCCGCGAAAACCGGGCTGACGATGCCAACGAGGACGTGATCCGGCGGCGTTTCCAAGTCTTCGCCGAGAAATCTGCGCCCGTGCTGAAACAGTACCCACCAGAAATCATCCACACGATCGAGGCAACCGGCTCGCCCGCCGAAGTTTTCAAGGAAGTGCTTGACGCCGTTATTCCCGTTCAAAACAGCCTGTTTGAGGGCGAACTAGACTGAAC
>CALFWL010000237.1 GCA_937928215.1 uncultured Pirellulaceae bacterium | reverse complement strand
TTATCCAGCGCGACCTCGTCGCCATCTTTCCTCGCCACCGCATCGCCCACCTCAGCCGCATCTTTCTGAACAACCGCCAGTTCAGTCTCGGGCAAAAACAAGAACAGCCCCAGCAGCAGAAGTGCCGCCAAAGATGCAATCGCCCAAGCGGCAGCCTGCCAATTCGATTGACGTTCGCGCACGGCGACACGTGATTGCTCACCCACCCGTTTCATCACCGACCGACGGACATCGATCGATCCTTTGGGCAAGGATTGCAAACGTTTCTGCACATCCTGAAACGCGCCTAACGTTGCCGCATACTCTGCATCGGTCGTCAATCGCTGCTCAACCCGCGCGCGATCTTCCGGACTTAACTCGTTGTCAAGATAAGCCGTAAGTAATTCATTATTGGGAAGCGGTTGATTCATTCAGAGCCTCTGGAAAACTGTCTTTCCAACTCCTCTTTCAATTGTGTTCTTGCGCGATGGAGTCGACTGCGAACGGTGCCAACAGGCACATCCAGAATTGCTGCAATCGCATCATAATCCAATCCTTCCATTTCTCTCAGCACCAGCACGCTACGTTGCTCTTCCTTTAGACGACTCAACGCATCGCTCAACTGCTGATGTTGCTCCTGCTGTTCCAGTCGTTGCGAAGGCATCACGTGTTCATCCTCCAACTGACACGCCGCGCCACCCGCTTCATGATCCAACGACTCGGTGGGCTTGCGTTTCCGAATCTGGCTGATCGCCGCATTGTGAGCAATTCGATACAGCCAAGTATAGAACTGACTGCCGCCTCGAAAGGTGCCCAGCTTGGTAAACGCTTTGACGAACGCGTCCTGCACGATGTCCTCTGCGTCGGTCGAGTTGCGGAGCACTTGCGTCATCGAGTGGAACAGTCGGTTTTGATATTTCCCGATCAGGCTTTCGAACGCCACTGACTCACCCGCCAATGTCTGGCGAATCAGGCGATCGTCTTCCTGAGTATTCGGGGTTTGGTTCATGGTTCCGACGCGAGTCACGATCGATTCGTTCCAGTTTTTGACAATTCAGGCAGCCAGCGAGTTGAAATTTACCACGAACCCCTGTAATCCTCGACGTTTCTGGCAGCCGGATGGATAAATTTTCATCGGTCCTCGCCCTACCCCGTCAGCCATAGCACAACCGAAAGCGAAACCAACGAAAACGCGGTGCAAACGACCACCGCACTGGCGGCAAGGTCACCATCGCCCTTCATCTGATCGGTCAGCACGTAACTGGAAACCGCCGTCGGTACGGCACACATCATCAGGATCACCTGCAGCTCTCGTCCTTCAAGGCCAACTGAATAACCGATCGCCCAACCGATCAGGGGACACGCTATGCACTTGATCGACGTGCTGGTCATCGCCAGCGACCATTGATTGGCGACGGCAATGGTCGCCAACTGACTTCCGATACCCAACAACGCCAGCGGGAACGCGGCGGCTCCCACGATAATGCAAGTACGTTCAATCACGATCGGAAGATCAACAGAACTGACCTGAATGAAACCTCCTGCCACGCACGCCACGATCAACGGATTGGTCACAATGGTACCAATCGTTCGAGACCAAGAAAACTTCGAATCGGGATGGTCCTGATAGATCGCCAACGCCGCGACGGCACCCGCGTTGTAAAAAATGACGACCGGCACGATCGCGACCAGCATCGCGGTCTCGATTTGTGAACGACGATCGATGGGTAAATCATCAATCATGAAGATCATCAGCGGCAACCCAATGAACGCGAGGTTGCCTCGAAAGCACGCTTGGATCATCGCTCCGCGTGAACGATTGGGCACCCGCAACAGACCGCTGACCACCCAGCCGGTAATTGCCGTCAAAAACGCGGCCAGAAACAAGGTGGTCAGAAACAGATTCGCTAGCCCCGTCGGCGAAACCGCTCCGCCGATCTTGTACAACAGAAAACACGGCAGCGCGAAGAAGTAAGCGAATCGGTTGAAAACTTGAGTCGATTCTTCGGTCAGGAACGCTCGCTTTCGCAGCAGGATTCCTAGCCCGATCACGGCAAATATCGGAGCAAGGTTATTCAGGATTTGCATTAACTTGCGCCACTTTTCCATGCGTGCGAAACCAGCCGAACAACAAAAAGCCCAGCAGCACCGCCGCCAGACTGACCCACTGCGAGATCGTCAATTCCGTGCCAAACTGCCCGGCTTCGTCGCGTCGAATAATCTCGTGCAAGAATCGAGCAATCGGGTACAAGATCAACATCAGCGCGAAGACCTCACCGTCCGCACTGCGAACGGGCCAGAAAAACCACAGCGTCGCGCACAACAATGCCGCCGTCACCGCGCTGTAAATCTGAGTCGGATGAACTCGCAGCGAACGGCCCGGCAATGACGACAACGGGACCGACAACCGGTTGCCTTCATCCGTATCAACGATCACCGCCAATTCTTGATCAACGCCCGTCGACAGGTTGTCTTCGGATTTGAAGTGCCGCAATCGCAGGCTATCGGGCAGGTAAATGTTGACCCGTTGTTCAGGCTCGATCCCCAAACTTGACGCGATAGAATTAGGCTTCACCGATTGAACCGTCAACTGAAAGTCGCGAGGAACGGGCGGTCTCTCGTTCGAGCCAGATTTCGATTCGTTTGTTACGGGCGATTCGTTCTTGACCGTTTTTAACCCGAGCAATTGCCCCTCTTCAAGCTGACGCATGTATGGAGGCGAACCGGGTGGGAATTGAATCGCCGGAAGCTCGGCAGAACAAACGCTCCCGAAACAACAGCCGTTCATCAAACAACCCAGACGACCAAACGCCAAGCCCAACGCCATGCCTGGAGCGATCAAATCACCTAGGCGACCGAACGGCTGACGAGTGAGTCGAAAAAAGACAACTGCGGCCAGCATCGCTCCAATCAAGCTTCCATACACGACCAGCCCGCCCTTGGTCATGTCGACGATATTCAACAAGGCTTGGCCGGTTGGCAGATCGGTTCCAAAAAACTGATCTCGATTCTGTATCACAAAAAAAGTTCTCGCTCCGGCGATTCCACATAGGATCATCCAGAAAGCAAGTGTCAGAATCTGGTCCGGGTCCGTGTTCGCCTGGCGACACCTCAGCAAAACCAACAGCGTACCCGTCGCGATGCCCAGCACCATGAACAGACCGTAGCCTCGAATCGCAAGCCCTTGCTTCACGTAAGGCCCCAGCGGATCATTCGGGTTGACGCCTGACACTTCCACCGCAGGCAGCACGAACCAGATGATCGCCGCGACGATTCCAAGCATTGGCAGGAATCCGAACGCTTTCTGTTTCCATCCGTGGCACCAGACGTTGTAGGCCAGCACACCGATGCCGATCAGCAGCCAAGCAGCCAACAGCGGGCCTTCGAACCAACTGTGCGGAATTGAAAATAAAGTCTGCTGCATTGGCGCGGTGCCGGTAAATCAAGTCAAAAATTCAGCGATTATTAGAGCCGAAACCGCGTAACGCCGGAACAACAGATTGATTCAAGGATCGTTGCAATCACTTGGAAACAAATGAAAGCCAGAGTTCGCGTCTAAAAAACCTCACGCAAAGCCGCCAAGCTCGCAAGGGACCTACGCGCACGGAATATCTGCGAGCGTCGCGCCTTCACGCGAGTTTAGATACCCGAAACCTACGCATTAAAGCTCCAGTCCGTTCACAACTCTGTGGAGCCCCGTTTTCATGAGTTCTTCGCCAAAGTTAACCAAAAGTCCAAGCCTGCTGTCCGAAAGTCGCAAGTATGTCAGCAGCACTTTCTTGTGTACTGGTGCAGTCTTTTCCACAGACTTCAATTCGACAATCAGTTTACGATTGATGAAAAGATCGATTCGAAACCCAACCTCTAACTTGGTCCCTTCCCAGAAAACTGGCAACGGCACTTCCTCCTCGACGTGCAAAGCTCGCTTTCTAAGCTCGTATGCCATCACCTTCTGGTAAACAGATTCGAGCAGTCCCGGTCCGAGCTGTTTGTGAACGTGAAATGCAACCTCGACAACAATTTTCGCAAGTTCGTTCTCGTTCATGCTATCCCCTGCCGATTCAACCAGCTCGGCCAAACGATTAAATATGCACAGAATCTTGGCGAGCTTAGCGCCTTAGCGTGAGAGCAATAGAAAACACAGATCGCGACAATCGATCAAACAACTCTACAACATTAACAAACCAATTGAGTCACTCGACCTTCAATAAAAACCTCACGCAAAACCGCCAAGCTCGCGAGGGACCTACGCGCACGGGATATCTGCGAGCGTCGCGCCTTCGCGTGAAGTTAATCTAATTCAACTACACAATTGTCAATCAACCGAGTCGTCCCCACGTGCGCGGCGATCAGGACCACACACGGCAGCCGAATCGGATCCAGCGTTTCCAGGGTTTCCACATCCGCGACAACCGCGTAGTCGATGCTGGTGACTCCACCGTCGATCAGCGACTGGCGCATCTCGGTGATCAATTCAAACCCGTCGCGCTGGCCTTCCTTGATTTGAGTTCTCGCCAGATCCAGAGTCCGCTTGAGCGACAACGCGATGTCGCGTTCTTCCGGTGAGAGATAAACACTTCGCGAGCTCATCGCCAAGCCGTCGGGCTCTCGGACGATCGGGCAGACTTCGATGCGAATCGGAACATTCAAGTCTGCGACCATTTTGCGAATCACTAAGAACTGTTGGTAATCCTTGCGACCAAAAAAAGCAACGTCCGCCCGAGCGACATTGAACAGTTTTAACACGATCGTCAGCACGCCACTGAAATGGGTCGGTCGAAACTCGCCTTCCAAAGCCTCACTCAACGCTGGAGGAGCCACCGTCGTCGAGCAGCCCGATGGGTACATTTCGTCGTCCGAAGGCACGAACGCAACGTCGGCTCCTTCATCAGCCAGCAATTTCAAATCGCGTTCCAACGGTCGCGGATAAACTGACAAGTCCTCGCCGGTGGCAAACTGAGTCGGATTCACGAAGATGGTTGTGATCGTGATGTCGGTCTGATCGACCGATCGACGAACCAGGCTCAAATGCCCTTCGTGCAACGCGCCCATGGTCGGGACCAGACCGATCGTTTTTCCTGCGGCGCGTGCTTCACGGACGAACGCTGTTAGTTGGTCGATCGTTTTTATCACTCGCGGTGAATCGCTCAAATCTCACGCCCGATCAGTGAAAAGTTTCCGTTTGAATTGCCTTGAGGCGATTGGCAGAATGGAACATGCCGGTAAATGTTCTGGAACGCCCAGAAGCAACCAATGTTGCCGCCATGTTGCAAATATATTCTCAGTCGCCGCTCGCCTGAACCGCTTCTCGGTTATGGTATAACGTAAAGTCCCTCAAGAGTAACCACCATCACGACCCTTCGATGTTTCGAACCGTCCTTTGGCCATGAACTCGCAGCCTCCTTCGTCCAATCCGACTTCTTCGCCGGCACCTCGGCGGTCGCCTGCGGCACGACCTGATGCCAAGGCGGGCAACAAAATTCGCGCAGACCGCGAAGACTTACCGGATGATTCTGGCAGCGGTCGGTTTCTGTTATTTACGGTGGTTCCCAGTTGGCTGGTCAGCCTGTTGGTTCATATTGCTCTGATTTTGGTCGCGGCATTCTTCGCGCTGCCCAGACCCGCCCCGAAATCAATCTCCTTTGATGGCGCTCCGTCGTCGGACAGCACGATCGACTCGGTCGACATTAGCTTGGATACGTTTGACGAATTGACCGAATCGCTCGAATCCGAGCTGGCCGCCAGTGCTGCCGCCGAAGTGACCGACCCGACCGAAGCGATTGCCCCTGAAGCGACGATCGACATCGGAGAAATCATGGCAGGAGTCGACAGTCACATGGAGATGGAATCGACCCCGTCCGAATCCAACGCGATGTCAGCGGGCAACGAAACGAGCATGCGGGCCGGAAGCTCACGAGGCGAAGCACTCAGAAAGTACGGCGGTTCAGCGGAATCGGAATCGGCGGTCGAGTTAGCACTTAAATGGATTGTCGATCATCAACTGCCCGACGGCGGCTGGAGCTTGAACCACCAGCTTGGCCCGGGAACTCGAACCAGCCCGGACCCGGGCGAAATGGCAAGCGAGCACCCCTCGCGGAACGCCGCCACCGCATTGGCGTTGCTTCCACTGCTGGGACACGGCCAGACTCATATGACCGGAAAGTATAAAGATAACGTTTTTGAGGGATTGAAGTTTTTGCTGGAGCGTGGTCGCCCGATCGGCAAGGGAATTTCGTTTCATGAACCCGGCGGAACAATGTACTCGCACGGCCTGGTTTCCATCGTGTTGTGCGAAGCCTATGCGATGACCGAAGACCCCGAACTGGGCCCTTATGCTCAACAAGCCATTCGCTACATCGAACATACTCAGGAAGACAGCGGCGGCGGTTGGCGCTACAGCCCAAAAGAGAAAGGGGACACTTCCGTCGTCGGCTGGCAGGTCATGGCCATGAAAAGCGCGATCGGATCCGGTCTGGAAGTCAAACCTCGGACCATCAAACTGACCAAAAAGTTTCTGACTCAGATGGGTAACTCCGACATTGGCATGTTCGGCTACATGAGCAAGCCCGATCGAAAAACCGCGTCTCTACGAGCCTGCACCGCGATTGGTCTGTTGTGCCGCATGTATTTGGGCGCTGAAAAGGATTCGGCCGAGATCCGCAACGGAGTCAATCTTTTGGACGAGTGGGGATCGGACAACGAAGGTTCACACGACCGAGTCACCAGCATGTATTACAACTACTATGCGACTCAGGTGATGAAGCAATACGGTGGAGACATGTGGAAAACTTGGAACACCGGTATGAGAGACTATCTGGTGGAGCAGCAGGAACGCGAAGGCCCCGCAACCGGCAGCTGGATGTTCGACGAAAAATACTCGATTGCCGCCGGTCGACTCTATGCCACGTCCTTGGCCTGCATGACGTTGGAAGTCTACTACCGCTTTCTACCGCTATACGACGAATCCGTCCTTGAAGATGATTTCCCTCTGGATTGA
>CALFWL010000236.1 GCA_937928215.1 uncultured Pirellulaceae bacterium | reverse complement strand
CCGGGCCGGAAAGCCGATACGAACCCGTTCAACGATCTTGAAAAGCTAAACGACGGCAGCGACGTGCGAAAACAACGCCGTGTTCTGGATGAAGCCGAGTTCGCCTCTTTGATCGCCGCGACCACAAACAGCGACCGCAGTTTCCGAGGGCTATCGAATGCCGATCGAGCTATGATTTACACCGTGGCAGCTTATACGGGGCTCAGGGCATCGGAGATCGGCTCACTTCGGACAGACTCGTTCGAGTTCGGCGATTCGCCCACGGTTACCGTTGAAGCCGCCTACACGAAGAACAAGCAGCTGGCCGTCATTCCACTACGCAGCGACTTGGCAGCGAGGCTGGCGGAATACATCGGCTCGATGCCCCGCCCTACCCTGTCGATTGATCGGACACCGGAAACACTCTGGCCGGGAGCGTGGACCGACGACGGGGCCGAAATGATTCGTGGCGATCTGGCTGCAGCCGGGATTTCTTACACGATCGACGGTAAGGATTACGACTTTCACGCGCTACGACACCAGTTCATCACCGGATTGGCTCGCGCGGGCGTGTCGCTCAAAGCGGCTCAGGAACTGGCCAGGCATTCAAAGCCCGAACTGACAGCGAATGTCTACACCCATCTTTCGATCAAGGACACGGCAGCCGACATCGAAAAGCTACAACCGATTCCGACCGGCCAACTGACGGAAGGAGCCCGAGCAACCGGCACGGATCAGAGCCAGCCATTTTTGGGCCAGCAGTGGGGCCAGCAAGAATTGAAAAACAGGGGTATTTCAGGTGAAAAAGCCGGCATTCGAAACTCGCGCTCAGAACATGAAAAAACCCCACAAAACACTGGGTTTCATGGGGTTATTCACAAGCGACGCGGACGGGACTCGAACCCGCAACCTCCGGATCGACAGTCCGGGGCTCTAACCAATTGAGCTACCGCGCCATCAGGGCGTTCGCCGAGCATTCCGCTCAGCGGTCGACGACTGATTTCCTCAATCGAAGATGAAGAAAATATCGCGAATCGCTCTCGCATGCAAGGCGTCAGGCCCATGCACAGGAAGAAATTTAACGGAACAAGTTCTGGAAATAACGAGATTTACGGCGATTCACGTAGTGCTTGGCGACCTCTAAAGGCTCCAGTTAGACAAAAACGCAATCCATTGGGCGGCAGAAACTTATGTAGTTGGTGAACCGGGCATTTAAGCGAGATGAAACACCAGAACGATCCTTAGGCATCGAGGGAGAATCGATTCCTCGCGGTTGTCATGGCCGAGAATTTCGAGGCTCAATTGCCCGACCGACCCAATCAAGCGTCAAATTCATCAATCCTGAACGTGCCAAAGAGAAGAAATTGGCTCAAGAATGGCGATGTCCGGATTGCAAAAACCTAGGGTCTTCTAAGGGCACGTTGTCCCTTTCGGGCTACCGCCCTTCCTGTAACTTCTCCTGAATGGGGTTCAACATGGACCTGATCTATCGCTACTTTCGATTGCTCCAATTTGAGCTTGGTCAAATGGCTCAGCACATGGACCCCGAAATCGCTGGCCTGCTGGCGGTTCTAACAATCGCATCCGGCTGGTTTTGCCTTCGCGGAACCAAGATCAAACGGTAGCACGTCGCAAACGCGAAGTTTTACAGACACCATCCGTGATCGATCGCCGGATCAGTACAGGTTCCCATCCGGATCATAACCCAGCGACTCGATCCGCTGGCGATCTGAGTTCACCGCATCGGAGTTCCCGGCTTTTCGGTTCGCCATCACACGATGATGCAACACCGCTGCGAACGTTTTTCTGAATCGATTTTGTTCGTCGGTCGAAAAGTCTGACGATGTTCTCACGAAGTGGTCAATCACTTCGGAAACCGTCACCGCGATACTTGCGTCGGCGATTGCGTCTTTGATCGTCGAAACGCCGTCAATCAAATCATCTGGCTCACTCCAAGGCATTTTGGTCAGCACCAGCGCTCGCGTATCCAAGTAAGCAACCGCCCTCATCGCCAGCGCGTTGCAGACCGAATCGTCGGGGAGCAAATCCGCAACCAACTGTGGCTCGAACCCAAGCTCAACAACCTGAGCCCGATCGAGGTCACATCGCTCCGGTTGATCCAGGTCTTCGAACATCAACGCGCGGCAGACCATCAGAAAAGCCAACTCGCGTCGGCGAAACTCGATACTGGACCGCATTTCGTCGAGCGATGATTCTTGCTGTTCGCTCGGCGGAAAAGATTTTACGGAGTACTGGGCAAGTGAGGCTCCCACCGAGTTCTCGCGATCCTCCAAGGCTCGCTCGGCAATTTCAATGCGTCGATTCAATTGAGGCAGCACAACCGATTGGCTGCCGGTGCGGCGTGACAGGAGACCTGCGGCAATCAACGCTTGGCTGGGTAGCGGCACCAAGAAGTCAGCTCCCGCCGATCGAGAGGTGGCTGTCGAAACTGCCGTTTGAATTTCAGCGGCGGCGGTTTTCAGATCTTCATCCGCCAACGCTCGAAAGTACGCCTGCTCATTCAATTCGTCGGATGTTCGGGAAACACGCTGAGTCCGAATCGTTTTCAGTTCTTGAAACGTCTGCCAAGCTGCCTTGAAATCGCCTGCCTCGCACTCCGCATGCCGCCTCAGTTCCAACCAATCTTGAGAGTCCGGATTTCGAACCAGCTGCTGTTCGCAATGCTTGATGGCTTTCTCGGCTTGCCCGTTTTCTGACAACCAATAAACCAATCTCGTCTGCACGTATCCGTCGTCCGGGGCTTTCAGCGCAATCTGTTGGAGTGATTTGATCGCGTCATCCCGGTTGCCTGCATCATATTGCAACATCGCTTGCGCTGCCTGCCAACGCAACGGTTCATGCTGAATCAACACCGGAGCGAACACAAGGCATGCGAAAAAGATCAACGTCAGCGCGGTTGCAACAGGATGGTCGGATTTCTTTTGCACCTGAGACAAATTCATTATTGCTTAACTTTCGTCACCGGCGCCAAGGAACTGAGTTACCGTATCGTGGAGTTCCCGTTTGATAATTTGGATCTGATTCAAATTGCGAATCTTGTTCCCCTCGGCGTCGGTCACGTAAAAAACGTCGATTACTTGATGTCCGTACGTGGCGACACGAGCGAACCGTAAATCCAATCCCAGCTTGTAAATCTTTTTCGTAACACGGTACAGCAAACCAATCTTGTCATACGCGAAGATATCAATAATTGTAGCGTTGCTGACCGTTTCGTTGTTGATCCGAACTTGAATCTTCGGTCGAGAAAGCTGAGCCGCAAGGCTGTCGTCTGCTTCAGAGCCCCAGACTTTGCGGAACTTGGGAGGACCATCTTCAATGCCATTGATCAAATCGAGCGTACGTTGCCGGATCTCTTGTAACCGGAGCGTCGATGGATTCGCGTTTTCGCTATCTTCAAATTGAAACCAGTACCAGACCGTTTGATCGTCGATCATCTTGATGTCGGCCGATTGAATTCTTAATCCCATCGACATCAGGATTCCAGTCAACTTGTAAAAGTTGCCCGAACGAACTCTCAACAATTTGCCGACACAGACTTCATGCAGTCTGGTGTTTTGAACCGGATTCACCCAACAGAACACGTTCTCGCTGTTGATTCCACGCAGCATCAGCAATTGCGAGGCAACGATTTCGGGCGAATGTGACGTACAGTAGTTGTTGGGAAGCCCTTCTGCTTTCTCCTTGAGCCACGCCGACGTTTCATCATTTTCCGCCTGCTCACCCACTTCGTCATAGAACGAGGCCAACCTCAACTTCGAAGCCTGCCCCTTTTTGCCGGTCAACACGGATCGAGCATTGACAAACAGTTCATCCAACAGACCCTGCTTCCACGCAGTCATCACTTCCGGCCCGACGGCTTTAACATCCGAACAGGTTAACACGTACAGCATGGACAGCATTTCCATCGAGCCAAGATTGGACGCGAACTCAGCCACCAATGACAAATCATTGATGTCACGATGAAACGCTAGGTGAGACATGACCAAATGGTTATGAACGAGGAACATCACGTCACTGGTGTCGTCTTCCGAAAGTCCGAATCGCTCGCCAGTCTCCTTGGCAATCCGACGTCCGACTTCGCTGTGATCTTCATCGAAGCCTTTCCCCAGATCGTGCAATAACAGAGCCAAGTGCAAAATGTTCTTGCGCCTGATTTTTCGATACACGTGGCCAACCTGAGTATTGTCATTCTGATATTCCAACGCGAACGCCACGGCTCGCAATGAGTGTTCATCAACCGTGTACTTGTGATACTCATTGAATTGCAGCAGGCCACGCACGTGATGAAAGCCGGGAATAATCTTCTCCAGCACCAGCATCTCATGCAGTCGACGAAGCAAGCCAGCCAGTCGCGCCGTCCCGGACAGCAAAGCCATGAATCGCTGAGCACACTCGCGAGTGAACTTAATGTCCGGATTCTTCAGCATCTCATGCCGAATGGCGATCCACGTGTCGTGCTCAAGATCTTTTTCGTGCAGCGACGCCAGTTGCATCAAATGCAACACCTGTTCCAGATCCGAACTGACCTCTTCAATCGAGCCGGGGGCGACTCCGATCTGCATTGGACCCACGACAAAGTGATCGTCGATCTGCTGCGCCAGCAGCGGTTGCAACACGGCTGACGCCGTCCCGCGTTTGCGAGCCAGCATTTTTGAAACGAAGTGGTTGCAAATGTAGCTGATTCGGCTGGTGTAGCGGAAATAATCCCGCATGAAACTTTCAACCGACAACAGCGCATCGGAACCCGAATAACCAAACATTTCGGCCAGTCGAACCTGTTCGTTTCGCCCCAACAGATCGGCTGCCTTGTCCGCGTTAAAGTGCATTTCATTCCGCACACGCAGCAGGAATTCGGTTGACTTGTTCAGCTGTTTCGTATCCGCCGTCGACAGCCCGCCCTTGCGCAGCAACTCTTGAAGATCGGTGACGCCGTAGCGCACAAACCCAAGCCAGCGGATCAAGTGAACGTCCCGCAACGCCCCCCGTGATTTCTTGATATTCGGGCGCAGCAGATAGACCGTTTCACCGAACTCGACTCGCTCTTCCTCACGAGCGGCAAGGATTCCGCGAATCATATTTGTCGATCGGCGCATGACAATCCGCTTGAACCGCTGCTTGAACTTTTTCAGCAGCGGTTGGTTGCCGCACAGATACCGGGCTTCTGTCAGGGACGAGAGAACGTACGCGTCCTGCAACGCCATCGAACATGCTTCCCGAGGCGTCCGCAGACTGTATCCCAGATGCAGACCGGAATCGGTTACGTCCTGACTGATCCGGCGAGAAAACTCAACGACCTCGTCGGTCAAGCTACCCTGATACAGGGTCATCAGATCGACATCGGACCATGGCGCGATGTCCCGTCGGCCACATCCCCCCAGCAACACCAGCGTGACTCGCGAGGCAAGCTCATCCGAGTAATCTCGGATCGCCGATTGGTAGATATCGATTAACACCGCATCCAGCAAGTCGCTCATGCGGTGACAGACCAATCGCCCAGGCGTTCCATCATCGTGCAACTTGCGAATTTCCCGGCGACCTTCGGTCCAGCGTTGACGCGCCGCTGTTACGGCCGGTCGCATCCCGATGCTTGAAAAGGTCATCGCGTAATTCCGCTGTCGCCGACGATGAAGCCGGGCGTAAGTTCAATTCATTGCAGCTTGAAACGACGGCAACAGGTGGTCAATATTGCCTTGCGATCCACTGCAATCCAAGTGACATTCGAGCGGTTGTGGTCAACACCGCGCTCGGTCGAACCGGACCAGATCACAAAAACGTGATCAGGAAACAAGAGACACATGTCCCTCCCGCTACACGGCGTCACCGCCCGTTTCACCCGTTCGGATGCGAATGACTTCTGACAGATCAGAGATGAAAATTTTGCCGTCTCCCATCTGACCGGTTTGAGCCTTCGACATGATTGTGTCGACGACTTTTTTCACGATGTCTTCGCCAACAACGACTTCCATTTTGACTTTTGGAACAAAGTCGATGGCGTATTCGTTGCCACGGTACATTTCAGTGTGGCCCTTTTGACGGCCGTAGCCTTTAACTTCTGTGATGGTCATGCCTTCCACGCCAACTTCGGTCAGCGCAGTTTTGATGTCATCCAGTTTGAAATGGCGAATAATTGCTTCGACTTTTTTCATTTGCAGAACTTTCTCTATAACGCTTAAACAACGTGGGGAGATTCCGGCAGCGTCGCACCGCACCCCCCTTAGCTAACCACCGACTGGAAACAGACCAATCGACCACCGTTAACGGCTCGCTTGAATTATAGCTCATGCGGGATGATTACTCACCCTCATCAGCTGGACGAGGCGAAAAATCTATTCGTTGAATCGTCCTGATCGCGATTCTTTAACGGCAATCGCCCTTAACCCCCCGATAATGGTGATCTTTGACCGAAGGAATCCGTCAGTCCGAACTGCCCAACCGGTTGGCCGTCCAGTTTGTTTCAAGCTTCCCAGCCACTTGATTGACTGATCGAGCCAACACGAACAGCAAGTCCGAAAGCCTGTTCAAGTACATCATCTCTAACTTCAGTTCCTTGGAACCGAGCGTTTCCATCAACGCAACCAACTGCCGTTCCGCCCGCCGACAGACCGATCTAGCCATGTGCAACCGGCATCCGGCTTCACATCCACTGGGAAGAATAAACGCTTCCAAGGGGGGCAACGTGGAATCCCAGTCGTCGATCGCTGACTCCAGATCTTCGATACAAGATACCGGAAAATCCGCCGCACGAGTGGACTCGGTCTGGCAGGCCGCGACCCGGCTGCCTAGGTCAAATAGACGGCTCTGAATTTGAGTGAGCAATTGATCAATTCGATCATCAAGCGGCTCGCACCGGACTAGGCCCAGCCAGCTGTTGGCTTCATCCAACGATCCACAAACTTCGATCAGCTGATGAGCCTTCGAAACTCGCTGCCCACCGAGCAGTCCGGTTTCCCCATCGTCACCTGTCCGAGTATAAATTTTCATGCGAGCCAACGAGCCCCAACAGGCCATCGTGAGAGTTTATCGAATCTGGATTCTGTTACCGGAGCAGGAAGTGCAAGTTGCAAGATCGTGTGGTTTTCTGATTTTTCGCCGCCAGCCGGAGCATAGTGTTCTGCTGATGAAACATGTTGACCGCTGGGACATCCCTAAAGGTCACGTCGATCCGGGCGAGACCGACGAAGAAACTGCCCTGCGCGAACTGATTGAGGAAACGGGAATCTCAGAATCGGATATCAGGATTGATTCCGATTTCCTGTTCCAGCACAGATACGAGGTTAACCTGAAACGGTACGGTGATAAACCGGTCATGAAAACACTGATCGTTTATCTGGCCGAACTGGTTCGCGAAGTTGAGATTCTGGTAACCGAACACGAGAGTCATGAGTGGCTTCGTTGGTCGCCGCCTCATCAGATTCAGAAGAAAACGATCGACGGATTACTGGCTCACCTTGCCGACCATTGGCAACGTTACCCGATCCCCAATGCATGACCGCGACTCCGTCACGGTCGCTCTATCGGTCCGTCCTTTGTGACTTACCGTTATCCGTTATTCAACACTGCACTTCATCAAACTGCACTTCAGAGCGTCTGGGATCAAGCATGAATGGATGCCGTCATGAAAGCGGCTGTCTGCCCTCCATCGGAAGGCTGATTGCCAACCGAGCCCCTGAATCTCATAATACCGGGCTTACCCAAAAATGAGCTTCGGTGGAGCGCGACCGCGATTCCCGCCGCTTGACGACGAGGATCACGATGAGCCTGCACGATAAAATCCGCCATACCGCCATCACTTTTGACGACGTGCTGCTGGAGCCTCGGTACAGCGAAGTCGTGCCCTCGGAGGTGGATGTTAGCACGCGGCTGACCAATCGCATCCGTCTGAACGTCCCGCTGCTCAGTTCACCCATGGACACCGTCACCGAGAGCGCTATGGCAATCGGCCTAGCCAAAGTCGGTGGCCTTGGCGTGATCCACAAGAACATGTCCGCCGAGGCTCAGGCGGAAGAGGTTTACAAGGTCAAGCGATCGGCCAACGGCGTGATTGTTGATCCGGTGACCCTGCCTCCTGACGCGACCGTCGCCTACGCACAACAGATGATGGCTCAAAATAATGTCTCGGGCGTGCCCATCGTGCTAGCAGACAAAACGCTCGTCGGCATTCTGACCCGTCGCGATCTGAAGTTCTTGGAATCGAGCGAAATCGCGGTTTCCGAGGTGATGACCAAGGACAACCTAGTCACCGCGAACGTCACCGAACAAGGGACTGTAACGCTTGAGGAAGCTGAAAAGATTTTAACGGCTAAAAAGGTGGAGAAGCTTCTGCTGATTGACGAAGATAAGAAACTAGCGGGCCTTATTACGATCCGCGACATCGACATGATGCGTCATTTTCCCAACGCGTGCAAAGACACTCAGGGAAGACTTCGCGTCGGAGCGGCTATCGGCGTCCATGATTTGGAGCGTGCCGAGAAGCTGATCAACAAGGATGTGGATGTCTTGATCGTGGATAGCGCTCATGGTCACAGCCAGAATGTGATCGAGACCGTTAAATCAATCAAACAGCGTTGGGACATTGATGTCGTCGCGGGGAACGTGGCAACCGCCGAGGGTTGCGAAGCGTTGATCGGGGCGGGTGCCGACGCGGTGAAAATCGGGATCGGTCCCGGTTCAATTTGTACGACTCGCGTGGTCAGCGGCATTGGAGTGCCTCAGGTTACGGCGATCTACGAAGCGAACCAGGCCGCCTTGAAACACAACATTCCAGTTATTGCGGACGGAGGAATTCGATACTCGGGTGACATCACCAAAGCCATCGCTGCCGGCGCAAGCTGCGTGATGATTGGGGGATTGTTTGCCGGTTTGAACGAAAGTCCGGGCGAAGTGATTTTGTACCAGGGGCGCACTTTCAAAGTGTACCGTGGTATGGGTTCTCTTGGCGCGATGGTCAAGGGTTCCAGCGAACGTTATCGACAGTCCGAATCCGGGCCTGGGAAACTGGTGCCTGAGGGTGTGGAAGGTCGAGTCCCTTTCAAGGGGGCGTTGAGTGATTTCGTGTACCAATTGGTAGGCGGGCTGCGTGCAGGCATGGGTTATTGCGGCACGCAGACGGTCGATCAGTTGCGCACCGATGCGAACTTTATTCAGGTATCAGCGGCAAGCGTTAGAGAAAGCCACCCACATGATATTGCGATTACTCAAGAGGCTCCCAATTACAGTACGGAGTCCCCGTCCTCAGACCACGGCTAGTGTTTTCTCGATGCTGCAGCGCAGCCAGCGAGTGGCAGTTTGCGGCGTACCCGCGCTGCTCTTTTCAGTCGCCATCGCCAGTCCTTGCCATGCGATTCAAGTCAGCGGCTATGCGAGCCCACCTCCGACCCGTATCACTCAGGTTCCCGACCGCGATCTAGCGACCGCTCGGGCTTCCACATCGGAACCTGCCCGTTATGCACCTCCTGTGCATGTGCCTCCTCGGTCACCCTTTGAGCGATCCCATCAGACACCGCGAGTTGCCCGCGCAATGTTTGATGGCGAATCGGTCAACGGACGTCGCAATACGACTCAACAGACTTCTTATGCTGGGCGACCAACGGTCACGAAACTGAATGATGATTCTCTCGCAATGCCGGACTCGACTCCAGTTCCCGTTGCGACACGCGAAATTCCGCCCGCCAGAAACATGGCGAGAAACGACAACGCAGCCAATCGTTTCGTTGGATTACATGGATTCAAAAGCGAGCCGGCACCCGCAGCCCAGCCAAGGCAGCAAACGAGAATCCGTCGCCCCGGTCTGCAGGACCACATTTCAGCTGCTTTGAAGCGAACTTCCGGTGCGAAGCGATCCGAGCCGACCGAAGCGGTTCGCGACGAGGACTACACAACGGGACAAAACGCCCGAGTCACTGAAACGGCGACCCTCGAACAACCCGCGCGACACCGTTTTGATCAGGCAAGCCGTTCGCTCAAACGTCATCGAGTCGCTTCCCATGAGAACCGCCGAAATATCCGCCCCGAACGAGTCGACCAGTACGATGAATCGTTGGAGCCGGTTGAATTCGCGACCGATTACCGACGTCCGATAAACTCCTTCGGCTCAGACGACCAACGTGAATCCGACCGGGTCGACGAAGAGATCATGCCGACGGCTCGTATGACTGCCGTGCAGTCTCCCGACCGCCTTCGCTCACCACGAGTTTCACAATCGACTCGCGGGCAACAGGTTTCCATTCTGTCTCGCAGTCGCCAAGAAGCAGGCGGAGAAACAGAAAATGATTTTGAAGACGTTCCCAACCGTTTGCGAACGAACCGTCAGATCGAAACGCTCGACGACTTCGTTCCGATCGACGATGGTCCCGACCAGCTTGAAGACGTGGATGATTCATTCGACCGCGAAGACGACTTGGACGATCTGGACCGAGACATCGACGCAGAACTCAGGCGTATGCGTGAGCGAAGTGATGACGACGAATCTGAAGACGACGACGATGACTCCATGGCCAAGCTACCCATCAAAGATTGCGACACCTTTCGCAGGGAACTGCTCGACAGTTCAATCCGCGACATCGCACTTGATATTTCGCCTCCTGCCAGCAGTCTGCCCGGCTCCCCTGATTCGATTGGTCGCAGCTGGACAGACCCGAGCGGGAACGTGATCGCCACCGGAGCCATGCAAGATCTGAGACGCGGTTATGTGATTCTGGACAGCGGGCAAAAAGTTGCCCACGCTCGACTGAGTGAATCGAGTTTGGCAGCCGTGTCAGAGTTTTGGCGACTTCCGACCATTTGCAGCGTTGGCAATCGTGGATCGGTGCAACGCAACTGGATTCCTCAAACGTTCACTTGGACGGCATCGAATTTGTGCCACAAGACTCTGTTCTTCGAGAACGTGCAACTGGAACGTTATGGACATTCGCACGGACCGTTCACGCAACCGGTGCAATCGGTGGCTCACTTCTTTGTCAGCCTTGCCACCGTGCCGTATCAAGCCGCGATCCATCCGGCCAACGAGTGCCAGTACGCACTCGGTTATTACCGACCGGGCAATTGTGCTCCATGGTTAAAGGACCCGATTCCGATCAGCTTGGACGGAGCTAGGCGACAAGCGTTGCTTGTCACCGGAGCGGCCTTCCTCCCGTAGCCCAGAGCAAAAATTCGATCTACGTTCACCCGGATTCCGACGTGAGGCAGATTCTGCCGCCATGTCGATGACGAGGGCGATTGGCTCGGCTGCGGGAAGAGTATCTTCCCGCAGCCGTTATTTTTTGACCCGGCCAAATTTGACAGCGAGCAAGGCACTCAACGACTCAGGCAAAATCGCGAAGCCCGGAATCGTTCCTTACTAAAACTCCGCGCCGTCACGCTTTTGCATGAAACTCAACGGATTCTGTCTGATCCGGAAATATCCACGTTTCTCGAACCCAAAAACGTTCCAATATCGGCCTCTCAAAACCGAACTGGTCCATAACTGAGACAACTCTACAATGACGGCAACGACCGAACTCGATCGATCATGTGCAGGAATACCATGGCTTCAACCGGAATCATCAAACTCTCGTTACCAATCGTCTGCCTGTTCATCGTAATGATCCCGGTACAGGCTCAGACGTTGGAACTGATGCAGCAAGATCGCCAAGCCGAAGAAGAGGACACGCGTCGGTTTTTCGAACAAGCTCATGGTGCGCTGGATAAGGCGCTGGAAATGTTTGACGAAAAGCATCAACTACCGGGTGAGGAGGATCTGGCGTTCTACAACTTCCTCAGCAAGACACGAGAAGACCAGCAAGAGAAAATCCAGTCTTACCTGGACGTGGCGGCTGAAGCGTTGGGGGTCTCGGGGATTACCGATCGCCGGGAGAAGATCGCGAAACTGAAAAAACAGATTGAAACCGAACTTGGCCGAATCACGGTCTACCAGCGGAAACGAATTTCCGCTCCGGACTCTTCCTACAATCCTTTGGTCACAACGCGTTCGGGATACGACAAGAAAATCGAAACGGCTCGTGCCGACATCGAAGTTGCCAAGGTGGAAATTCAGGCAGAGAAAGACGCCTTGCTGGCTCAACTGAACAAGATCGGAATGGAGCTTGATGCGGAAACGATCGATATGTTGCTTGAGTCGGTGACGGGCGACGAGTTTGTGCGAATCAGCGTCATCTTCGACAACGCGAAACGTTTTGCATTGAAGCTGGAAAAACTAACCGAGCAATCGGGTGAAGATCCCGAGGCGGCTAAGAAGTACTACGGTGTTTACTTGATGCTGCTCAAGACGGTCGACCGTTTGCAGAATAAATTTGTGGACAACGTTGACGAAGTATACTACCCCCAGTTGCAAAAGTTTGCCGAACAGGCCCAGAAGAATATCGACGACGCGGAACGAGCGATCAAACTGGGAGGTAACGCAGACGTGCTGCGCAACAACATCGCCAGCAACCAAGAAACGTACGAGGTGGCAGTGTTCTACAAGGAAAGCCTGTCGCATCAAAAACATCAAATGATGATGGCGAACCTCGAGTGCAAGAAGAACATCCTGACGGCCGCCAATACATACAAGACTGCCGCACTCAGCAAGGACATGGCGGAACTGATGGCTGTCAGCCGCCGGGCTTTCGACGCGATCACCAGCCTCGCGGTTCCCGACTTGCGTCCGTTTGAGAACAAGAAAATGAAGAAGGCGTTTTCTGAAATGACACGTCAACTGCGCAAGTAACGAGTGTGCGACAAATAAATGTCGCCTTTTGCTACGCGAGAGTCGCTCAAAACGTTGCTTTCGCGGAGCGAAAGACGACTTTGATTAAGCGCTCGGTCCTTAGTGACTTTCGCGATGAAGACGTCGCTGTTATTTGGTACAAGCTCGATATTACAAGCTCGACGCCTTTCAGGAGCCTTCTTCATGCAACCGACTCTTTCGGCGGTTATTCATTCGCGGCATGGTTTCGGTCAGGATGGCTAAAATGTCACGGCGATCGTCTTTGGACAACGAAGGAAAGTCATCGTCCGTCTGACCGGTAAGGACTTCTACCAATCGCCGTTCAACATAATCCCGAACCTCGGTGGGCAGCGATTCAAAAGCTTCGCTGTGGATCAGGAAGCTGCAAGGATGAACGAACATGCGTTTCTTCAAATCGAAATCTCGCAGTGAACGACCCTGCGAATCGCGTTTGGCCTGCTTCTGAAAGTCGGCAATGAATTTCGGTTCGCCCACGATTTGATCGGCAAGTGGTGCTTCGTCGGCGAACAAAAGATGGCGAAGCAGATTGTCCCCGGCGTCTTGAATCCGGCGTGTGGTGGAATCGGAGATGAAGTCCTCGGGGCGTTCGAGTGCTTTGTTCATCACGACTTGGTAGTGCATTGCCATCCGAGTCTCATAGCTGGCTCGCGTGATCGCGTTGTGCATTTGTGACTGATGCTCCAACACCATCAATGCCACAATATCACTGGAGGGTTCCAAGTACTTCTTCGATGCGATTCGATTGGGAATTGCTGCTTGATTGGCTCCGACATCCAGATCCATCGGGTGATCGGTGTCGGACGTTGCAAACACGTTACCGCGATGACGAATCGAGCCATGACTGCCTGTGACGTACCAGCCACCGAATCGTTCTTCCATTGGCGTCGTGTGATCGGTGGTCGCGGTTCCCAGTTCGTAGCGAGGATGCCCCGATCGCTTAGGGTAGACGGAACGAATCAAAAAGCCTGGCACGTCTTGCGTTTTTCCGGTCGAATGACATCGCAGGCACTCGTGTTGGTCGCGAACGATGGTCGGCCCCGTTGACTCGTCTGACGACTTCTCATTGTCGACTGTATAGAAAACGGCTCCCAATTTCGGATCGACCGCTGAAAGTTCGATTCGCGGTGCCCCCGGAACCGCTCCGACGTAGACCTCGTCATTGAAATACAACGCTCGCGGATTAGCGGGAGAAATATGCTCGATCTGGAGGCTGGTTTTAGAAAAAACCAAGGTCTGCGAGGCCGAAGAGACATTCAGTTTTTCAAGCAACGAAGGTAGCCAGCCTTGATCCTCGTCCCAATCGATTTCCACTTCGCCGGATTCAATTGCCTTGCTGAGTCGAGCAACCGCATCCGTCGCGGTGGCTTGGTCGTATGAAATTGGCGGACGGTGAAAATCGCTCTGCCCTGCCCCGATGGCAGGAACAAGCAATAAAGCGATCAAAGAAAGTGAAAACCGGATCAATTCAGCACCTAGAAATGATAGCAGCGATGCACGGAGGAACATCACGCTTCAGGTAAATGTCAACTCTTGAATGTATGCCATAACTTTAACAAAAGAGCAAGAAAATACACGTCCGCCTGCACGTGGGCTTGATGGTGTGACGAAAACAATGGAACTGGATGATATGAAACATGAAACAACTTCCTTTGAATTGAGTTCGCATGTTAGCTCGTGATCAGAACCTGCTCCTTCGGCCCAACGCGAGTCCCTCGACTGGTTTTCGGCACGTTCATCGATCTCTGCGGCTGGCTCGGGCGTGGCAAAAACTTGGAGGAACCGCGGCGTTGGCTCATGCCGATCTGCCGGGCAGCCTGATTCGTCAGTTGAATAAGTTGCAAATTGAATTCCTTCCTGCGACGAACACGGACCGTGGCGTCTCGACTTCGACTGGAAACGAACCAATCGCCCCGCAATGCGTTTCGGGTTGGATTGTCGTTGACGGCACGAGTGGCCAATCACGCTTTGATCGCCCAGAATTTGATTGTTCCGCTGTCAAACGGGTTTGGAAATTGGCCGCGATAGAGCAATGGCCGGATACCATGGTCTCGCGACATGGGAAAGCGGATTTCTTGATTTCTCCTGATTCGGACGGCAGACAGACGGACCACCGCCAAGCACGTTGTGTCCTTGACGGTGATCGATATCGCATCCCAACCATTGGAAATGACGTGAGTGTTTCCGAACTGGATGTTGCCGCGTGTCCTCGCCAAGCGACGAAAATCCTACTTTGGCTGAGCGATAGAACCTCGACTAACAGGTTGGCTCAAACGGTAGCGGACGTGATAGAGACGGCCGTCGATCGCACATCGATTGATGTCATCGGAAGCCCTCGTCAGCGAGACTGCGTCGAACTCGTTCGCCTGAAGAAGGCAAATCCCAAAGTTACCCTGCGTTTCTGGGGATCCGTCGAACGTCGCTTACAATCCATGATCCCTGTCCAGTTGGCGATCGTGGACAATGAAAAGAACTCGGTCGCGCTTGGGATGCGTGGAATCCCGGTATGCCGGTTGAGCAGTTTTGTGGACGGCTCGGAAGTCCAGTCGAAAGCAGCCAAACCGACAGAATTGAAGCTCGATGCGTCAGGCCGTTCGGAGTTTCGTCGATCGGTTGGACGCTTGATTCGAGATCGCGATCATCGGCAAGATTTAACCCGTGCAGGGCTCGCCAGTTTTGATCAACAGGCTGCTGATCGAGTTGCCCGACGCTTGGCAAGCGATCATTTGAAGCTGGAATCGGCTGTTCCGAAGGATTGGCCGACCATCCGACGGTGGCGTAGCGATCCCGAGTCCCGAGCGTGTGCTCTGCGAAGGATCGACCTGGAAACGGACGAAGGTCAGCGCTGTTTCACAAGCGCGTTGAATCGCCCTTCCAGTTCACGGCTGATGTTTCGTCTGCCATGCGGACAATCGGTCGGCATCGCCTCACTGGACCGACCGGAACGATCAGGCAACGGCCAGATCCACGTTGGCATTCTGATCAAACCTTCTTTCCGCAATCAGGGCTACGGATCAGCTCTGCTCGAAAGAGTCATCGATCGGCTTGCTGCGAACGGAGGGACTCGGCAGATGATCATTCAGACCACCGCGAACCACCGCGCCGCTCACCAGATGGCTCGCAAAGCTGGGATGACTCCGGTGGCTCCCACCGTCGTCGACGGCGGCGTTGCACATCAGTTCGGGCTTGAGCTGCAAGACTCACAGCGGTCGACTTTCAGCCTTCCGACGCGAAAATCGGCTTGATCGCAGTGGTTGTGCTGGCAACGAATGCTGGCACGATCAATTCAGCTGTTTTGCCGTGAATTTTCGTCAAAATCGGCACAGGTAGTTCGTCACGCAGAAAACCGACAACCAACCGCGGGGCAACGCTCATGAGCGACCGGAGATGAGTTCGAAAAAGGTCAGGCACGAGGTTCCCACCCTCATCCAAGTGCAATCCTTCCCTCACAAAACCTTACCGGATTCACGCCCATGTCAGGTTTCCAACTGCGGACCTTTGCGTCAGCATTTTTGTTTTGCATTGCTGTCACGGTCCAGTCGACGCAGGGTCAAATCAGCTTCACCAATTCCGGCGCGGTCAGTGACGGATCGTCCATCAGCGGCGTTCCGATGGATGCGGAGGGCAATTCGATCGGCCACACGATTTCGACGCTGTTCTTCGGATGGAATCGCCAAGATGCATCGGATCTCGGTGGAGTGCAAGACAGCTTCGGTTCGGTTGACGGAACCTTTGACTGGGTCTTCGAGTTGGCGTTTGACAACCCGTTTTCATCACTCGTTTTAGCTCAGACATCAATCCATTCCAGTGGAGCCTATGCAGGCGGTTCGCTGATGATCATGTCCGATGCAACGAACGCTACCGTCGATGCGGGCTCCCAGGGACTCGGCTCAGACGGGCTGTCGAATCTGAACGGCGTCCTGATCGCCGGACGAGATATCAGTGCCACGTTAGCCACAATGGACAACGATGAAGACAACTATCTGAAGAACGTGCGAACCGTGACCGTTCGGTACCAGCCGACAGTGACATTACCGGCAGTTGTCGGTTCCGAATGGTGACATTCTCCGATGCGAACTTCGTCGCGATCCCTGAGCCTTGAACCTCTTTGGCCTCGGCTGTTTGTTAGCGAGCACAAGCCTGCATCGTCGGACGGAACAAGTTGGCTCACGTTGATTGCCATCGATTTTTGATTGGCTTGGAATTTGGAATAACGCGCTGACATCACGCAATTCAGCAAACTGCTAGCGAACGTCAACCGGGTCTGATTCGCCGCGTCACCGTTGGATGGCGCGGCGATCAAGATCATTCTTTCGGGTGGTCCGGGACTGCCCTTGGCGATTCTCCCTGTCTGCGATTAAAACACGGGTTCGTGTGCGATCGTGGAGACCATTCCGCCGTCGTGCTGCATGGACGCAAACGCGAGACGGTTGGGAAAATGAATCAACTTGGCCGAGCGTTAAGGATGACGCTCAAATACCGCTGGTCTCTACTGGGATCGTTCGGTTGCAGCTTGCTGGTCGCCATTCTCTGGGGTGCCAACCTCGGCGCGGTGTATCCTTTCGTCGAAATCGTGCTGCAAAACAAAACGTTGCCGCAGTGGGCCGAGCAGCGGATCGAGGAATCGACAACTCGAATTGCCTCTCACGAGCAACGACTGTCTGAAATTCACGCCGGTGTGGATTCTGATTCTTTAACCACTTCATCACGCCGAATAGAATCTCGTTCGATCGAGTACGAACTGAAGGCCGAACGGTCTCGTCTGGCAACGACGCAATACTGGCAGCCCGTCATCACTCGCTACGCGCCAACGGACGCGTTCAAGACTTTGGTGTACCTGATGGTGATCATGTTCACCGCGACGGTCGTTCGATGTGTCTGCTTGATGGGCAATATGGTTTATGTAGCACGAGTCGGTCACCGAACGGTACTGGACTTGCAGCAGCGGGCGTTCGGGAATGTGTTGAGCGTCGAATCTCACGAAGCCGGGACGGACGGAACAAGTGACTTGATCAGCCGCATTCGTGGCGAGACCCAGATGATCGGCCAAACGGTGACCACACTGTTTGGCAAAACCGTACGCGAACCGCTGAAAATGTCAGCGTGCTTGATTGGAGCCGCCTATGTGAACTGGCGGTTGTTGATTCTTTCCGTGCTAGTTTGCCCATTGGCTGGATTCGTGCTGGCGATGTTGGCGAGGGCGACTCGGCGAGCGGCGAAGCGAGCGATCGAGCAATCGGCCAATTTGATGGATCGTTTGTACGAAGCGATTTCGTACCAACGAGTGGTCAAATCATTCACGATGGAGGATGCAGAACGCGCTCGCTTTCGAACCGTGGCTCAGGACATTTACAACAAACGAATGCGAATCGCATGGCTGGAATCACTCTCGCGGATCAACAACGAACTGCTGGGCGTCAGCATGATCACGCTCAGCGTTCTGGCGGGAGGCTACCTGGCGCTCACTCAGCAGACTCATCTGATGGGCCTGCGGATGGCCACTCAGCCGATGGATTTTGGCAGCGTGATGGTTTTTTTCGGTTTTCTGATCGGCGTTGCGGATCCGCTACGAAAACTTGGTGATGTTTACAGCACGGTGCAGCACGGCATGGTGGCCGCAAATCGAGTGTTCCCATTGATCGACGTGCAAGCAGCGGTGACCGAGCCTGCGTCACCGGCTGCGATGCCAAACGGTGCTCGCGGATTGGACGTGTCACTTGATACTGTGTGGTTCGAATACCAGCCCAATGTGCCGGTCCTGAAAGGTATAAACCTGACGTTTGCGGCGGGCTCGTCAACGGCGATCGTGGGACACAACGGCTGCGGAAAGAGCACATTGATCAACTTGCTACCTAGATTTTTTGATCCGACGGGCAACCAAGGAAACAGCGGTTCGGTTCAGATCAACGGCCAAGATATTCGCGAGTTCTCGATCCGACGCCTGCGCCAGAAGGTTGGCTACGTGACTCAGCAAACGATGTTGTTCAATGACACCGTTGCCAACAATATTGCTTACGGATCTCCCGGCGCATCGATGGAGGAGATCGTTGCGGCGGCAAAAGACGCACACGCGGATGAATTCGTCTCGCAACTGGAATCGGGTTACGAAACGTTGATCGGTCAGGCGGGGCGTAGCCTTTCGGGAGGTCAACGGCAGAGAATTTCTCTGGCTCGGGCGATTTTGAAAGACCCTCAAGTTTTGATTCTCGACGAAGCCACTAGCCAGATCGATCCCGAGAGTGAAAACCTGATTCATCAAACCTTGCGTCAGTTCATTCGCAACCGCACAACGATCATGGTCACCCATCGAGTTTCCACGCTCGATCTGGTCGATCAAATTGTGATCATGAAGAACGGAACGGTTGTCGACTGCGGCACTCATTCGCAACTGATGTCTCGATGTCGAGAGTACCAGCGAATGCGGAGCAGCAATCTCAAAGGAGCGGCCTGATGAGTCAAAATGCAGCGGCTAGAATATCGGCGACTCCGTTCGAGCAAACTCGTTTCGCGCGGGACGTGATTCAGCATGAGGCGGATGCGTTGCAAAGTTTGGCAAAGAACCTGCCAACCGATCTTCCGCTGGCAGTCGACTTGATAATGCAGTGCCGTGGATCGGTGATTGTGACTGGGATTGGAAAAGCCGGTTGGATCGGGCAGAAGATCTCTGCTTCGTTATGTTCAACTGGCACCCGAAGCCACTTCCTGCATCCGGCGGAGGCCATTCATGGCGATCTGGGGCGGATCGGCAATGAGGATGTGATTCTGGTTTTGTCCAACAGCGGCGAAACGTCCGAAATTGTGCGACTGCTGCCGACCTTGGCTCAGTTTGAAACACCCGTTATCTCGATCACCAGCAGCTTGGAATCGACGTTGGCAAAGTACAGCCGAGCAATCTTGAATTACGAGAAATCGGTCGAAGCTTGCTCGCTGGGACTGGCTCCTTCGACCAGCACGACCACCATGCTGGCGCTTGGCGATGCGTTGACGTTATTGCTGAGTCGCATGAGAGAATTTCGCTCGATTGATTTCGCTCGGTATCATCCGGGTGGCTCGCTGGGCCGAAAACTGTCGAACGTTGATGACGTGATGCGTCCCATTGAGCGTTGCCGCGTCGCTTTGGAAAGCGAAACGATCCGTGACATCTATGTCCGCTATCGCGGGCAGGAACGTCGAGCCGGCATGGTGATGGTGACCGACGATCAAGGAGTTCTGGTGGGCGTGTTCACCGATAGCGATCTGGCTCGGATGCTGGAACGCAAGCAGGATGGTCACTTTGACAGCCCGATATCTGAACTGATGACGCGCAGTCCAAAGACGATTGACTCAGGCAGCAAGACGACGCTGGCCGTTGAAACGCTGGCCTGTCACAATTTGAGTGAACTGCCCGTCATTGATTCTCGCGGCCGAGCGATTGGCCTGATCGATGTGACCGATCTGGTAGGCTTGATTCCCAGTCAGAAAACGAATGCATCATGAAGTTCTTCCGCGAGCGTGATGACGATCTGGTCGTTGTTGCTTCGTTCACTAGTGGCAGTGAAGCTCACGTATTGCGATTGCTACTGGAAGCCAATGGAATCCAAGCGGCGATCACGGGCGAGGAGACGAATACCGCATTTGGTTTTGGGTCAGCAACCGATACGAACATTTTTGGCGTGAAGGTGCTGGTCAAGCGCATGGACATTTCTGAAGCTCAATTGATCATGCAGGTTCCCGCCGCAGCCGACATCATGATCCCTGCGTGGACCTGCACGTGCGGTGAACCAGTCGACGAAGGCTTCGCCGTCTGCTGGTCATGCGGGCAGTCAAACGACGAACACGAAAGTTAATGCCGCGCCTTCGCATAAGTTTTTTTGAGGGTGGTTCGGGTTTACGGTTTCTTAATCGACCTCGATTGGCGGCGTTCATCGAGAAGTCTCGTTTTTTGTTCAGTTTCCCGCTCAAGTGAAAAGCTGAATGACGTTTACCGAAAGAGGCATACGGATTCGACGCGATATCAGCTGACTGACATGTTTTATCTCGTCTTCGGATAAAGCGAATTGCTCAGCACGCATTTTTCAACATCGACGGTTCTTCCGTTGCGGTAGACGTCCAGCAGCAAGCGAGATTGTTGTGCCAGCAGTCGGCGGACCTCGCGGCGTTTTCCTTTGACTCGTGGGATTGTCATATCGTCGTAGGCGGTTGTCTGGTGCCGCATCCAGGCAATGACCGCTGCTTCGGCTCGTCGTTCGACGGAAATCGTTTTTGTTCGCGCCACCGTGCCGCTGCCTACGGGCGTGGCGTGCTTGGCCACGGCGACGGCGATGTCTCCTGCCAAATCGCGATAGCGTTCGTGGAAGTTCAGAAACGCAAACACCGCGTCGGTGAACTGGTCAATGTATTCGTCTTGAGCCTTCTCGCGTCGCGTCGCTGCGGCAGCTTGCCGTTTGGCGTACGCCGGAGTCGCGCGTTCCTCTTTCAGTTGGTTTGTCACTGATTCAATGGTGGAACGTTCGGCCCAGACACCCAAACTGATGATGCGTCTCCCTTTCCGCGTTTTCATCGTCCATGACGGACCTGCCGCTTTGACTCGGCGCGTCGCACCGGCGTCCCCCGGTTTCAGTAAAATCCACGATTTTGGGACTTTCAGTTGCTGGCCGTCAGGTGAGATAACGATTCGCGGCTCCGGGCCGGGTTGGACGATCCGAGTCTTGTCTGGCATCGCGCAAGGTAACGAGAAAGAGGAACGAAGAATTATGAGATTTGAGCAAGGCAGCTCGACGCGAGCGGCATGTGGTCTTGCCGAGAGGTCCGAGGTATCATCAAGATTCAGATCAAATTTTCAATGACGGAAGGAGCTTTCAGGTGGACGAACCAAAAATTGCCGCATGCGAACCTAAACAGGTTGAGCTGGAAGCGGGAAAGAAGTACGCGTATTGCACGTGCGGACTATCCGAATCGCAGCCATTTTGCGATGGGAAGCATTCGGGAACGGGATTCACGCCGCACGTGTTCGAAGCCGAAAAATCCGAGTCAGCTTGGTTTTGCCAATGCAAACGAACCGGCGACGCTCCGCGTTGCGACGGGACTCATCAGAAGCTGTCGCAGGATGGTTGATGCGTGTCGACGCACGCACGGTTTCAACCTAATCGAATATGTTGACAGTCGGGTCTCATGAGCGATTCTCAACTCTACGCCAAAGCTGCCCCAATGTGGATTTACAGGCTGCTGAAATCTGTCGGCTGGGTGCTGCTGGCGTTGGTCGTGGTGTTTCTATTGATCGCGCCGTTCACGTTTTCGTTGCTGCTGCAAAGCACGGACTACAGTCGACAGGTCGTGCAGTGGATGGCGCCGATTGAGTTCGTGCAGTCCATACTGATCCATATTCTGACGATGGGTTGGATGTTTTTTCTGGGCGGCTGTTTGGCCAGTTTTCTGAATGTGGTTGCGTGGCGGGTGCCTCGCGGCAGGGGCATCACGGGTTCGAGCCACTGCTCGGCCTGTCAGAATCGATTGAAGTTTCGCGACAACATGCCGTTTATTGGCTGGCTCAGGAACGCAGGGCACTGCAGTCAGTGTGGCAGCGAGATCTCCGTTCGATACCTGATCGCCGAAATCGTGTTGGGGACAATTTTTCTGACGCTGGGCAGCGTTGTGTTTCTGACCGGTGCAGCCAACTGGCCAATCGAAGAGATTTTGCAGCCCGCTGGATTCGAGCATCTTCTTTTTTCGCCTAATTGGGATGTAATTCTGGTGTTGGTGTGGCAACTGACGCTCGTTTGCTTTTTGTTCACGTTCGTATTGATTGAATCGGAAGGGATGAAAGTTCCGGCGTCCATCGTTGCGGCGGGGCTTTGTTTCGCGTGCGTCATGACGTTGCTGCAACCCGATGTTTGGCTCGTCTTGTGGCGGCAACCGATTTTTCTATGGCAGTCGGGCCAAATCGCAATATTGGATCGAGCCTTGAATTTGCTGTTCGGTGTTGGGGTTGGGCACATGGTCGGAAGGGCGACTCGCTGGGCGACAGATTCATCTACCGGCCGTAGTTCGGGCGCGGTTGTCGGACTGTCATTTGTCGGGATGTTTCTGGGCTGGCAAGCCGCGCTCGCGATTGGAGCAATGACGTTGACGGTTTGTTTGTGCTGCCGGGTTCTGCCGAGCCGATCGCTGTTGAGAAAAACAGTGACTCCTTCGGCCAGCGTATTGGTGGCAACGGTGATTCAGCTTTTGCTCTGGAGCAATTTTTATTCGTTGCGTGCAATCTCTTTCTTGTAAAGAATTTTTGCGACGCATTTTCAGGAAAGCAAGAAACGAGCGAGAGGCGAACGTATGTCGGCTCGCATTCTTCCGTTCGCGATCGTATTCTTCAGCTTGCAGACGTTTTTTTCGTCATCTTTGAGCAACCCAACGCCTAGAATCTGGGGGCGTGAGCCGGGTGTCAATGGATTGGCTGCGATCCCGCCGCTCTCCGCGTTCAGTTGCTCGGAACCTGTCGTCGGTATTTCCTCAAGATCATGTCACGTGTTTTTTTCGCCAACCTGAGAACCGTGCTGCCATTGGTCGCGTTCGCGACTTATGCGGTTGATGCACAAGAGCCGCTGGATCAATGGCGGGTGCGGCAGCAAAAGATCAAACGGGTAGTCGACAACGTTGGGCCTTGCGTTGTCGCAATTGAGGGTGGCTGCGGCGTCATCATCAGCGAACACGGCCATGTTTTGACCGTGTCTCACGTGACCGGCGCAGCTGGAAGACGGGTCAACGTGCAACTTGCTGATGGAACGTCGGTGATGGGGACGACACTCGGCATCAATCGAAATCTTGATATCTCGGCTTTGAAACTGGATGAAGACAGGCAGTGGCCCTACCTGAAGGTTCCTGAGCTGTCGCTTCCTCGACGGGCCACGGATGACGATGCCAAGCCGAAAGTTCATCTGACGGCGACGCAGCTTGACGCAAGTGAACCGCAGACACAACAGCCTCCTGATTCGTCACTCGAACCGGGGACCTGGTGTCTCGCTTTTGGCTATCCGCTTTCTTTCAAACGAGGTCAGCCAGCAGCTGTAAGGCTTGGGCGAGTCCAGTCAGTCGATGCGAAGCAGATCGTCACTTCTGCAGTCATCATGGGAGGCGATTCTGGTGGGCCGTTGGTCGATCTGGATGGTCGCTTGATCGGGATCAGCAGTCGAGTCAAATCAGAGATTGATGCCAACCTGCACGTTCCGATTCATGTGTATCGTGATCAATGGGATCAGCTGCTGGCGGGAGTTGTTGTCGAAAAGATTGAGCAAGACGGGGACTCAAGTGACGAACCGAAACGGCCATGGCTGGGCATCTTTGGTGATACGGACGAGAGTCGAGTGCGAGTGCGGCAGGTGCAAGCTGGGTCTCCCGCCGATAAAGCTGGATTGAAACCGGAGGACGTGATCGTTTCGTTTGGCGGCGCGGACGTGGCCATGTTTTCTGAAGTTATCAAACGCTTGCAAAGCTTACGTCCGGGCGATACGGTCACGTTTCAGGTGAATCGGTACGGAACCATTGTCAACTTGTCCGCCACCTTGGGTCTAAAGCCATGAGCGCCGCGATGGACCAAAGATGCCCCGTTGAAAAACGCGAAAGTGAACGACCGCAGCGATTGCGAAAGGTATGGATTGCCACCGCGATTGCGATTTCGCTGACTTTGCGATGGGCTGATCTGGCAAGATCCCAGGCCGTTGGTTCTCAAGGGCAATCGTCGGACGTCACCGACATCGCTCAGATTCAGGCAACGACGGTCAGAGAGCTTCTCGATCCGATCGCTACGAGTGTCGTGCGAGTCCGAAATCGTGATCGCCTGTGTTGCCTAGGGACGATCGTGGGTGATGGATGGGTGATTTCAAAGCGCAGCGAGCTTTCCGGGTCACTCATTTGCGTTGCGGCAGATGGGACTGAGGTCACGGGGACAATCGTCGCATCAGATTCGTTTGATGATCTGGCCTTGCTGAAACTGTCGACATCCAAATCCAACGCAGAAAGTTTTAGTCAGGCGGTTGATTTGACAAACGATACGGGTGTCGATGCGGGTGACGTGTTGTTTTCTGTCGGACAGCAATCCAACCCGCTAAGCACCGGCATTGCGACCGTCGCGCCTCAAGCTATCCCGATCCAACAACCTGCCTGCCGTGACTGCGTCGACTTGGGCGTGACCGTTTCGCCGCAGACAAGTGAGGTCGAGGTTAAATTGGCACGGGATGGCGATAAACTTGCGAGGCCTCAATCGGTCGCGGGCACGAGGATTGAACGCGTTTACCCACGCACCGTTGGTGAACGCATCGGCTTGTTACAGGGCGATTTATTGGTCAGCATCAATCAACAGCGGGTGTCCGATGCCAAGGTGTTGCGATCAATCGGTTCGGGCGTTCGGGTCGGCCAACGGCTTGAGGTGATCGTCGTTCGAGCAGGTTCTGTGGAGCAACTCGACATGAAAATCGATCATTTTTCGCGTCGTGTGTATCATGATCGCTGGGGTGGCGGCCCTTTCAGCGAGCGGCGGTTTGGTTTCGGTGCGACCATTGTGCATGACTCTTTACTGCAGCCCGATCAATGCGGAAGTCCGGTAGTTGATCTGGATGGCAAGCTGGTCGGGATCAATATCGCTCGATCGATGCGAGTTGCCACGCTCGCAGTGCCTGCTGATCGAGTCCTTGCTTTTGTGAATCGATTTAAGCCTGATTCGAATTGAACAACGCGTCTACATCTACATTAACTGTCACGATTCGGACTCCAGCCATACCGCCATAACGAGTACAGAATTTTTGATCCTGCTCGGATGGTACCGGAGATTGTCCCGCTGATCTTGCTGATGCCAATTCGTCGTCGGTAAGGAACGGCGATTTCCAGAATTCGCAATTCATGCCGCAATGCCTTCAATTGCATCTCAATCGTCCATCCGAAGTTTCGATCGACCATGTTCATTTTGCTCAGCGACTCGAATCGTATGGCTCGCATGGGCCCGAGATCCGTGTAACAGCCTCCAAAGAACAAATTCATCAACCCGCAAGCCAGTTTGTTTCCATAGACGCTTTGCGGAGGCATCGCACCGCGTTCCCGTTCGCCAAGCAGTCGCGAACCAATCACAAAATCATATTCATCATTAAGAATGGGGCCGATTAAATCTCCCAGCAGATGCACGTGGTCACTGAAATCGGCGTCAACGAACGCGACGACATCTACCGGGATGCTTTCCTGAAGGAGCAGTCGGTCGGCTTCAGCCAGTCCTGCCAGGCAGGCGACCCCGTAGCCTCTTTCAGGTTCGCTGACCACGGTCGCGCCAAGTTTTTCAGCGATGGAGGCGGTTTGATCGGTCGAACCGTTGTCGACCACGATCACTCGACCGGTCGATGGCAAATCGTTCAGCACCAACGGCAGCGATTCGGCCTCATTGAGCGCCGGGATGATGACGACCACCGATGGGAACGTGACGCTCTGGTCTTCGTGAGGTTGGCTCAACATGAAGGAGTTAAACGTGCCCTGACTTCACAATGATTTTTCATAATGATTTTGACTCAATTTCGAACACCCGCACCGGTAGGAGCGTTCAGATTCCCGGTCGGCAGTCGGTGCTCAAACGGTAAAGGCGACCCCGGAGTAATCCGAGCTTCGTGAACCGGAGTTTCGCTGCTTGGGCGCTGGTAGGCACGTCCTCCCCAAGGGCCAGCGCTCGTCTGGCAACCCGCCAGCAGGAAGCACACTGCCATCGACGTGAAAATGAGGATCACCCGTTCGATAATGAGCGTTTTGTACATGATTCCGCCTTGATTCAGGAGCGAGAACGTAAATCGGACATAGCAATCCAGAGGCCGTTTTTGAACGACGGCCCCGAATAGTGTGAATTGGATCACGCAATGGAGACATCGCCCGCACTCCCCAGCGGGGTATTGCAACAGTTTTAACCGCGGCAGACAACCGCAGTCCTGTTGTTGGCGATAGCAGAAACAGGCAATAATGGGGCGAAGGGTTTGGGCGTTGCCAAAGCACAATTCCGGTAACAAAACAGATCCTCGATGCGTCGCAAGCGCGATAAGTCGCAGGCAAATGCAATTTTCGTATGCTGAACTTGAAATTTTGAGGAACCGAATGAGTCTTTCGCCCGAAGTGCAACTTGATACCGAACAATGCGTTCGAGACCGATACTCCGCCGCATCGCAGGAGCGTGAAGTGGCCCTTTGCTGCCCGGTGACATACGACGCGAAGTTCCTAAAAGTCATTCCTCAAGAAATCATTGATCGCGACTACGGCTGCGGAGATCCTTCGCCCTATGTCAGGCCCGGAGACACGGTGGTTGATCTGGGGTCAGGGGGAGGCAAATTGTGCTACATCATTTCTCAGCAGGTTGGACCGAACGGGAAAGTGATCGGCGTCGATGTCAATGACGAGATGCTGGCTTTGGCCCGCAAACACCAGCCTGAAGTTGCCGCGAAAATCGGGCACGACAACGTCGATTTTCGTTACGGACGAATTCAGGATTTGGCGCTCGATCTGGAATCGCTTGGCAAGGAACTGAAAGAGCTTCAAACAGATGGCAGTCCACATTCTGCCTTGAAAATGGTGATGCTGCCGGACGAGATTCGTGCCAACCGACCGATGATCGCGGACAACAGTGTCGACTGCGTTGTTTCGAATTGTGTTTTGAACCTAGTCGATGCTAATGATAGAAAACAATTGTTCGCCGAACTTTTCCGAGTACTCAAGCCGGGCGGGCGAGCCGCGATCAGTGACATCGTTTCCGATGAAGATGTTCCTGACGAAATGCAGAAAGATTCGCAACTCTGGTCTGGCTGCATATCGGGTGCTTGGCGAGAAGATCTGTTCCTAGAAGAATTTTCGGATGCCGGTTTCGTTGGTTTGACCATCGACAAGCGTCAGACCGAAGCGTGGCAAACGGTCAACGGGATCGAGTTCCGCAGTGTGACCGTAATTGCGATCAAGCCTTCTAGTGATGATTGCCTAGAGCGAAATCAGGCAGTCATTTATCGCGGCCCATTCGAGCGCGCTTACGACGACGAAGGACACGTTTATCCTCGAGGAGTGCGGATGGCCGTCTGTGATCGCACCTATCGTTTGCTGACATCCGAACCTTACGCCGACTCATTCCACGCCATCGATCCGCTCAAAGAAATCTCTCCTGACCAAGCGATGGAGTACGATTGCTCGAAAGACCGGGTTCGGCACCCCAAGGAAACCAAGGGTTTGCAATATAACCTGACCATCCAAAATGACGGCTCGGGCTGTTGTGGTGGCGAAGATTCCACCTGCTGCTGACGCGGGACCGGCTTTCCCAACTGACATCGTTCGCGATGGGCTTTTTACGATTCGTTTTTCCTTTGGCCGCAGGCAAGCTGCATGAGTTCTCTCCCTGTTCTTTCGCTCAAGCGTCGCGGTTCTGAATTGGCCAACGCTAAACGGCAGGTCGAATTGCTGGAACGACCGTCCGAACTGGCACGATTTGACGATGTTCTGAGTGCGCATCAGATTCCTCCACTTGAGGCCGACGGAATTGAAATCCTTCAGGTCAATGTCGGCAAGTTGTGCAACATGACCTGTCAACATTGTCACGTGGACGCGGGGCCCGATCGCAAAGAGGAGAATATGGACCTCGCGACAGTCGACCTGTGTCTGGACGCGTTGCGAAACTCCAGCATCAAGACGCTTGACCTGACCGGTGGTGCTCCCGAAATGAATCCGCACTTTCGATACTTTGTGACTGAGGCTCGGAAGCTGGGAGTGCATGTGATCGACCGATGCAACCTGACGATACTGTTGGCTAATGGCTTCAAAGACATCCCTGACTTTTTGGCCGAGAACGAAGTCGAAGTCGTTGCCTCCCTGCCTTGCTATCTGGAAGAAAATGCTGACGCTCAGCGAGGCGACGGCGCGTTTCGCAAGTCGATCGAGGCGCTGAAACTGCTCAATGATCGAGGCTACGGTCGTGCTGACTCAAAGCGGATGCTGACGTTGGTTTACAACCCGGTCGGCCCTTCCCTGCCCCCTGATCAACAACAGCTTGAAAATCAATACCGCGACGTTTTGAGTCGTGAGTACGGAATCCAATTCAACCGACTGTTCACGATTACCAACATGCCGATCAGTCGTTATCTTGATTTTCTGCTGGAATCGGGCGACTACGAATCTTACATGCAAAAACTGATCGAAGCGTTCAACCCTACTGCTGCGGCGGGCGTCATGTGCCGAAAAATGTTATCCGTGGGCTGGGACGGCAGGCTTTTCGATTGCGATTTCAATCAGATGCTGGAGCTTCCAACAACCGCCGATCAACCCCGGAACATTCGTGACTTCAATGCGGAAGTTTTAGGCAAACGTTCGATCACGACGGGCCGTCACTGCTTCGGCTGCACTGCGGCTGCTGGTTCCGGTTGTTTGGGTGCGACTGCGTGAAAGGGCCACTTTGGTGTTTAGGTCATTTGCCAAGTCGGTGTCCGGCGATTTTTGATCATGAAGCGAGCATTGGTAACGGGTGCGTCCGGATTCGTGGGAGTCCATCTAGTTCGATACCTGCTGGAGCTCCATTGGAACGTTACCTGTGTCGTCCGTGATGCTTCGCGAGTCCCAACCGATATTCGTTCGAGAGCGAAGATCGTTCAGGCAGATATTTGCGAATCGGAGCAGTATGCGTTCGCGCTGCAAGGTCTTGATTGCGTGTTCCATCTGGCCGCCGTCACGCATTCACTGAATTCCCGCGGAATGGATCGAGTCAATGTGGCTGGAAGCTTGACGCTGCTTGATGCAGCGGCTGCATTGGATCGGGCTCCAGTGGTCGTTTTTGTTTCCAGCCTTGCCGCGAGCGGGCCATCGCCAAGTGGGAATCCATGCAATGAGTCAACGATTCCCTCACCGGTCTCAGCCTACGGTCGAT
>CALFWL010000235.1 GCA_937928215.1 uncultured Pirellulaceae bacterium | reverse complement strand
ACACCAACTGCTGATCCGCGTCACGAACGGCGTGAACATCAATACGCCCGCCTTCAGGAGTAAACTTGATCGCGTTTGAGATCAGATTGGTCAGAATTTGACGAATCTTGATCTTGTCCTGATACATGTCGGGCAGGTTTTCATCAACATGCTGAGTCAACTGAATACTTTTGGTGTCCGCGAGTCCTCGAACCATGTCGCACAATTCCGACAACAAATTGTCGATCGCGAATTCACTTGGCTTGACATCCATTTTTCCGGCTTCCAGTTTCGCTAGGTCCAGAATGTCGTTGATCAATTCCAGCAATAGCTTGCCGCTGTTACGGATGTTCGAGGCAAAACGCACCTGCTTCGCATCGCCCTCTCCCTTGGTCTCCAGAATCTCCGAAAAGCCGATGATACTGTTGAGCGGCGTGCGAAGCTCGTGGCTCATATTGGCCAGAAACTCGCTCTTCAGCTGATTCATCTCATGCAGCTTCAAGTTTAGCTGCCCCTGTTCGTCAACTTTTCGATCGAGGTCTTCGTTTGCGCCTTGCAGGGCCACCTGAGTGTCCAGCAGGTGACGCAGCATGCGGTTGAACGAACGCGAAAGTTCTTCGAATTCATCACCTGTGGCCAGTTCCGCTCGAACGTCCATTCGTCCTTGCCCGACCTCGACCGTCACGTCACGAAGATGCTCCAATGGTTTCACGATCACGTAACGCACAATCAACCAGATCGCTCCCACCGCCAGCGCCGTTGTCACAAGTGCCACGGTGATTAGGATTGCCCGGTTCTTGCTGATCGCATTCTGAGCCTCTTCGTTGGGCAGCGTGATTTCCAGAAACATGGGTGGAGCGAGCGAAAGCATCTCACGCTCCAACCGCTGCATTTCAGCTCGATCAGACGAACCAAGAATTTGCTCATTCAGTCGATCCAACGCTTCGTTCTGAGTCCCCGCAGCGGCCACCGGTAGATGACACTTGATGCATTTGGATTGCGACTCGAACACCAAAGGCGTGTAGTAGACGTACTTGCTGGCCGCAAAGAAATCGTCGCTGGCCAAGCTGATTTCGTCGGGCCTCGTTCCAGCTGAGTCGACGATGCCGGTCGTCGTTTCGACTTCGGCCTGATTTTCAGCAGCCTGTCGGTCGAAAGTCGTTTGCCAAAGCTTCTCCAACCGGCTCACGCTGTCCGGATCGGTGACCAGATACGGACGCAATTGGTGTCGACCGATCTGGTCACTCAACACTAACGCTCGTGCTTCATACTGCGTCCCACTGGAATCACGGGCAAGATCTTTGAACAGCTTCTCTGCACCTTCTTGACCGTCCCCGAATTTCAGGTTCTTCAGATTTTCCAGATGAGTCCGAAGAATGTAGTCACGCTTCAAGCCTTTGGCTTTGTCACGCGTGCTGCTACGAATCAAGTCATTGGTGATCTGGTTAACCGAAAGGAATGATCCACCGATCAGCAGCAGCAAACAAATTCCGAACAGGATCAAAATCTTCCGTTCGAGGGAAGACTCGCCGAGCGTTCGTTTGATGCCACGATAGGACATGGGGGATGTTTTTCCAATGAGTTGCCGCGTTTATTGTAGGAGCGTATCAAGTGACCGGCCATAGGAATGAGTGGGGAATGCAGAGTGCGGAATGCGGAATTTCTCAAACTCAACAATTCCGCTTTCCCCATTCCACACTCCGCATTCGCTTTTACATCATGTCCTGCGGATCGATGTCAATCGCGTATTGGACTCCTTCAACCGGCTTGATTCGTGAGTCGGCATGAGCCAGCACCGCTTGCAGCTGCCGAGGAACAGACGAACTGAGCAGCATGTGATAGCGATACTTGCCTCGCAGCTTTTCCATCGGAGCCACCGACGGCCCCAACACGTTGATTCTGGCATTCAACTCATCGGCCGACTGCTTGACGAGCTTCGCGATGTTCTCGGCCACATGATCCGCTCGCGTTTCTGTTTCACTGCGAACCACAATTCGGGCCTGAAACCCAAATGGCGGGTAACCAAACATCTTTCGCTGGGGCAACTCGGTCTTTGCAAAGCCCAGATAGTCGTGGCGTGTCGCGGCCACAATGGCTGCATTGTCCGGGTTGAAAGTCTGCACCAACACCCGACCGCCACGTTGGCCCCGTCCTGTTCGTCCGGCAACCTGAGTCACCAACGAAAACGATCGCTCAGCCGCGCGAAAGTCGGGCAAGTGCAACGCCGTATCGGCATTGATGACGCCTACCAAGGTCACGTTTGGAAAATCCAATCCTTTGGCAATCATCTGAGTCCCCAGCAGGATCTTCGTATCGCCCTTGCGGAAATTCGCCAGCGCTTTTTCGTGACTGCCGGGTCGCTTCATCGTGTCGGTGTCCATCCGCATGATCGGCACGTCAGGGAACAACGCGGCGACCTCCATTTCCAGCCGCTGAGTCCCCAAGCCGGAAAACTTGATCGAAGGGTTCCCGCAATCGGTACATCGTTTGGGCGATGGAATCTGGTGATCACAATAATGACAGGCCGCCTTGTTGCCTTCCTTGTGATGCGTCAACGGGATCGAGCAGTCGGGACAAGTCTCTACATGTCCGCAGGCTGGACATTGAATCCGAGTCGAAAAGCCACGACGGTTAAGCAGCAAAATCACCTGCCCATCATCGGCCAACGTGTTGTTCATTTCGCTTCGAAGCTTCTGACTGATCGGGCTGAATCGCTTGCGGCCGCCAAAATCGGCGCGAAGATCGATCGTCGCTACGTCAGGCAGTGGCAAATCGAGCACTCGTTTGCTCAAGGTCAGCGTGTCGTACTTTCGCTCAATCGACCGTTGAAACGTTTCCAAAGACGGCGTGGCTGACCCAAGGATCAGCGGCACTTTTTCATTGGCCGCTCGCCAATCCGCCACGTCTCGTGCGTGGTAACGCGGCGCTTTGTCCTGCTTGAAGCTACCATCATGCTCTTCGTCCAGCACAATCAATCCCAGGTTCGGCGTCGGCGCGAAAATCGCGCTGCGGGCTCCGATCACAACCTGCACGTGCCCGGCTGCGATCTGCCGCCAGTGCCACGCCCGCTGAGCCGCTGACAAATGCGAATGCAGCACGGCGACTCGATCGAAACGGGCTCGGAAACGTTGCCGCGTCTGCGGCGTCAGGCTGATCTCCGGAACCAGCACAATCGCCTGCCGACCAAATTCAACCACTTTCTGAATTGCTCGAATGTAGACTTCCGTTTTGCCACTTCCCGTGACGCCATGCATCAGAAATGTCTTGTGCGAATCGGATTCAACATGGCTGACGATCTGATCGAGCGCCGTTTGCTGTTCAGGATTGAGCGGCAGATCTTCCATCCGCTCTTCACCGGGGATCTCATGCGTTTTCTGTTGGACTCGTTTTGCAGTCGCAACGATCAAGCCTCGTTTTCGCAACGTTGAAATCGGGCCAGCCGTGCAGCCAACGGTGTCGGCGAGTTCGCGAGGCGTCCAGTCTTCTGCACTGCGCGAAAGCGTTTGCAGGATTTTCGATTGCAACTCGGACAGCTTCTCGGTCTTTATCCGCGACGCAATGTCTTTCGGCAAACTCAGAAACAACATCTCACGAGTGCCAGCGTCATTGCGAATGCCGGGCGGCACGATGGTCTCGATCACCGTTCCAATCGGACACAGGTAGTACTGACTGATCCACTTGGCCAGCTCCAACAACGAACCTGTCAGCAGTGGCGTTTTGTCGATCACGCGAGCGACAGGTTTCAGCTTACCCGGATTCACCGAAGAAGCGTTATCCGAAAACGCTCCGATAACCTCGATGCAGTAGCCCAACATCTTTCGATTGCCTCGACCGAGCGGGACCTCGACACGAATGCCCGGTTTGATTGCCGTTTCCAATTCGGCCGGAATCGAATAGTCATACGGACCATAGGGAGCCTCGGAGAACGCAACTCGTGCCGCGAGCCAATCATCTTGATCGTCCAGTTGCCACGGCTGTGGCGCTTTATTGAAAAGAGACTGTTGGTCCATGGGTTCAATTTAACAGATTGGAGACCATTTCGGCGAATCATCGACAGAAACGGAAAAGTTGGGATTCTCGCGAACATAGCCGGCCGTTTTGCCGACTTATACAGGTGGTATACAATTCGGGGAACAACTCTCATGTGAGCGAGCACGCAAATGATCCATCGCTATCGAGTAAAGAACTATAAAAGCCTCGAAGACGTGATCGTGGAAATGTCTCCAGTTACGCTGCTTGTTGGGCGTAGTGGAAGCGGGAAGTCCAACTTTCTTGATTCCATCCGACTTTTTAGCGACTTGTTGCTGTCTCCCAATTGGCGCAACAGCGTTGTTGGTAAAAGTTTTTCGTCGATTTGCCACACGAATGGCAAGGATCTCCCGCTCCGATTCGAAATCGATTTTTCGATACTGGGCATTGACCAACGGTTCTCATTTGCGCTGGAATTATCTAAAGGCGACCCAAGAAAGGGGGGAGGTTTTGGTAACCGCTCCAATCCGATTCAACTCGAAGAGCTGCTTAAGCTCGGGGATAAAATCCTTTTCCACCAAAAGGCTGGCGAATGGTTGTCCAAACCACCAACCAATCAACTTCCGCATGCTGACAATATCGCTCTCGGGTCGTTCCCCTCGATCCCTGAGATCGTAATTGCCTTTACTGCCTTAACCTCTGGAATTGGCTGCCATCATTTTTCGGATACCGTTTTGACCAATGGAAAATTCAACTCTGAATTGGCGGGTTTGTCGAGTAACGCGAGCAATTATCTCGGTGTATTGCAAGATATTACCAAGAACCTTCAGGACCTGAATGTTCGCAGAAGCATGGTTGCGACATTACAACGAATTAATCCCACCGTTACCTCCATCGAACTGGACAGCATTCAAAATCCAAGCACGGTTATCGTCGGCCATAGGTTCGCGAATGAGTCAGACATTGTGACGTTAAACCTTGCGCAGGAATCAGCCGGATTTCGGCGATGTTACGCTTACCTACTAGCTCTTTATCAACGGCCTCCCAAACAAACACTTCTGTTTGAGCATCCCGAAGATGGGATTCATCCGGGAGCAATGTCTTTGCTTGCAGAAGAGCTTCAGGCAGCTCCCGACGAAGGCCGTGGTCAAGTGATCTTCACCACCCACAACCCGATGTTGCTAGATCGATTTTCAACGGAGCACATCCGCGTGGTAGAACTTGTCAATGGCTCGACACTTATCGGACCGCTGTCGAGCGAGCAGCGGGAGTCTATTGATGAGAAATTACTTGATACAGGTGAATTGCTAACGACTGACCCAGCTAGAAGAAACGTTGCTGCTCGGGAGCAGGAAGCTCGATGAAAAGGATTGTGCTGTTCGTCGAGGGGGAAGGCGAATCAACCGCTGCCCCGATACTCGTAAATAAGGTTCTAAACACGATTCCTAATGTTTGGGAGCACGTCTATTTGGATCAGGCTACATTTCGTGTTGGTGAGATCAACAAAGTGCTCAGCAACGACAATTGGCGTCGAAAACTCTTGGCGGCAAACAAGCGAAAAAATGTTGGTGGTATTTTGATGCTCCTGGATGGAGACATAAAGAAAATTGGGGGACAGACTCAGTGCCTGATTGAGGTCGCAAAGGAACTCACTGAGCAAGCATTGAACCTAGGCGCTGGCACTCAATTTTCTGTCGTTATTGTGTTTGCGATCCAAGAATTCGAGTCCTGGCTCATCGCTGGCTTCGAGTCTCTCAAAGGAAAGGAGTTTCCTGATGGACGGCGAGTAGCGGTCGAGGCAGAGATTCCAATTAATGTAGAAACAGCGCCTCGAGACGCTAAAGATTGGTTCAAGAACATCATTGGCGGTGGCTATCGTCCAACCAGAGACCAAGCTGAGCTAACCCGCTGGTTAGACGTTGCCATAGTAAGCTCGGCGAACCTCCGTTCTTTTCAACGCTTTGAATCTGCCGTCACCGAACTGGTAAACGCGATAAAGACTGACCAGCACGTCGCCACTCCAGCCCCAGCTAAAGAGAGAAAGTAGAGCTATGCGGATTGGAATATTTGGCGGATCATTTGATCCCATTCATCTTGGACATCTGATCCTAGCCGAGCAGTGTCGCGAGCAGGCTCAACTGGATCAAGTCTGGTTCGTGCCCAACGCCCGGAATCCGCTCAAACCCGACGGAGCGACGATGACCGATCGGCAACGCTGTGAAATGATTGAATTCGCCATCGCGGGTCACGATGCGTTTTATCTGTCCAAGGTTGAGATCGAACGTGGTGGAGTCAGCTATACGGTCGACACACTGAAAGAGATCGCGGCAAACCAACCCGATGACCAACTGTTTTTCATGATGGGCGGAGACTCGCTGGATTCGTTTGGCCAGTGGCGGCAGCCGGAGGAAATTTTGAAACTTGCTTCGCCGTTGATCGTCAATCGCCCCGGTGCAGATCCAGTCGATCTTTCGAAGCTGGCTGCCTTCACGAACGACCAGCGAATCGAATCTTTCCAAAGCCTTGCGATCGAAAGCCCACTCATTGAGATCAGCAGCAGCGACTTGAGGAATCGGATCGGGGCAGGCCAGTCGGTGCGATTCCAGCTACCTCGTTCGGTTGAAAAATTTATTGAAACGCAGAGGTTATATAAGCGATAAACGACAGACAATCATTCGCTTGCAGAATCACTTCCTGAACCTTGAAACCTTGCCCCTGAAATCTTCGCCATGCTCAAGCACCGCGACTTTGTCCCAAAACAAATCGAAGCTCCCGGATTTCTGAAGCCGGGTCAGCACGAGTCATTTGACGCTGCGGTCATCGCCGCCAACGAGTGGCTTGAAGATAGCCCGGTCACCTTGGTCAGTCTTGAAACGGTTGTTCTGCCCAACATCTGGAGCCGCTGGGAAGAGGGCTCGAAGGACGCATCGATTGGCACCAGCGGCGACACGCCCAGTCGCTGGCATCAATTCCTCCGCGTCTGGTATCAAGAGTGAGGAGGATTCAGAATAAGAAGTGCGGCATACGGAATTCAGCGACGAAATGAGATTAAAAACTCCCCATTCCCCATTCCCCATTCCCCATCAACTAATCTCCCAAGCAGGTCCCCAGATCGCGAGCCGTTGCGATCGAATCGCAATCAAGCGGCACCAACTTGATGCTCTTGGTGCATTCATCCAGCGGAACATAATGCACGGTCGGTGGATCGAGCCCCACCATCACGTTTACATGGCCCTCTTCAATCGC
>CALFWL010000234.1 GCA_937928215.1 uncultured Pirellulaceae bacterium | reverse complement strand
ATATCGCGTACGGCGTGAAATATCTTTACACCGTCAAAGCGATCGAAGCGGTATCAGGCCGCAAGTTACCCGACGGCAGCGTGAAGAAGCTGATCGAGAAAATCAAATTCCGCGACCGTTCGGGCGGATAATTGGACCGGCAAAGCTCCCCAGAATGAAGTCACTGCATCGAATCAGGATCACGATGGAGCAGGTCCAGCGTTTTCGTGTTTCGCTCCACTGCCAGCACGGTGGTCTGCTGCTGAGTTCCGTCGTAATTGGTCACCACGACCGGCAAAACCTGACGGCGATCGGGCAAATTGACTCGCATCGCGAACGAACCATCCGATTGAACTCGTGCGGGACTACCGCCAATCGTGACCGAAGCGGATGGCAAAGTCGAACCGTACACCAGCATCTCGGCATCCACTTTGCAGCTCAGCGGGGCTTGGAGTGCATCTGCAGAATGAGCATGGTCGGCGAACGCGGCTTCGATCGGTTGCTTGGTACGTTCTTCGATTACCGATTGCAAATCGCCTGACTGCCGGGTCGAATCCTGCCCACCACTGAGAACAAAATATTGATGGGCATCAACGGAGATGTCGGCCCAATTGTCACCGATGCCACACGAACCCGGGGCGGGAAGATTCACGTCGTTGCTTTTGGCGATCAGATGGAACTGGCCATCTTTCAACAGGTAGCCAATGCCAGCGCGATAGGTTTTTGTCCGATCCGGGACGTTGATGAACCAATTTCTTGCGTCCCCGCTGACAGAGATGTCGGTCGTCGGTTGCTCAACCGAATTCGTGTTTCCATCGCTGGTGACTTCAAACAGACGCAAGGCAGGCTGAGCCGAATGCCACTGGCGCCCCAGAGCAACGCGTGCTCGCAGGACGGACGAGCGAGTGACTTCCCAGTACGCTTGGATCCACCACGCATCGCGGACAATCAGAACCATGCGATCTCGTTTGATGACGTGCGAGTTCGCGTCGGCAGCGGTCGAAAGCGACAGATCTTTCAGTTTCTCCTGTCGTTCTCGTTCAGACCTAATCTGTCGGGCAATCCGCGAATCCACGGAGCCGGTCGCCTGTGCTTTGCGCGATTTGCCGGTAGAAGACTTACCAGTAGAAGAAACTGCCGCAGCTGAATTTCGGTTCTTGGTGGATTGAGGCAGTTGGCCTCGCGAGGTTTCAAGCAACGCCTGAATCAGTTCAGCCTTTCGCATCGAGTGCCAACCACGAACACCTTCGGATTTTGCAATTTGAGCCAATTCGCGTGATGTGCGGGCCTGAAGATTTGATGCGGTAACCAAGAGAAACCTCCTGCCGACCGGTTTCCAGATTGCCAGAAACGTATCGGCGATGTCGAGGCCGACGACCAAAGTCATGCGACCGAGCCAGCTGACCAGACATCCGATTCAGATCCGCTCAAATTGTTAGGGCATCGATCTCCTGATCGACGAATGAATTGAAGCAAAACGCTAGGCGTGGACGCGCCAACACTTTTCGGAAAAACACCAGATGCAATCGCGGCAGGTGAGATGAAGCCAAGGCATCTGCCGAATCCTTATAAAAATGCCTGCCTAGCATTCATCAAAGACGTAGGCCATCGAAGACGCATGGAGCACCGATAACCGCTTCGAACGTTGCCAAGCTTCACCCTGTCGCCCTGAACGCACCACCACCTTAGGGTAGTCACAAAGCCGCTCAAACGCAAATAAAGCGATGGGATCAGGCTGCAAAGAAACGACATAAGACACCTAAAATCAACGACTTACGTCCAAATCAAACGAAATTGATTTCGCCGGCCTTGCAGACTTGCTGGAGGTCAATGACTGGTTTAGAGTACGCCCCGGCGCACCCCTCAAGCTCACTTGATCAGTCACATGCATCGCTCACCCGAACCACCGGAAAGACCGAGCGAAGAAGAGAATGATCGCAGCGGAAGATCCTCGACCGCGAAAGCGATCGAGATGGCTCACAGGATCACTTCGATCAGTCTTTCGTTCGTGATCCCGATTCTGGGCGGGTTTTATTGCGACCAATGGCTGGGCAGTCGATTTGTCTGCCTGTTGACTGGAATGGCATTGGGGATGTTTGTCGCGGGCATGCAATTGATGAAACTCGTGTCATCATTACAAACGAAGAATGACTAACTGGCGATCGTGATTTCCATCTCGCTGATTATTTCCATCTCGCTGATTTTAACCGCTCATGCCCGACCCATCTTCGCGCCGATCGATGCTTCAACGTCCTGGGCGATCTGGATTGTACTTTCGAGTTCTGGCGTTGATGCTGGCTGAGGGAATCGCTTTGGCTTTGATCGTTGCGTTGAAATTTTTGGAAGTTTACTTCGCCGAAGTCCCGCTGATTGAAATCGTTCCAATCTTCATCACTATTTCGTTTGCCATGCTGCTGGGAGTGATTTTCACGGAACTGCCAAGCGGCGCAGACCATACATTTCTACGCCTGGGGCTGGCGACATTTTGTCGCACAAGCATTCCGCTCCTCGTCGTCGCGGTGATCTGGAAGTATTCTGTATGCGATTCAAAAGTTGAGCCGATTCTGGCGGCCATCGTGTTCTACGCAGTGGGACATTTTGGCGGTATGATTTTGGGTACCCTGCCACTGAAGCAGCGACCGATACAGCGTCAGTGATCTTCGGAAATCACTAATTCGCACCCACCTGTTTTTACCACACGAATGAGAACCGCCGTGCCACGGTTTGAAGACAAATCAAAAGCCAAAGAAGCTGAATCGCAAACGGCTCAGGCGGAAGCCGACTCGGATGCTCACGAGGCCCATGGCCATGAACACGCTGAACATGACAGCGATCATGCGCATGATGACCACGGCCATGATCACTCGCATACCGAAGGCGATCACGAAGGGCATTCGCATGATCACGCTCATGCGGGCGAACTCACGATGGCCGATTCAAAAGATCACTTTCTGAACGACAGCCACTTGTTCGGTCACGTTCAGGACGCCGACTACATCGAGCTGCCTAAGTTCTTGGGATACAAGTGCGAGTACAAAGGGCACGAGCACAGCGGTGTGCTGGTTCCCAACCTGACACTGCTGCCAGATGGCTACGGCAAGATGAGCAAGTTCATGTTGCTGATTCTTGTTGCTGCAGTTTTGCTGACGCTTGTATTTGGCTGGTTGGCCAGAAAAATCAAAAGCGGCGGAAAGCCACGCGGCCGAGCGTGGAATCTGTTGGAAGCGTTTGTCTGCTTCATCCGAGATGAAGTTGCGATTCCAGCGATGGGCAAAAAAGATGCGAAACGCTTCCTTCCATTCTTGCTGACTCTGTTTTTCTTTATCCTGACATTGAACTTGTTTGGCATGATTCCGTTTCTGGGTTCGGCGACCGGTTCGCTGGCCGTGACAGCAGGACTTGCTTTGGCAACCTTTGCGGTCACGGTAGGGTCCGGGATCAAGAAGATGGGCGTCGCGGGGTTTTTGAAAGCTCAAGTTCCGTCCATGGATTTGCCGCCTGCGTTGTCTGCCGTTCTGGTACCGGCGATTTGGGCGATTGAAATGTTTGGCTTGCTGGTCAAGCACGCTGTGTTGGCGATTCGTTTGTTTGCGAACATGCTGGCCGGGCACTTGGTGCTTGCGATCTTCATTGCATTCATCGGTGTGGTTTCGGTTTCGGCGATGTCGTGGGGTGTCGCTCCGATTGTGGTCTTGGCCTCAATCGCGTTGAGCATGCTTGAACTGTTCGTCGCATTTCTACAGGCTTACGTATTTACCTTTTTGGCGTCGCTGTTTATCGGTTCGGCCCAGCACGCTCACTAACTACTACTGATATGAAATCGATTCGCTCAGTTGTTGACGAATCATTGAGATAAAACTCGTTACATTTAACGCTAGATTTTTTGGAGACCGTTTTGATGTTCAGGTTGTTTACGATTGTTGCTGTGTTCGCTTTGTGCCTGTCGGCGACACCTGTTTTCGGCCAGGAAGTTCCTGAAGCTGTGCAGGTTGCCGAAGCGGCCAGCTTCCCAAGCGTTTCCGTCATCGGTGCCGGGCTTGCCATTTTGGGTGCTGGTTTGGGTATCGGACGCATTGGCGGTTCGGCATGTGAAGCGATCGCTCGTCAGCCTGAAATGGCTGGTCAGATTCAGACCGCGATGATCATCGCTGCTGCTCTGATTGAGGGTGCGACCTTCTTCGCGTTGATCCTGCCATTCGTGGTCGGCTAAACAGTTATCTTGATCTTGCAGCGATTTTTGTCAGCCCGTTTGGTCTGTCGGTCGAGATTTCGATCGTCGGTGAACCGTGTTTTCGAAACCGCAACCGCATGGGCTCAGGGAGCTTCGGAGTATTAGCATGTTATTCAGTCAAACAAGTTGCTTGTTCGCAAGTGGTTCGTTGCCCGTATTGGTCGGCGACGCGAATCCCTTGGAGTTTCCGGTTGACCTTGGACTTTGGTCTTTGATTATCTTCCTCGGATTGCTTGCCATTCTGACGAAGTTTGCTTGGAAGCCGATCATGGATGGCTTGGACGAGCGTGAGCTTGGGATTGCCAAAAACATTGATGAAGCGGAAGCCGCGAATCAAAAGGCTCAAGACAATCTTGCTCAGTACGAGGCCAAGCTGGCTGCGGCCAGCGACGAGGCAACTGCCATCGTGGCCGAGGCTCGTAGCGATGCGACGGCTGCTAAAGAGAAGATCATGGCCGAGGCCGCCGAGGAAGCTCAGCGGACCAAAGAACGTGCTCTGGCAGACATCGAAGCCGCCAAGGCCGCCGCCGTGCGTGAATTGGCAGAGTCGTCGGTGAACACGGCCGTTTCGCTGGCTGGCAACATTGTCGGACGAACATTGGACAAGAGCGATCATTCGTCTTTGATTGACAAAGCCGTTGATCGGTTCTCTGGCTCCGGTGCTTGATTCACCCTTTCGAACTCATTTCCTCCGTTTCAGTAAGATTTGATGACTGACTCTTCAAAGCAGCCAACGGTTTTCGACACCGACCAGCAGCAGCTTGGCGACGTTTACGCCAAAGCGCTTCTCGGTGCTGGCGTGAAGTCGGGTTCAGTCGATCAATTGGTTGAGGAATTGCAATCGGTGGCAAAGGTAGTTTCCGAATTGCCAAAAATGGCAGCCGCGCTGGAATCACCTCGCGTTGCAACCGACGCAAAAATCAACTTGCTTGAGAAAGCGTTTGGCAACAAGGTCAGCAAGACCGTCATGAACTTTCTGAAAGTGACTGCCACCAAAGGTCGGCTTGACTGCCTCGGCGCGATGAGTGCCGCAGCGGCTCGCTTGAACGACGAAATGGCTGGACGAATCTCTGGGACGCTGACGACGGCTGATCCGGTCACGGACGAAGTGGTCGAGCGAGTCGCTCAGAGAATCTCAAAGCAGATCGGGAAAGCCGTTCGGCTGGAACGAGTCGTTGATTCGGAAATCATTGGCGGAATGGTCGTGCGAGTCGGCGACACAGTGTACGACGGCAGCGTCGTCAGCCAGTTGAACCAAGTCAAGGCCCGAGCCACCAAACGAGCGGGTGAGATCATTCGCGAAAAACTAGAACAGTTTGCATCCGGCTGAACGACTTGAGCTGAACGATGCAACAAAATCGTTGAACCAACACAAATCATGGCGATGCAAACACTCGCCTGTTCGAACAAAACATAGAAGCGAAAATCGTCCCTCAAAGACGGTTCAAAATCCAAGGGGAACACAATGAAAATCAGTGCTGACGAAATCGCCTCGGTCATCCAACAGGAAATCGAGCAATTCGAAAGTCAGATTGACGTTCGAGAAGTCGGAACCGTGCTGGAAGTCGGTGACGGCATCGCTCGTGTCCACGGCCTGACCAATGTTGCCGCCGGTGAAATGGTCGAATTCCCTCACGGGATCATCGGACTGGCTTTCAACTTGGAAGAAAATTCCGTCGGTATCATCATTCTGGGTGATTACCTGAAAATCAACGAAGGCGACCAGGTCAAATCACTTGGCACCCTGCTGTCGGTGCCAGTCGGCGATGCGGTTGTTGGCCGCGTGCTCGATCCACTTGGTAATCCGCTCGACGGCAAAGGCCCCGTCAACAGCAGCGAGACTCGTCCAGTCGAAATTATCGCGGCGGGTGTAGCGGAACGACAACCCGTTGCCGAGCCGATGCAGACCGGTTTGAAAGCAGTCGACGCAATGACTCCCGTCGGTCGCGGTCAACGCGAACTGATCATTGGTGACCGAAAAACCGGGAAGACTGCCGTCGGCATCGACGCGATCGTCAATCAAAAAGATTCTGGCGTCAAGTGTTTCTACATCGCTGTTGGCCAAAAGGATTCTTCGGTCGCCGGTGTGATCAAGGAACTGACCGAGCGTGGCGCGATGGATTACACGACAGTGATCGTGTCCGGTGCGAGTGCTCCAGCTCCTTTGCAGTACATTGCTCCGTACGCCGGCACGGCGATGGCCGAACACTTCATGTACAACGGCCAGCATTGCCTGATCGTTTATGATGACTTGTCCAAGCAAGCGGTTGCCTACCGCGAACTATCTTTGCTGATGCGTCGTCCTCCAGGCCGCGAAGCGTACCCCGGCGACGTGTTCTATTGCCACAGTCGTCTGTTGGAGCGATCAGTCAAACTGAGTGAAGCGTTGGGAGGAGGATCGATCACTTCCTTCCCCATCATTGAGACTCAGGAAGGTGAAGTTTCGGCCTACATTCCAACCAACGTGATTTCGATCACCGACGGGCAGATTTACCTGCAGCCCGACTTGTTCTTCAGTGGTGTGCGTCCTGCGATGAACGCCGGTATCTCGGTTTCTCGCGTGGGTGGTGCCGCTCAGGTGAAAGCGATGAAGAACGTGGCCGGTGGCTTGCGCTTGGATCTCGCTTCGTTCCGCGAACTGGAAGCGTTTGCTCAGCTCGGTACTGACCTCGATGCGGCAACTCAGTCGAAACTCGATCGCGGCTATCGCATGGTAGAACTGCTCAAACAACCTCAGTACCAACCACTGAACGTGGTCGATCAGATCATGGTGATCTACGCCGGTACCAATGGCTTGCTGGATCAAGTCCCAGTCAACGAAGTTCAACGTTGGGAAAAAGAGTTCCTCGAATTCATCCACACCAAGAAAAAGGATGTCTGGGATGCACTCGATGCAGACAAGGACAATGGCGCGACGATGAAGAAGGCGGATGATCCGACGACTCAAAAAGTGATCGCTGCGATCGACGAGTTCAACAAGTCCTTCAACTAACCTCAGTCGTCCGAAATTAACGCGGTCTATTCCGCACTCCGAATTCCGACCTCCGAATTTGAAAAATGGCCAACGCCAGAGCACTCGATAAACGTCGCAAGTCCATTCGCAATATCAAAAAGATTACGCGAACCATGGAACTGATCGCGACTGCGCGATTCAAGAAGGCGATGGATCGAGCGACCGCAGCCAGCGATTACACTCGCCGCATTACCGGCGTCGTTTCAGATCTGGCTCGTGCCGGTTTGGAAGTATCACACCCGCTACTGGAAGCCCCCGACAAAACGACCGAAGCAACCCTGCTGGTCCTGACCGGCAATCGAGGTCTTTGCGGCGGCTACAACGGCAATGCGTTGCGGATGGGTGTGAAGACGCGAACGGCGTTGCTGGCAGACGTCGAAAACTTGCAACTGGAAGTCAGCGGCAAACGTGGCATCAACGGCTTCAAGTTCCGTGATATCGAAGCCAACGAGACGTTCACTCAGTTCGACGATCAGCCTCAATACGCCGAAGTCGAAAAGATCGCCAATCGGTACTTGGCCGCCTACGAAGCTGGCAAGCTGCATCGACTGGATGTGACGTACACCAAGTTCCACACGGTCGCTCGACAAGAGATCGTTACCGAAACTCTGTTGCCACTGGGCTCGATCGAGGGAGCGGACACGCCAGTTGATCCTAGCGCGGTCGCCGCCAGAGAATCAGGTGAATCGCTTTACGAATTCGTACCATCGGCCAAAAGCATTTTGGAAGAAGTCGTACCGACCAGCTTTCGCATCAAATTGTTCAAGTGCTTCTTGGATGCGGCCGTCAGCGAGCAAGTCGCTCGGATGATCGCGATGAAGAGTGCGACGGAAGCAGCCAACGACATGATTAAAGACCTTTCTCGCACCTACAACCGTGCTCGCCAATCGCAGATTACTGGCGAGATCATGGAAGTCATCGGTGGCGTTGAGGCACTTGAAGGCTGATACCAAGGTGGAATTCGGAATTCGAAATTCGGAATTCAACTCGATACATTATTGAAAATTGAACACTGTTAACTGAAGACACTTTCCCATGGCAAATATCGGTAAAATCACACAGGTGATCGGTTCGACTTTCGACGCCGAGTTCAACGCGGACAGCATGCCGGCGATTTACAACGCGGTGACCGCGGACATCGATGCTGGTGGACAGCAACGAAAGTTGTACGGCGAAATTTCCAAGCACCTTGGTGGCGGACGCGTTCGCTGCGTCGCTTTGGGGTCGACCGAAGGTTTGCGTCGTGGAGCTGACTGCGTCGATACAGGTGCTCCTGTTTCTGTGCCGGTCGGCGAAGAGACGCTTGGCCGCGTGTTCAACATGCTGGGCGAGCCCGTCGATGGCGGCGAGGCGCTCGACAAAGCTGAAAAGCGTTCGATCCACCGAGCCGCGCCTGCGGTTTCCGAGTTGTCGACCAACACTGAGTTGTTCGAAACAGGCATCAAGGTGGTCGACCTGCTGACGCCATTCGTTCGTGGTGGTAAGGCTGGATTGTTCGGTGGTGCGGGACTGGGGAAGACCGTTATCCTGACCGAACTGATCGCTCGTATCGCGTCGCAGCACGGGGGTTATTCCGTGTTTGCGGGGGTGGGCGAACGGACTCGTGAGGGAACCGACCTGTGGCTGGAAATGCAGGAAGCCAAAATTGGCGACACCGGACGCAGTGTGATCGAGCAGACAGCGATGGTCTTCGGCCAGATGAACGAACCGCCGGGTGCTCGTTTGCGTGTTGCTCTGTCGGCTTTGACCATGGCCGAATACTTCCGCGACTCAACCGGAGCCGACACACTCCTGTTCGTTGACAATATTTTCCGTTTCTCCCAAGCGGGGTCCGAAGTGTCCGCGTTGCTAGGACGGATGCCTTCTGCGGTGGGTTACCAACCGACGTTGGCTACCGAGATGGGTGCCCTTCAGGAACGAATCGCGTCAACCGACAAAGGTGCGATCACTTCCGTGCAAGCCGTTTACGTGCCTGCCGATGACCCGACCGACCCCGCTCCGGCGACTGCGTTCGGTCAGTTGGATGCGTTCCTGTATTTGGAGCGTTCGATTTCCGAAAAAGGCATTTATCCTGCGGTCGATCCGCTGGCGTCGTCATCTCGAATTCTGGACCCGGCTTACGTGGGCGAGCACCACTACGCGGTTGCTCGAAAAGTTCAAACGACGCTTCAGCGTTACCGCGAACTTCAGGACATCATCGCAATCCTAGGTGTGGACGAATTGAGCGAAGAGGACAAGACGGTCGTTCATCGCGCTCGCCGTATCGAGCGATTCCTGTCTCAGCCGTTTTACGTGGCGGAAGTCTTTACCGGAAAGTCGGGTGAGTTCACCTCACTGGCCGATACGATCCGCAGCTTTGAAGAACTGTGCGACGGAAAATGGGATCATCTCCCGGAAGACGCGTTCATGTACGTCGGTGCAATCGAGCAGGCCGAAGAACAAGCCAAGAAGATGGCCGCGAAGGCGTAACGAACTTTAGTTGAAAGGGGACAGTCAACAGGGCACAGCCTTGATTGACTCCCTAATCAACACTGAAAAATGTAACCTGTAGACTTTCTGCCATGTCAAAACTCCAAGTCGTCATCGTGACTCCCGAATCGACCACGCTCGACAAGCAGGTCGACTCGGTCGTGCTGCCGCTGTTTGATGGTGAAAAAGGAATCCTTGCCAACCACGCGCCTATGATCGGACGCTTGGGTAAGGGAAAGTTGCGCATCAAGGACGGTGGCTCGGAGGAGTCGTACCAGATTGATGGTGGGTTCGTTCAGGTCGAATCCAATGTCGTCTCCATCCTGACCGGCAAGAGCGACGTAGTAACGGGTGACTGACTTTGTCTGGGTTAGCGTTCACCGTTCGCGAAGCTGCCTGGCAAACGGATGCCGAACTCCTGCGTGCAATCCGGCATGAAGTTTTCGTCGTCGAGCAGAGCGTTCCCGCCTCACTCGAATTTGAAGGTGACGACGATCAATATCGCCACGTGATTGCGATCGGCCTCGATAACGATCCAATTGGCACCGGTCGCATCTCGTCCACTGGCAAAATTGGACGGATGGCCGTGCTGAAAACGGCTCGTGGCCAGGGCGTTGGATCGGCCATTCTCAGGGAACTGATGCAGCTTGCAGCGACGCTGGGCATTGAAAACCTGACGCTTTCGTCTCAACTTCACGCCCTGCCCTTTTATCGCCGCCATGGCTTTGTCGAATTCGGAGACATCTTCCTCGAAGCAAGTATCGCTCACCGGCGAATGAAACGTTCGACCGGTGAGCGTTAATTTCTGCTCCTTCAGGATCACGATTTTACGACACCACCGGCATGGTTTCACAGCGGCGGCCGAGTGCTAAGTTTCTCAAGTGCTAAGTTTCTAGAGTGCTAAATTTCTGAGGATTCAATTCTCTCCATGTCAAATCGGACTTTACGAGTCGCGTTTGCGCCGAGCCATGGAAATCAAGCAGCTGGCCAGCATAACGATAACGCTCGCCGGTTCTGGAACGGTGGTTATTTGTACGCCCAGATTCCGCTCCAGTGCCAACGACTGAAAATGTAGTCGCTCGACAGGCCCGTCACCGTCGGGCGACAAAATCGTGTACAGACTGTCACTGGATTCAATGCCGACTCTCGTGGTCGACAGCTGCCATTCAAGCACATACAGGATGTTCTCGGGACGGTCGTCGATCTGGTATTGCAGATCAAGGTCGTCCGCCGGACCATTCAGATTACTGGCCAACGTCAAGCGTCCTAGACTCAAGGTGCTGACGACGTCATCTTCAAACCCGATAAAAATGGGCTCATCGTCCGGGTCCAATTCAGGCAGCTCTTCAGGAATGCCAAAATCCTGCTCGAATCTTGCGTCGCCCACAAGCGAAGTATCTTGAGGCGTTGGCCGGTCCCACTTCGCAGCTCCGACAAGATCTAGGTAGACATCCGCCCCATCCAACTGTTGAGCAGCCAGACCAAAAATGTCGAAACCTGGAAGCATGGCTTCTGCGCTCTGAGTGTTTGGGTTGAGGGCATTTTCGAAGTGAGCATGGATCGCATTGAAGTAAGGACGGACGACTCCCCCGCCATCATCGATCGGATCGTCTCCGCTGAAATAGCCTTGGGCATAGAGTTTGTTGTCAATTACCGCAACTTCGAATCGGCGACCCTCGTGAGCTTCCACGCTGGCCGTCGGCTTCAGCACTGCGGCAACGGCAAATGTTAGGAAAATAATCTTCTTCATCAATTTATTCTTTCTGATATCAGTAAACGTTTTTATAAAGATCAATCCGAGTAGATCCCGGAGTTGTTCGGAGCAGCAAAGTTTGTGTTTTCTGCCACATCCTGATCGATCCAACGAAACAGCGTTTCGCTGGCGATCGTGGCAACGTGCCCGTCGGCAAAGAGATAGTTGGCCGTTTCGGAATGTCGCCGCGTGTCGATTTCGTTTTGCACAAAGGTCCAGACTCGTTCGACTGGGTTGTCGCGTGTCGTTCGAATCGGAGCATAAAAATCCGAACAGTGAACGTGGTCGACTTCGAAATCGTCGAACTCGGCTCCCTCAAATAGCACGATCAAATCATGGGTGCGGTGCAAGTGATTCAGATTCGTCACCGCAGACTCAATTTTTTCATTCGCAACCAGATCGTTGATCAGGTAACTGGTACCTCGACGTTGTTCGCTCATCCACTCGATCGCGCGTCGGTCATCGGGGCAGGCCCGGATCGATTCCACGTTCTCGGTGTAAGGCTTCAGTGTTTCCAACCACGTCTGATCAACGCCAGCGTGACGGGTCCAGGGAAAACGACCGTTGTGCGAATCAGCGAACAGATGGATCGCCAACCCGATTTGCCGCATTTTGTTCTTACACGATGTGCTTCTAGCCGCCGCGCGGACCGAGTGCACCGCTGGCAGCAACATGCTGATCAGAATGCCAATGATGGCAATCACAACCAACAGCTCAACCAGCGTGAAGCCATTTCCCGAACGTCGTCGCCATCGCATTGCAATTTCTGCGCGCACCGGTGCGTTCCTTTCGTTTCTTTGCCTCTTTGAAAGAAATTGGCGCCGTCGATTCGCACCCGCTCTCAGACAGAATTGAGCGCACCATCAGCGCTCAAAATCCTTGCTGAAGCCGGAACTACGAACAGACACAGACCAGCGGCGAAATGACACGAACATGTGATTTCGCACCTCCAATCAGCCAATTTCAGATTGACACGAGCGAGCACTCGCGCGGTGGCGGCGTGGGCAGATCAGATACGACCGCCGTCAGGTTTGGAATCGGAACCGCACAATGAGGGAACTGCAGTTGAGGCAGTTCTACGGGAATAATCGGCGGCAAGTAAACCAAATGTTGCAACCGATAGTCTAGCTGGCCGTTGCATCCCTTTTGCTGCCGAAAGCTCAGCCGAACTTCAATGGTGTTTGATTCCTTGCCCGCAGACTGACTAGCGGATGGCTTACTCTTGCAGCAGCAACAACTGGAGGGCTGATTCGTCTCCGCCACTTTCCGCGAGCCGGTCTGCTGTGCAGATGTCATCTTTTTTGTGAACCAGTCAGGCGGGGTCACACCGTTTGCTTTCGCCCACGCAAGCTTCTCAGTATCGGAAAAACAACAGCACGAAGACCAGCATTGATCGGCATTCTTGCAGCCACAGCCTCGCGTCAGGCAGGGAAATGCTACCGACGCATCTTTCTGCACAACCACCGGCATCGGATAGTCAATCGAACACGCGACCAGACAACCCGCGATCAGGGCGAGTGTCGGCAGACGAATCTGTTCGAATTTTTGGAAAACATTCCTCATTGGCAACACTGACGATAACGAAACTCGCCCTATGCCCCAAGCGTGTCAAAACGCCGCGACCAGAAATCGATGACCACCGACACAGGTGGTGGTCGAAAGGCATACTGGAGCCAGAGTATACTAGGGCCGGAATACAAAGCTCGTGGATGACCCTAATTTTTCTGCCCGCTGAAAAAATAGCCCAAGGCTCGCCGTAATTCTACCGGCAGTTCAGGAAGATCTTCACGAGGAATCAGGAAGGTCGACAGATTATACAGGTCAGTGAATACACGATTCTTCTGAGTCGTTGCGTCCAGATAATCGTGTCCTGAAGAACCACCCGTTCCGATTTTTGTTCCCAGCATCCGCTGCACCATCACCGCGTGTTTCTGTCGCCAATTGGTAAATAGTTCATCAATATCCAATAACAGCGACAAGTACCGAAACGGTGTGTAAATCATCGGCTCGTCACGGTATAGATGCACGAACAACGCCGCCAGAAAGCCTTGATGGGAAAGCCGGAACTCGCCCTGATCTCGCAGATCGTTGAATTTTGATTCGTCAAACACTGACTGAAACCTTGTTCGAGTTGCCAGCAGGTCATTCAATTGAAAGTGTTTCTCGCGGTCGGTCAGTGTTTCATTCGCTCTGATGATCTGTTCGTCAGACGTCAGCATTTTTTCGACCGCGTCAGCGTAAGCCTGCCAGAAATTGAAATCGCCAAACTCTAAAAACGGCATGCGTCGCAACCAATTGTCGGTCAACTCAAGGACGCTCGGCTTTTCTTCCAGTTTGTCCAGATCGGCTTTGTCGGATTTCGTGAGGCGAGTGCAAAAGAATTCCTGATCGGCAGCAATGCGAAACTTTCGCTTGATGCCCAGCATGATCTCGATCTGTTTGAACTGAATACTTTGAAAGCCCGATGCGGGGACCAGCAGGTCGCGGAATTCCAAAAAGTCCATCGGCGTGATGGTTTTGATGACATCGATCTGTTGGATCAAAACCCATTGGATGGTTTTGATGCGATTAAGTCGATGCAGGACGGTGGCCATGCGAGTTTCATGAACGAGCGGATCATCGAAGATATCGATTACCGATTCCAATTCGAAGATGATCTGCTTGAACCACAGTTCGTACGTCTGGTGCGTGATAATGAAGACCATCTCGTCATGGGCAGGACGGTCTTGTTTCACGCTTTCGAGATGCTGAGAATCCAGCAACCTGTTCAGATGCAGGTAGTCGCTGTAGTAAAGTGAGGCCATTTCAATCCAATTTGATCGCAGTGACTTGAGTGAACAGCATGTGTGACAGATTCTGATCTGCCATTCAAACGAAGGAGCGTAGCGACTCTAAAGTGGCGATGTTCAACTAAGTGCTCGTCCATACGTTTTCTGGCTTTGCCATTGCAAATAGCTTGAGAAGATGCAGCCGTTTCTTCCCCGAGTAATGCGACGCTACTTGCAAGCGGATGATCATCGTAGCTTTTTCATGTGCTTGATGAAATCACGCTCCAGCGATTCCATCTCTTCACCAAAGAATGTCTGAAAATCGGCTAACCGTTGTTCGGACGAAACCGTCACCTGTGGTTTGTGCGTCGCCATGTGCTTTAAGTACTTTGCGAACTCGTGAGGTTTCCGATTGAGCAGAAAATGAGTGAAAGCCCACGCTTCCGCATATGCTGACAGACCTGTTTCTGCTGTCTGGAACTGAGTGTCGTCGGAAATCATGCGAGCGATGGCGTCTGTAGGGCGGTTGGCATAATTGCGAAGGAACAGATCGTAACGCGGTTGGTTGATTTTCCCAGGCGTCCGCCAACCACGTTTGCTGCGCAAGTCGGGAGCTTCAAAAAAAAGTGCCAAACCTTCGTTCAACCATAATGGAGTGTCGGCAAGTCGCTGCTGAATTCCTCGATTGAAGATCAACTGGTGAGTCGCTTCGTGGATGATCGTCGCGACCATCGGGATCGCTCGAGGATCGTTAAGCACTTCATCGATTTTGCGATCATCGTTCTGGGGACCGCGAAACTGATCGGCGGTCAGGTCATACATTGCGACTCGGTTCGTCATCAAGTTGTAGTAAGCCACCATACTGCCGGGCAGTTCGCCCAGCTCACGTTTGACGTAGCGTTCATACTCCGGCTTGTTAGCAAAAATAATGATCACCAGTGGGTATTTTTCATCAGTAAGCTCAACTTTCATTCTGCCCCAGAACTTCTCGAACGCCGGATACAGGCGACTCTCGTACAGGCCAGCAATCCATTTGGCGTAAGCAATTTCTGTTTGGTAACCGATGACGTAGTGCTTCTTTTTGAGAACTCGAAATCCATCGGGTAACTCATTGAGTAGCTTTGCCTCAAGTTCTTCGCCGGTGATTGGAACTGCGGTCTCGCCGGTCGGTTGCTTCGCTCGAATTTCTTCTGGCTTGATCATCCACAGCTGGCCATCGTTCGCCTCGAACAGCAAGCTGTGATCTTGAGCTTCAATCAGAATGGATCCTGATAGCTCGATCGACTTTCCGGATCGTTCGATCGTAATTTCATCTGCATGATTTGCACATGGAAAAGCAACTGGCAACAGACCAATCAGCATCCAAATGAATGACGTTTTGTTTCGCATAAGCTGGGAGATCTTAAATGTTTCGAATCATGTATGAACACTTTCGCGTATGAATTAACGAGCGATCGAGTTCGCGTTCATTGGTGTCCGTTGGTGCATGTGACCCGCTTGGTCATCAAGCAATAAGCTATCATCGACACAGCGACAATCGTTGCGGCCACCACCAATGCAATCGCAGCAGTCATTTCATCGACACCCGCGTGCAATAAACCCAACATCAACCTAGGCAAGGTATCCATTCCAGGTGGAAGAACCAACTGCGACGCAGATAATTCCCCAAACGATAACGCAAAGATTAGCAGCCAGGCTCCACCCAACGCTGATGCATTGCGCAAAATTCCAAGCTGCCAGAAAGCGATCCACGCTGTTCCGCCATCAACCTGAATGTTCAGCAACGCCTGTCGATCGGTGCGGCTGAACAAAAACCAGAATAACAATCCAGCCAATGGCCAGCAAAATAATAAACTCGCAAGGACCGGCGCGAAGATGGTTCGATCATACAGCCAGATCAAAGGAGGCAATTTAACATTACTGAACAAGTCCGCGATGCCCGTCCCAATCAATGGACCGGGTAAGGCGAGCGAGATGGCAAGCAAAATGATGAACCCCCATCGAAACAACCGGTTTCGCGTTGCGGACCATGCCAACACGGTCGCCAATAGAACGATTATTGTTGAGGCAACTGACGCGATCATGAGCGACCAGAAAAACTCACCACGAAAATCGGTAATCGCTCTTTCGAGCACATCCCATAATTGTGAAATTTTGAAGCCACCGACCGGCTCCCCTTCGACGGGCCTGACCGAGAATCCAGACCGATACAGCGCGTTCGCGAACGGGATCACGACCAGTAGGAACAGCGTCGCGATTCCGAGCACCAGTGACGTGCGACTCGGGTCTTTGCGATGACTTGGGCGACCTGTGTCTTCATCGTTGCCGGCGGCTGCCAACCGAATGAAACCAACCGAGAACAAAAGACAGAAACATCCGATCGGTATCAACGATGGCCCAATCTGAAACTCTGTTGCGATCATCAGCTGACGGGTCGACCATGTTCCTGCAACCGAGCCGATTGCTCCCATCGAATACCCCAGATAAACCTGCTCGGCCAGCGTGCCGATTTGATAAATGTCGGTAACTGCGATTTCACGGCTGCAAGCAACAACCACCCACGCCATCGCCAGCAGAGAAAGGGACGCCGCGCGCATGAGCTTGACATGCAACAGAACACTCAAGGGACTTGCATCCAACGACGCCTGTTCTTCGTGCGCTGCGGTTCCAGTCAAGCTACCCAGCCAGTAGATCAGTGCGACCTGAGGAGCGGCTGCGATTCCATGAATCCAGATGGCTGCCGTCCAACCCGTCACGATTGGCTTGAGCACTTCTCCACGAGTAGAAGTCAGCCAGCCAAGTTTCCCAAACGCTGCGTCCCATAAGCTGACATGAAGAAACAACGGAAAGAACAATAGCATGATCGTTGACATGGTCGCCAGACGGCCAAGCCAGCCGGCGTGCTGCATCATCCAATTCAGAGAAACTCCGAATGGAATCGCGATGCAAGCCGCTGAAATACCGAGGACGAGGGTACGAAACAGCGACGGTCCATCAGAATGGAAGCTCAAAAATGCGACAATCGCAAACCACACCAGACACCCCAGCGCCATCAGCAATGTTTTGCCGCAAGATCGGGGCTTCATTTGATCGCTTCCAGTTGTCGTTGACAGATTTCGATTGCATCTCGGGCCAGTATGGAATCCAACGGGCCGAGCTTTGCCTCTTTTGCGATGACATCAACGACGTGTCGTAATTCGGATTCGAAAGCAAGCATGGGGTCACCGTCACCGAGCTCCGGATGCTTGACTTGACCGTCACTTGTCAGCAACGTCGGCACGCATGAATAATTGGCTTGGCCTCCCGTGATGGCAAACTCGAACTTTAACGATGCACGCCCCATCCGAATTTCGAACCCGTGCAGAAACGGTCGATCGGGCTGATCAATCACGCCACTGGTCGCATGAACGCGAAGGTCAGGATCTTGGAAACCGAATTGAGAGTGCCAATGTTCGAGTAACTCACCCCTCATCGAACCGTCCGTAACCACTTTGGTTGGCATTCCAAACAGCGACCTGATGAAGTGAGCATCGTGGACGTGCAAGTCGAACAAGGGACCACCGATCTGTTCGGCGGACCAATAGTTGCTCAACCAAGCGGGATCGGCGATGACTCTTTCGAACGAACCGCCGATCAGTTTTCCATATTTTCCGCTGTGAACCTCCTTCAACGCCCAAGCGTACTCAGGGAAGTAAGGCAGTACATGTGCGACAAGCAATTTTCGGTTGGCTCGACTGGCGGCTGCTCGGATTGCGTCACAGGAGGCGACATCCAACGACAACGGTTTCTCGCACAAAACGTGCTTGCCATAATTCAACGCTCGGATTGATGCGTCCGCGTGCATGGATGGAGGAAGCGTGATATCGATTAGGTCGATATCGTCTTCGCATAGCATGCCGTCGTATGAGTCAAAGACCTTGATTCCGGACAAGTCCATCATTGTTCCGACGGGACCAAAGTTTCCCCGGATTGCCGTCCAATCACCAGCTCGCTTGCCAGGGTCACGACTGCAAATCGCGACGACTTTGACGCCAGCAATCTTCTGCCAGGTCAGGTAGTGGATCATTCCCATGAAGCCGATCCCGACAATACCAATACGAATCAAGAGGACGCTCCATCGCTGACCGTGGGCGGTGATTCGTCCGTGGGAGAACTCAATGCGGCCTCGCTGTCCGACATGCGGTCATGAAATGCTACGCAGAACAAGATCAAGATTGCGGCCGACATGAATGCGGGAGTGATCCAGAAATCCTTCCATTGCGACATCGTTTCACTCAGCAGAGTCGAATCGACTCCCTCTGGCAACGACATCGAAAACATCCGCCCGAGCGACTGAACAAACGTCAACGGTTCATCAGACTGAGCCGCCGTGATCGCTTCCTTCAAGTCGCCGTATTGCGTTACTACGGAACCACTTTTTGCAAAGGCGATCATGTAGCCGAAGTACATGCCGACTCCTTGTGTGAAAAAGACCAGCATGCTTTGAGCTTGCCCGCGAATATCCTTGCTCGCTTTGTCGTCGACGTACATGAATCCGGTAACGAAAAAAAAGTCGTAACAGATTCCATGCATAACAACGGCCAGCAGGATCATCCAACTCGCTTGCTGAGATGCTCCGTAGGCAAACAGCAGGTAACGCATGACCCACGCTACCATCCCAATCGCCAGCATCCACTTGACACCAAGTCGTCGGAAGAAAAACGGAATCAGCAGCATGAAACCAATTTCGCTCATTTGCCCCAGCGTCAGCGTTGCCGCCGGTGCTTCGAAGCCAACTTGTCCCAACAGGTTCGATGCAAGTCCGTAATAATACGCCAGCGGAATGCACAACAAAGTCGAGCAGAGAATGAACACAAAGAATGCCGGTTTGAGCATTAACGCGAATGCGTCGAACATCAGGATCGCTCGAAGATTGAGCGGTCGGTCCGCTGCGGGCGGTGGAGTTGGAGGAAGCGTAAAGCAATACAAGCCACACACGACCGAAGAAACACTTCCCAACCACAGGATGGAGAAGCTCCCCGACCAGCCAAGGAATCCAACGGTCAGTCCCGCCACGATCCAGCCAAGTGTTCCCCAGACTCTGACCGCCGGGAACTCATTCGGGTCCAAAACATGAGTGAAAACAATCGAATTGCTCAGGCCCAGCGTCGGCATGTAACACAGCATATGCCCAATCAAACACCACACCATCATGGAGCCATTGCCAGCGAACGCGAACTTGGCAGCCACGTATAACATCGCCGCGCCTAACAGCATCAGCACTCCCATCACGGCCTGCGAAGGAAAGAATCGGTCGGCAATCAGCCCTAGAAACAACGGAGCAATCATCGCCGCGATCGGAGCACTGCCGTAGGCTCCGCCGCCAAAATCTCCAAGGCCATTGTCAGCCAAACATTTACCAAGCGTGGCGAACCAGCTTCCCCACACGAAGAACTGCAGAAACATCATCAGCGAGAGTCGAGTCTTCGTGCTCATTCTTCCGATCCGGCAGTTGAGATTTCACTTTTCAATTCGTTCAATAAAGTGGCCGCGTGACCGATTTCGTTTTTTTGGCGTTCTGGTTCCTGCGGTATCTCTCTTTCGATGGTCAGCGGTCCCTGATAACCAATTCGTTCCAGCGTTTTCAAATATTCCCTCATGTTGACATCGCCCTGCCCCAACGGAACTTCGGCTCCCCAAGTTTCGCCGGGCTTGTCCGACCAGGTTGCATCTTTGCAGTGAACGCTTTTCACATAAGGGCCAAGAATCTCCAACGCCGGCAACGGTTCACCGCATCCGTAAAGAATCATATTGGCCGGATCAAAATTGATTGCTAGGTTCGTTCGATCGACGGTTTTGAGAAACGTCAGCAGGACTTCGGCCGGTTCCTGCCCCGTTTCCAGATGGATACTGACGCTTTTGCTTTGGGCAAATTCACACGCTTGCTGAAGTGTCTTCACGATCGCAAGATAGTCCGCGTCGGTGCTGTCGTGAGGGATAAAGCCAATATGAAGTCCGACGACATCGACATTCAAACTCGATGCGAATTCAACGGTACGATTGAGCGTTGCGACACGCTCAGCCCGCGTCGTCATCGGTACGAGGCCAACGGTCCGTTGGACAATGGGAATGCTGTCGTAACTCTCTCCCCTGAAGCCGGCAAAGACAGCCGTCGGCCGAATGCTCAGCCCACTGAGCCTCGCGGCAAAAGCATCAGCAGCCGCGTTCGAGTCAGGCATATCGTAAGGAGCGTGCAAGTGCATGGTCGGCACGCCCAGTGATTGGGCAACATCGAATCGGACGCCAAACCCCGCGTCGACGCTGGCGAAAACGCCAAGTGGCCAGCGATCATTATTCATGGATGAAGTTTCTTGATTCGAAGATTTCTGAACTCAACCGGATCGTGATGACCGGCCAGACCGAAGTGTCCTTTTGTGCGAGTCCTACCTGGATGCTTTTCTGCCGAGTACATAAAATCATTCACCTTCGCGAGATCGCAATCAAGAATGACGGCACCATTGAGTAACACTTTGATGGCTGAACCTTTGACCGTGACTTCCTGCCGATTCCACTCGCCGGTTGGTTTCAAGAACCCGCGTTTCGCCGCAACCATGGCGTAGGCTGAACCGTGATACTGGCGATCATCCAGCTTGTTGGTCCCGTTGAATTTTTCATGGTCGTTATCCAGCACCTGCAACTCACACATACCGACATACGCCGCGTCGCCACTACCGGGATATCGAATCGCCAGCCCGTTGTTTCCTCCCGGAGGCAATTTGAATTCTAACCTTACGATAAAATCCGAATACTGGTCAGCCGTGAAAATCGTCCCGCCCGCGTGTTTCTTACACCGAATCGATCCGTTGATCACTTCGTAGCCGTCAACGGGGCCCTGCCAGCCATCGAGCGTCTTTCCGTCGAAGATCGACTCGAAGCCATGCTCAAGATCCGTAGCAGCATCACTCGAAGCATCGGAATGCTCTGTTTGAGCTGGGGCAACGGAGCATACAACGGTTGCAAAAACACCTATCAGTAGCGAAATTCCACGTGCCGAGCAAATGCGCGTCCTGTTATCGCGTGTCGAAGAAAAGTTTAGACTTGATGCCATAATTCAGGGATTTTCGAGGAGTTCTGAGTGGCCGAGAGATCGTCGTGGGTTTCGCCAAGATTTCGAACGGCGAGACAAAAAGGATCCTAGTGAAGCCCACTCCGCTACACCCAACTGGAAGTATCAAACGTTGGAAGTATCAAACGTTATTGGTTGAGGTATTATATTCCCGAAGTAAGCCCCTGCTATCAAGTAACGTGACATTACTTGAGAAAGAATAACCGAAGATTCTCACGTCAATTGCAATCTGGATGCCAAAAACGGATGGACGCGTTCTTGCATCTTATCGAAGTGGCTTCAACCCGGCTGGCTTCGGTTTGCGAGTAACTTTGGAGTCGCCGCCGCTGGAGACCAGTCGTTCGGTCATTCTCCCTAAGTACTCAAGCAAACTGTCGGGGCCCTCAAAGCCTTGAACTTTCTCGTCCCACTCAACTTCTTTGCGGATGGGGTAGCCTCGATCGATATCAAAAACGAGGTAGCCGCGAGTCATCTGCTGCATGATTTGCGAGCGGATCTTTTCGCTTTCAACCGGCGTCAGGACTTCGGTTTTGAATGAGATATAAGCTTTATTTGATTTGACTTTCACCAGTTTGTAGATCACCCGTGACTTCAGTTGTCGTGGATTTCCCTCACGGTCTCGCGCTCGCAGAGTATTTGGAACGCTCCATTGATAGCCGATCGTTACCGGCTTGGTCGGTAGCGGAACCGCGATATCTCCTACCCCAAAGTTCGCCTGATTCGGCTGGTTTGATTTACGGTCGACGATTTGGCCTGCCGAATTGATCGACACCGTCGCGATCGTGCTGCCAATTTTGCCCGCAATCGATTCGTACTCAAGCGGCGCTTCCTTGTCCTTCTTGCTGTCGTAGGATACCGGATCCTGCTCTCCGATTTTCTGCCACATGTCGACGGATTCAATCTTATGATCGAAGGTCATCTGCCCTAAGGAATCGACGCTGGTCACCTCCCACAATTTCACCGACTGACTGCGAGACGATGTCTCTTCGGACTCGCCCGCCATCTGGGTTCGTGTTGAAGCAATATGCTCGACCGTCCAGCGAATCTTGTCACCCTTTGCGAATCGGTACGCCAGCAGGTACTTTTGCTTTCGATTGACGTTGTCGGTCGCGCGTTCGATGCTCTCGCTGACGGAGCGAGACATTCTTGAAGAATCAGCATCGGGCGTCGTGGATTCAGATTTGCTCTGGGCCACCGAGTCGTCAACGAGCAGAACTCCAGCGGTCACGCTGAAGCAGAAGATCAGGGTCAAAACCGGTCGCATTGTTTGCCTCCATGCAATTGAAACTTGAGTCGCTATTTTACGTTGAATCACGTCCGGCAAACAACGTTGATTTGACACGCATTTTCCCGCCTCGTTCGCCAGCGAAGGCTCGTTCGGTTATGATGCTTGCCCGATTCCTACCCCCGTGATTGCCATGCAAATTCAATGGTTTCCGGGCCACATGAACAAGGCCCGTAACGAAGTAAAAGCTGCCCTGCCAAAAGTTGACCTGCTGATTGAGGTGCTCGACGCTCGGATTCCGTACAGCAGCGAAAATCCGATGCTGCGTGAATTGCGGGGCGACAAGCCGACCTTGAAGGTGCTGGCCAAAAGTGATCTGGCCGATCCGGAACTGACCAAACAGTGGCTGGCCTGGCACGAACGAAAGGATGGCGTGAAGGCCAGAGCGATCACCACCGACAACATTCCTCAGATTCGGTCCATCCCATCGCTTTGCACTCGCATGCTGCCTCACAAGCAAGCTGAAGGCAAACGAATCATGGCCATGATTGTCGGCATTCCCAACGTTGGAAAATCTACTTTGGTCAACACGTTGGCCGGGCGGACGATCGCGAAAACCGGCAACGAGCCAGCGGTTACGAAAGGTCAGCAACGAATCAATATTGCGGACGGTTTTTCATTACTCGACACTCCCGGCATGTTATGGCCCAAGGTCGAAAATCCCGGCAGCGGATTTCGGCTCGCGGCAGTCGGCTCGATCAAAGAGACCGCGATGGAGTACGAAGACGTCGCCGCGTTTATCGTCCAGTATTTGCTCAAGCAGTATCCAGATCGATTGCAAAAACGGTATCAGCTCGATCCAATGCCCGCCAAAATGCTGGAAACGCTCGACACGATCGCCAAGAAACGAGGTTGCCTCGGTCGCAGCGGAGTCGTCGACTACGAACGCGTTTGCAAAATCGTGATCACGGAACTTCGGTCCGGAATGCTGGGGCCAATCACCTTGGAAAACCCTAGCTTGATCGAAAAAGAAGTTGCCGAGCTCGCGATCGAACTGGCCGCGAAGGATCGATCGAAGAAGGAAAAGAAAGAGAAACGCAAAGCCGCTTTCAAGGCAAAAAACCGGGCAAAGATCGAATCACGTCGACGCCACTAAATTCGGAGAATATTCAATTGGATCAATCGGAAATCAACTTGGCCGTCTACGAAAAGATCGCAGCGGAAATTCATAGCGACGAAAGCCCTGTTGGAATCGATGCGAAGAAGACACACATTCTGATTTTGCATCAATTGCAGCGGCTACAGCAGCAATTGGACCGAATCGAAAAACGACTGGATGCACTAAATGAGTGACGAAGTATTTTCGCGAGACGGATCCAGCGACAATCAGAAACCGGCGCAGCCAAACAACCCGTTGCATGGGGTCAAATTAGCCGACATCTTGGAACACTTGGTCGAAAAATTCGGCTGGGAAGAACTGGGCGCGCGAATCAACATCAATTGCTTCAACAGCGATCCGTCCATCAAGTCCAGTTTGAAGTTCTTGCGCAAGACAGAATGGGCTCGTGCAAAGGTCGAGCGGTTGTACCTGCGATCCATCAAAAGGTCGCGCTACGAGTAACCATTCAGCGGAGGCGCTCAGCGAGGTGATACGGATGCAACGGCTGCCGCCGCGCCATTTGCTACTTCTTTTTGGCGGATTTGAATTCGCCTCGCCAACCGAGTTTTTCTCGCAGCGTGCGGTAATAATTTCGCCCGGAGACCTCGATCAACTGAAAGACTGGCTCGGCTCGACTGATTTGGATTCGATGCGATGCCGTCAACTTCACGATTTTCTGTCCATCGACCACCAGCGACGTCGATTCGTTGGGCTCATCAACAACGAATTCGTAAACGCGATCGGCGGTGTCGACAATAGGACGCACCGTCAGCGTATGAGGACTGATGGGCGAGATCACAAACGCATCGACGTCTTTGCGAACAATCGGACCACCGGCAGAAAGATTATGGGCGGTCGATCCGACCGGTGTGCTGATGATCAAACCGTCACAGGAGTAAACGGTCGCTTGCTTCCCGTCGACGACCAGCCCGATCCGCTGAATGTTAAACGGTGGCCCACCCAAAATCGCGGCCTCATTGAGTGCCAGCACATTCGCAACGCATTCGCAACCATGAAAGATTTCGACTCGCATCATCAAATGATTCACCAGATGGAACTTCCCGGCGACATACTTCTCCAACGCTGACACAACGCCTTTGGGAGGAATGTCCGCGAGGAAACCAAGCTTCCCCAAATTCACACCAAGCACTGGGATCTGATGATGAGCCATCTGCCGGGCGGCTCGCAAAATCGAACCGTCTCCCCCCAGCACGATCGCCAAGTCAGCATCAAGTCCTGACAGATCTTCTTGGTAGGCAAAATCCTCGAGCACGACATCGACGAAGCGTTCTATATCCGGACGCAATTGCCTAGCTGCAGGGATCAGTTCTGGCTTGCGATCGCCAGAACCGAGGATCAGAGCTTGGGGTCGTTTCGATGGAAGGGTGTCGTCAGGCATTAGATTGGTTGGTTGAAATCGCCCGGCTGCAAGTCACATCAGTGTAGCATCTCGATCATCCGCCGTGTGTGAACCATGTCCTCAGTTACAACAGGCTCACCACTCGCTACAAATCCTTTACCATCATCGTGATAGAAAGTTCGGGCACATCAAGATGCTCCGAGGTCAGTTTGCGAGTCAGATCGCGGGCGATCACTTCATTGAGAGCGGCTCGCAGTTCAATTCTTGTTTCGTATAGCTTCTGAAGATCGCTCTTGGACCAGCGATAAATCTTCACCGAAGAATCGGCAACGACATCGGTGATCGGAGGAAGGCCAGTCAAGTATGACATCTCGCCAACAAAATCTCCGTTCCCAAGACGGATGATATTTCTACCTGACGTAACAACCTCGGCGTAACCTTCTTCGATCAAAATCAAATCACTCGATTCGCTGCCCTTAGCGACCAGCGTCACCCCACGCTGCAACGTTTCTTGTTTGGCAACCGAAAGCAGCTTCAGCATCTCTTTGGCAGTGCAACTGCGTTGAAAAACCTGATTGTAAATCCTCGCTTCTTGCGTGGTCATTTTGGGCGGCTGGCGTTGCCTGATGATCACCACAATCCAAAACAGGTTGATCGCCAAAAACAAGATATTCCAACAGATGCAACTGATCTGAGGCTGCTCGGTCCCCCAAATGTAATACGGCATGATCGTGAGCATCGCGGTCACGCCAAAAATTCGCAGCCACAGCACGTCCCGCACGCCGTAGCAAACCACGTACAAAAGGTTGGCGAGCGTCAAAAAAAACAGTGTTTGTTCGGGAGTAAACACTCGAGTTGTTTCAGCAAGCATGAGGGAATTTGTGAATCATACAAGTCTGCAATTCAATGGGACATTCCATCAAAATTGCCGTCAGCAACGCGGTTTTCCGGAGAGTACGCAGAAGCAGAAAGATGCGGTAAAATAGGTGGCCTGACACGATACTCCTTCTCGCTTTGGTATGCTATACGGTCCAGTCAGCAGATTCGATGATCCGACGGAACTAGCAATAGGTTGAACAAAATGATTCCGAAACATTCTGCGGCGCAACTGGCGACGTTACTGATGGCCGGTGCAGTTTTCAGCGTCGCGATTGCCTCCCATTTGCTGACATCTTCACAGGCCAATGCCCGACAGGACTCGCAAGTCGCTTCCACTTCCGACAAGCAGAAGTTCACGCTTACCCATGGCGAGGCAAATCCATCTGGCAATTCCCAAGAAAGCTCTGAACGCAATCTTGGCGCGGCCGCGGATCTTCCTAAGCCCAGCACGATGAGCGTCCACGCATTCGAAGAAAAACTCTACCCCTTCTTGGAAAATCGCAAGTACCAGGAATTGAACTGGTCCGTCGACAAATCCATTCGTGATACCGGGCCATACATCGAAGGACGATCCTACGGCACTCACCCGGCGGTCCGAGTTTACTACTCGCCAGAAATCGTTCTCTGGCTGATGAATGGTCGCAAAGGGACGATTCCCGACGGCGCGATGATTATCAAAGAGCAATATGAAGAACCGGCCGCTCGACATGAAGGGAAAACAGAAGAAGAACTGCAAGAAAGTTTGAAATCGTGGACCGTTATGATCAAAGACGCCCACGGCTCCCATGACGGCTGGTTCTGGTCGAATCCTTATCCGAGTGGCGAAGGAGAAGATCGCGGCGTGAAGGTCGTCGATAACCACGAATATCCGTTTTATCACCCAGAATCCGGTTTTGGCCATTATTGCGTACGATGCCACGCAGCGACTCAATCACCCAATGCAACGTCTCCTTCGCAAAACAATGAGTTCACGTTCGCGTCGTTGCGGAACATCAAAGGCTTTCCTGGCGAGCCGATTATTTTTCGTGTCGACGATTCATGGCGAGAAGACGAATCGGAAGTTGCAAACACCGTTGATGCTGAGGTTGAAGCAACGTTGGCGGCAGCGGTTGAGGAATCACCTCAATCGCACCCCAAGTGTACCGGCACAGGAGTCCCCGAAAGTTGCGAGCTTGCGTTGAACAAGTCGTTCGCGGACATTTTTTCTCAGATCGATCAACGGAAGAAAGAAGATGTTTTGCACCTGCCGCCGGTGACCCACGATTGGGTCGTCAAAGGTGCAGAAGGAAAACAGGACTTGATTACCTCCAACCAATGCATGAGCTGTCATGCGGGGCTGGTCGCTCCGTACGGGCCGGCCATGTTCGTCGGGCTGGAGAAAGGCAAGCACGACTACAAAGATCCCGGCTGGCACGTTTCGCCTTACGGTGAGTGGCGATGGACGCCGATGGGCCTGGCGGGACGCGACCCCGTTTTTTACGCTCAGCTGGAAAGCGAAATCGAAATTCTGAAGCGAGAGTTCGTCGACGACGAAGAGATGTCGTCAAAGGTGGCCAAAAACCTTGTTGACACATGCTTGCGATGTCACGGTGCGATGGGAAAGCATCAATTCGACCATGACAAAACGGACGCCGACAGCAAGTTCACGATTGATCACGTGTACCTGACCGCCGAGAAAGACAAACATATTGGTCACGGAGAAGCAAAGCTCGGTGCGCTGGCGCGAGACGGGATCAGTTGCGTGATCTGCCACCGCAGCCAGCCGCGTGAGCAACCCGAGGACGATGATCGACCTTACCTGCAATACTTTCTGGAAACGTCGATCACCGGCAACGTCAACTTGGGGCCTGACAACGAGATCTACGGGCCGTTCAAGGACGATGAAATTTCTCCCTACGCGATGGAGCACGGAACCGGGATCAAACCGAAACACAGCGACTACATCAAATCGTCGCAGATGTGCGGTTCTTGTCACGCGGTTACTCTGCCCACCATCGATCATCCGTTTGGAAACGAGGCTCCAGATAAAGACCAACAGGAATTGATCAAAGCCGAAGTCGTTCCGTTGTTCAAGAAATTCCATCACCATGTCGAACAGGCAACTTACCTAGAGTGGTTGAACAGCGAATTCGAAAATGAATTTCACAAAGACAACCCGAAAGCTCAATCGTGCCAAGATTGCCATATGTCGCAAGGATTGGTCGACAAGGATGCAGGTATCGATATCAAGCAAATCAAGACTCGAATCGCAACGATTCAAGACAACACCTATCCCGACGCCGAGAACCTAGCCGAATTGGAAAAGCTGAACATTCGTCTTCGGGAAGAAGGATACCGGCGGCACAATTTTGTCGGCTTGAACGTTTTTCTGGTCGAATTGTTTCGTCAGTTTGACGAAGTGCTGGGCGTTCGCAAAAACGATTTCATGACCGGATCTTCGCTTGATATCGATCACGCGATCAAGAACTATCAACGTCAGGCAACCGAGGACGTTGTCGACCTGACACTTTCAACAGCAATCGAATCGAATACGCTTTCGGCAACCGTCGATATCAAAAACAAAGTGGGCCATCGTTTCCCCAGTGGCGTTGGTTTTCGCAGAGCGTTCCTAGAACTACTGGTTGTCGACAGGCAAGATGACGGTGAAGAGAAAATCATCTGGTCGTCAGGCAGAACAGACCAGAACGGAATCATCCTAGGCCCCGATGGCAAACACTTGGCGACTGAGTTCTTCACTCCTGACGAACAAAGTAGCGTCCAAGCTCATCAGCCACACCACCAGGTGATTACTTCGCAAGACCAGGTTCAGATTTATGAAACCTTGCTGCATACGCATGACGAAGTTTTTACAACCAGCTTCATCCACGGCTGCTACACGATCAAAGAAAATCGTTTGCTTCCACGCGGCTGGAAGGCCGAAGGTCCAGACCCAGCTTTAACGGGCGCTTACCTGAAAGCGACTCATCCGGGAGAAAAAGCAAAGAAGGACCCTCGCTACACGGACGGAAGCGGAAGCGACGAAATCATTTACAAGATCGAACTGCCTGCCGACTTGGATACAACCAACCTCTCGGTGAAAGTGTCGATGTACTATCAAGCGTTCCCTCCGTACTTTTTGAAGAATCTGTTCGACAACGCGCCCAACGGCCGGGCGACTCAGCGCTTGCACTACATGATCAGTAATGCCAACGTGAAAGGAACCGCGATCGAAGATTGGAAATTCCTGATCGGCTCCGTTCAGGAAAACGTCTCCGACTGACTGTTTGAGGCAGCGAATGGTTGCCTCGACAAAGTGCCCCTTGAATCATATCCGAACCGACAATTTTTGAACTCACATGGCGAGCGTGACAGTGCCCAACACAGTTGAACAACCGGTGGTTGAAAGTGCATTTTTCAATGATGTGGTGAATGGCCTTGGTCGGCCTAACAAGTCACTGCCTTGCAAGTATTTTTATGACGAACGAGGCTCGCAACTTTTTGATCAGATTTGCGATCTGGACGAGTATTATCTGACTCGCACTGAGCAGGCAATTATGGATCAATACGCCGATCAGATGGCTGCTCAGTTGGGCGAGCGAGCCATGCTGGTTGAGTTTGGCAGCGGCAGCAGCACAAAAACACATGTGCTGCTGGAGAACCTGATTCAACCTTCGGCCTATGTGCCGCTGGACATCTCGGAAGAACATTTGCTCAAGACCGCTTCGGCGCTGCGGCTGAAATTTCCGCACATCGAGGTTCTTCCAGTCGTTGCCGATTTCACACGTGACTTTGCGCTCCCGGTGCCACAGATAGAAGCTTCTCACGCGGCCGTCTATTTTCCGGGCTCGACCATCGGGAACTTCGAGACCGCCGCGGCTCAGGAATTGTTGAAAAACATCGCCAACTTGCTGGGAGCAGAAGGAGGCTTGCTGGTCGGAATTGACCTGAAGAAAGATCCAGCCATCATCCACGCGGCTTACAACGACTCACGCAACGTCACTGATGAGTTTAACCTGAACATTCTGCGCCGCATCAACCAAGAACTGGATGCTGACTTTGACATCGATGCCTTCGAGCACTCTGCCGTTTACGATCAAGATGAAGGACGCGTCGAAATCAGTTTGGTCAGCCGGTGTGAGCAAACTGTTAATCTTGCTGAACATACGTTTCAGTTTTTTTCGGGTGAAGAGATTTTCACCGAGTACTCGCACAAGTATTCCGTCGACGAGTTCGCTCGACTGGCCACCACCGCAGGCTTTTCCCTGCACAAGCACTGGACCGATTCAGAAAACCTATTTGCGGTACTTCATTTGGTAAACGAATCGGACTGACTTGGAGAAAATCAAAATTTAATCGAGACGGGTTTAATCGAGACGGGAAGACTCCGCCCACCCACACGGAAGCCCGAAACAGGGATCAGATGACTCCGCCCGACCTAGGCACGAACCAGGGAGGGGGTAGGCTCCGCCCGACCCGCACACAAACCAAGGAGGGGAAGGCTCCGCCCGACCCGCACACGAACCCAGGAGGGGGAGGCTCCGCCCGACCCACGCCGATGATTGAGCACGTCCTTGGGTGATGCTCGGACTGAGCCTCGCTCTTCCGGACACTAACTTCCGACCGCTAAACTCCCAAACCAATCGCGTGATCGATTCTTCCCAACAATCACATTCTTTTGAATGCAAACCCATGTCGTCATCATCAACTGAAACATCAGACACTCACTTGCTGGCGGATTCGTACCAACGAGTTCGCGATTTCAGCGAACAGATTGCGGCACCGTTATCGGCGGAAGACTGCATGGCCCAGTCGATGCCCGATACCAGCCCAACTCGCTGGCACCTAGCTCATACGACATGGTTCTTTGAGACTTTCATTCTCGGCTCACAGCCTGGATACAAAGCCTTTGATGAACAATTCAGTTTTTTGTTCAACTCTTACTACAACAGTCTGGGCGAGCAATTTCCTCGCTCGCAGCGCGGCCTGATTTCTCGGCCCGGCTTGAAGCGGACTTGGGAGTACCGTCGACATGTGGATCAGCTGCTGCTGGAGTTGTTACGCTCAGACAAGTTGCCGGAGTCGCTTCGACATCCGCTGGAAGTCGGGCTGAACCATGAACAACAACATCAGGAGCTGATGCTGACAGATGTCAAGCATTTGCTTTCATGCAATCCACTCTACCCTGCCTATCAATCAAACCCATTTGCTGACACGGAGGCATCGGCCAATCGCTGGTTCGATTTCGATGGAGGGATCGTCGACATTGGTCATCCCGGATCCGGTTTCGCTTACGACAACGAATTGCCCCATCATCAAACCTTGCTCCAGAATTTTTCCATTGCCGCACAGCCGGTCACATGCGGGCAATTCATCGACTTCATCAACGACGACGGATACAAACGCCCCGACCACTGGTTGTCGGCGGGCTGGTCGACGGTCCAACAACAAAACTGGACTGCTCCGCTGTACTGGAGAAAGCAAGACAACCAGTGGATGCAATTTACACTGGCTGGTTTGGTGCCCGTCGATCCTGATTGGTCCGTCAGCCACGTTTCATACTTTGAAGCAGACGCATTCGCTCGGTGGTCCGGTGCTCGCCTGCCAACCGAATTCGAATGGGAGCACGCATCTCATCAAGCTTCATCCGGACACTTTGCGGATCGGTTGATAAAAAAGGGACTCGCGATCCATCCCACCGGCAGCGTAACTGCCAATGATGACGGCCCTGCCAACATGTTTGGCGGCGTGTGGGAATGGACCAGCAGCAGCTACGAGGCTTACCCTGGGTACAAGCCTCCCGCAGGAGCACTGGGCGAGTACAACGGCAAGTTCATGTGCAACCAGTACGTGCTTCGTGGAGGCAGTGTTGCGACCAGCAGCGACCACATTCGCAAAACGTATCGCAATTTTTTTCCTGCCGATACCCGCTGGCAGTTTTCAGGACTTCGACTGGCAAGATAATGGCCTGCCGGACAATCGACTGCCGGATTCAATTTCATTTCGGCTGCGTTCGCTGAGAAATCTCAGATTTGACAGGCCTCGATGAACGCCATCGTGACATCAGCAAACAATCCCTGAGTCGAAGAAAAATATCAGCCTGAAACGAATCACGCAAAGGCGCAACGTTCGCCGACTCGTTGGCTTCGCGACCTTGCGTCTATTCGGGGACTATTGGGATTTGATGACACTGGTGCAAATGTTGCGAGCCGCTTCACAAGTCAACGCAGTCCGGAGCCAAACGTCGTTCATTCGTTTCCCACGCGGGCGGGCGTGTCATGCGGAACCCGGTCGTAGTGCTGCTTCAACCGATCTTCACCAAAATCATTTTTGAAGTCGCGCCAGACGGTGTGAACATGATTGGCTCCGTTTTGCGTATTGTCATACTCCAAGATAAACGTCGGCCCTTGGACACGATAATAGTGAGGCTCACCCGGCGCGATCTTCCCGATCCATGCAAAATGGATTCCACCAAAGCCCGCGTCATTGATTTGCTGCCAGTCGGATTTCGCCAGCTCCGGACGAAATTTGTTCAAGTAGGAATCAATCAACTGCCCCAACAGCTTCCGTTGAGCGTCACTCAGTTTCGCAGCCGCAATCCCGGCGGGCTCCAGCGGCTGAGCGTTTCTGCTTGGCCCTAGAATGACATCTCGTGGCACTTTTCCGGGCATGATCGCAAGCTGCTTTTGTTCGACCGACAGTTGCTTGACCAACGCTCGGGCGATGTCTTCTTCCTGAGCAAGCGGCCGCAGCCCTTTCAATTTCCCAGACCGCACCTCTGCCGGGTTGGCTCCAAAAAAAGCGGGAGTGACCACCACGTTCTGATCGTCAACAACCGTGATGTTGATTGAAAGGTGATGGCCCTCGATTCGCCAGCCCCATGGACCGTCTTGGCTAGGCTGACCGAAAACGAACAAGTGATACTTCCCCGCGTCACGTTTTTGATTCTGCTCCATGTCAAACAACACTTGTTCCAACGCCATGATTTTCATCGAGGTATCAAACCCGCGATGACTGAGCGTCGTTTGCAACAGCGACATGGCAAGATATCGTTGGGCATGATTGAGTTGGTCAAAGCCCACCCCTTTTCGTTTCATCGGAACGAATTGCCAGTCTTTGCGAAGCTTGTCGTCGAATTCAAACTGTAGCGATTCAAGTTGACCTGAATCAAGCGAATTCATGAACGTGATGGCTGCCGATTTCATTTCGGTTGCCAAATCATGGCTGAAAGCATTCGTTGAAGCGCAACTGCCAATGGCTAGGATGACACAAACAATAAAGATTCGATAAACAAACGTCATGGCGTGCCACTTATTGGTCGGTTACAAAATTGACAAGAGATCGCGGCTTGGTTCACTCAACCAGCTTGGCTGGCAATCGCAAGTCGCTGATCACCATGCGATGGTCTGAGTGGTTGGACGCCCGAGCAATCGATAAAACGGCTTTGATGTCGCGGCTGGCCCAAATTTGGTCGACTCGAAACAGCGGATATTCACTCGTTCCCGTGTTCCCCAACCCTCGACCTGCCGCGCGAAAGGTGTCGAAAACGTGCGATCTCAATTCGTTTAACGCCAAGTCGATCGGGGTCGTGTTGAAGTCTCCTCCAAGAATAACAGAATGCTTTGCGGATGTCCTTCGAAGCTGGCCAACCAATTGGCCAATTTCCTCGCGATGCTTGGCG
>CALFWL010000233.1 GCA_937928215.1 uncultured Pirellulaceae bacterium | reverse complement strand
CGCTGACGCTATCATTGTAGAATCTCTGCGTGCGGTCTTAGTTCGACTTTCGCAGAAATTGATTTTGCTCGCGTTTTTGGCGATTTCTGATCTGCCATTTTTGAGGCAAGCGTCGACGATTCCCAAAAAAATAGCCTTCGCGTAGCGGGGTTATGAAAAAGTGCGAAAGACGAACTTAGCTGTCTTATTCAACTCAACCGACTTTCGCGAATGCCCGACATGCTAATCGCCATTGGTCTTGGAATTTTACTCGCGGTCGTAACCATTGCGATCCACACTGTTGGCTCGTCGATCATCATCGGCTCGCTGCAACGCAAATCTGGTTCATTCAACAGTCGCTTGGGCGAGCTAAGAGCGTTGTCCTTCACGGCCATTGGCTTGTTGCTGACTCACATCGTCGAGACGATCGTCTGGGCCATCGCCTACTCTTTGGCCGTTGGCGGGCAGACTTTCCCAACCTTTGAAGACGCGGTTTATTTTTCGACCGTCACGTTTACAACGCTCGGCTACGGCGACATTGTGATCGAAGGTCACTGGCGAATGCTGAGTGCCTGCCAGGCCATGACGGGACTGTTAGCCTTCGGCTGGAGCACCGCGTTACTGTTCGCGGTCGTCGAACGAGTCTGGAAACACCGGTTTGATGATTCGGATGAGCCTTAAGATTGCATTGAAATTGCTAGGGGAGTCCAGTGTGGCCTTAGCCGCTGAGCTTGGACGTGATCTGAGGTGCTGGTTAACAGCAGGCAATCCAAATGACACTGGCTATTCGGCCCAACGTTCAATTGAAACATCTACCGATCGCACGCTGTACACTTCGACCTTCTTCCCCACGGTTGCAAGAGCGGGGTCGAACAGAGCGAGGTTTTTGCCATCACCAATGGAGCTTGAATAAAGCACGCCGCTGTATTGGCATTTCTTAATGAACTCGCAAATGTACTGACTGGGGATGTAGTCAATTGCAGCGGCATTTGGAAGCACCGGAGTCGTCAGTTCATTGCCAAGCCTTTCGAGAAATTCGATGTCACCACGCATGAGCGCGACATCATCTTCATCCACTATCAGGGAAAATGGCGACACTGACTGTCTCGGATTTCTCAGGTCGACAACCTCAATTCCTTTTTTTAATTGAAAGGATGCAACGCAAACGGTTTCGCCAGGATGCGGGCGGACTTCTGCAACTGCAGTCTCTGTCTTCGACCCCAAGTACAGGTACGGAATGCCCGCAGGATTTGCTCGTCCATGGCTCGCCAATCGTTTAGGCGGGGCACCCATCTGCGCTCCGGAATAGGGAGCTGGCGACTTTTGGATGCGAGCTCGAAACCAATCAAGATCCTGATCTTCGATCGGGACCATCAAGTGGTCCAGTAGCTCCGCCAGTCGCTCAAGTTCAAAATTCGTTTCTGGGAAGAAGCGATTTCGATATCTAAGCTCAGTTCTCAGTTCTTCCCAGCTATTGAGACGTTGTGACTTGCACCGCTCGGAAGGTGTCACTGGTTCGCGGACTCGATTGCCGTCGTCTAGGATTTCGACTAGCAAGAGGTTGGCTTTGTCTCGGGAGATCGAAAAAAGTCCCCAATCTTCAATGAGCCAGTCAACAAGCAGTTTTCCGTCATCGTCTGGAACGTAGATGCCGCATAGAAGCTCAAAGTAATCATTGAGATCGATGGCCTCAACGCACTGCCGGTTTTCAGATCCACACGTGGGGCAGTCCCGAGTGACCGTCGACGCGACGGGGATGATTTGTCGCTCAAGCCCGCGATCATTGAAGCACTTTCCACAGCAGAGCATGCTAGGCATTCGCCTTTCCAGCATAGATTGCCAACGTTTCGATGTGGTGCTTCATCGCAAGCTTCTTGACATACCCCAAACCCGGATAGTGCGCCGAATCATGAAGCTGACGAAACTCTTGAAGGGCTGACGTTTCGTAAAAATGCGAGTCGTTTCCGTTTATGTGGCCAATCAATTTTGCAAGTGCTTCAGCGAACTTGCCAGCGGGATCTTTTGGCGTGTCTTGCCGATCGGACTTAAAATGTCGAATAAACATTGCGTCTTCTTGTTGTGAATCAATGAATGTCAAGTGAATCGCAATCGTGTAGGCCGGTCCTCCACTTTCTCGATACTCATCGCCAACAATTAGATAGTCGCCGAATCCATCCATTCCCTCTTCATCGTAAGTGACGTGCAGGTCGGAGAAAAACTCCGCCGCATCTGGATGATCTCGATTTCGACGTTGCTCAAAGCCGTCACGCAACAGAATACGCGAACCGTTCTTCTTAAAGTTTCGTTGATAGAGTTTTCCGCTATATCCTTCAGGGAACACATGGACCGAAACTGATTCTTCAACAGCGTAGTCGCTCAATGACTTTGGGTCGCTAAAACCAAAATGAATAAGGTCTTTTGAAAAGTCGCCGTACTCTTTGAACGATGATTTAACCTGATCCAGCGTTTGGCCATCCGTAACGATCAATCCAAATCGAATCGAATCGTCAGCGGCGTACTCGCTCCTAACAAATGAAACGATACTATCACCGCTTTCAGCCAAATCTCCAATCTGTGGATTTGCAACGACAATTGCTGATCCGTTTGCGTCGCAAATCGAATCCAAAGCTTTTTTCAATCCTGCCTTCTGTTCTCTCACTGGCTCGATGATTGGAACAAAACCAGCAGTTGCAAGAACGTTCGCTGACTCTCGTATCGCAATCAACTCATATTGCTTGCCGCGAAAGTAGGGGTGATACATAGGTTAAGCCCAAGAAAGTACAACCGACAGTGGAACGCCAAACGCCTCAATATAACGACTATGATCGCGTTTGCGCAACTTGGTTGATAAAGTCGCTGAGTGCATCGAAGAAGGCACGTTGCTGAGTAGTGATTGGAGCGAGATCTGGCTTCTCGTCCGCTTTAGTGTCTCAACCATTCGTTTGTGCGCAACCTCAGAAGTAAGTTGTTCGAATTGAACCTTCAGGGCAGAATACATCTGAGTATTTGGAACACTGGGAGTTTCAATGCCTTCAGCTCTGAGGGCGATCTCAATCTCTCGAAGATTCATTACTTCGAAGATCGCACTCGGACAAGTCCGCTCAGGGGCATCAACAGCCTCCCTTTCGGGCGAAATCGAAAACTTGTTCGTAAGGGTGAGAACACCAACTTCAGCCGGCACGCATTTCAGGATTGCTTTCACGTGGTTTTGGCCAGCAATGATATTGACACTCGCAAACACTTTCAGATAGTCGTCAACCTGATTGCTTAGGCGAGTGAGACTGTCGCGCTCCGACTTGATTTCGTACGCCGACGCTGTGCCATTCAGAACGACAACATCACTTCTGCTACGACCCGCCCCAAATTCGGTCAACATAGAGGCGGTTGCTAGATTGTGAATGCCGAGCAAAACGCGTCGCGTAATCGCCGCTTTGTAGACGTACTCATGGCGATGTTGCCTAGCTTTTAAGAAGTCAAAAGCTGATTGATAGGTTTGACTCAGATTCAGATCTGGATCAAGAAATGGCAACAAACCGGATTCCCGAAAAAGTCGAGCTGCGGTCGGGGATTTCCCTTTTTCGGCTAATTCTTTGACTACCGAGGCAGAGAACAACCTAGCTACAGCAGTAGGACAGGTTGCGACATCATTCATCACGCACCGTGATCTTAAAAATGTGACGAAGGGAACCGTTTTCATTTTAACCTTTCTGACTTTGAAGACCAGCAGCCAGAATTTCAAGGTGATTATACATCTTGTTAATCTAGCAAATCAGCGTGGCTGCGGAGACGCGAATGGGCTTCGGACGTGCGGCGAAAGTTCCGCTTTTGTGGTCACCGGCGTTGATCGGCTGCGAAGGCGCCGGTTTGGCGCGTCTTAGTTCGCGATGCCGAGCGACGCCGCGTTGATTGGGGGCGGGCGGCTTGGGATGGGTGGGGCGGATTCGATGACTGTTTCGACGGGTTCCACCGACTCTACGATTTCGAAAGTCGGCTGGCTGCTTTGGCAGCGGAATTCCCAGCCGCCGCCTAAGGATCGGTAGGTGTTGATCAAGGCAAGTGCGATCGCCGCGCGATTTGCTACCAGTGCGTCCTGTGCCTGAACCAAGTTGGATTGCACCACGAACACGCGACCGAAATCGACGTCGCCCGCTTTGTACTGCTCCAGACCGATCCGAGTTGCCTCGCGGGTGACCTCTTCGTTGAGCAGATTGAATTCGTACTCTTCTTTCGCCTTGATGAACTCGATCATTGACGTTTCAACTTCCTGTTGCGCGACGAGAACTCGGTTCTCAAAATCAAGTTTCAACTGATTGACTCGCGCTTCGGTTGCTCGTACTTGTTGCCGAATGCGGCCGAAATTCAAAACGTTCCAACTGAACGAAGGGCCGACGCCACCGTTGAACGACGACGTGGAAAAAAGGTCTCGGAACTCGCCAGATGCGTAGCCAAGGTTGCCGCTGATGCTGAGCGATGGGTAAAGGTCGGCTTCGGTAATTCCAATCTGCTCAAACGCCGCCTTCAAGTTCCGCTCAGCAGATCGAATGTCGGGTCGTCGTGTGAGTAGTTCGGCTGGGATCCCGACCACCACGTCCACGGGAATCTCGGGTAGGCCAACACCCGAATTGTCCAGCGCCTCAATTTCGCTTGGTGGGATCGCCATCAGCACTGCTAGGGCTTTGATGGATTGCTGTTGAGCAAACTCCAGTCGCGGAATCAACGCTTGGGTCAGGTAGAGATTGGATTCCGCTTGGGCAACGTCCAACGGAGAATCAACTTCCAGCTCGACTCTGGTTTTGGCGACTTTCAGGCTGCCTTCGAAGGATTCGATGTTCTTCTGGGCCAACACAATTCGTTCTTCGAGTGATCGAATCTGAATGTACAGCGACGCAGCATCGCTGACCAAGGTGACTAAAGCGAAGTCGTAGTCTTTCACGGACGCGTCCAATTGTGCTTGGGAAGCATCGACGCCACGCCGAAACTTACCCCAAAAATCCAACTCCCAGCCGGAGTTAAATCCAAACGACCAGCGATCGGACGAAACGGACACTCCCAATGCGTTGTTCTGGTTTCGAGAGTACGCCCCGGTGGCAAGGTTCTGCTGTGGCAGTAAGGTCGTCGTTTGAACTGCAAGTAACGCTCGCGCCTCTTCGATACGCCAACCGGCTTGCTTCAGGGTCAGGTTTTGACGGTAAACTCCATCGACCAATTTGTTCAGGACCGGATCGTTAAAGACCGTCCACCATTGTGGATCGAGAACCTGATCGTTGCGAATGAAGGGAGAACCTTGCTGACTATAGGCGGCCGCCACTTGAGCACTTGGCGAGCGATAGTTGGGACCAACCTTGTAACCATTGTTTTTCCAATGGTCCAAACTGGTGCAACCAACGCTCAGCAAGGCGGACACCACCAACACCGATGACGCGAGAGACTGAATGGATGGCTTGCGAGGCGGCATTATCGGTCAGTCTTGAAGGTGTAAACCAGGACGCGGAACACACCGACATAATGGATAGGCGATGCGCAGCTTCAGCCGGAGGCATTGCCTGAATTATCGGTACCATCTGATCTATGAAAACAGTCCTCATTATCCGACCATGGCAAACAGGAATACCCAGTACCTCAACCTGATCCTCACGGACTGAGCAAGCGTTACAAATTCACATTGGCTTCGACACGATGAATAAAGCACAACTCCTTGTTTACGTCTGCGTGCTGACGCTGTGCCTGGGCTGCAAGCAAACGAAAGTCGACGTCAAAAAGGAAAAGCCTCCTCGCCCTGTCGAAGTTGCCGTGCTGGCAATGCAAGCTCCGCAGGATCGGCAAACCGTAACCGCGTCTGCCTCATCCTGGAAATCTGAGAATATCGAATTCGAAGTCAGCGGCCGGATCGAGTGGGTGATCGAACCGAACGCGAACGTGGAAGGTCGCGTCGTCAACGCTGCGGGCGACGTCGTCATCGCCGGTGATCCAATTGCTCGTATCGAATCGGAAAAATATCGCCTGCAAGTCGAACAAGCGAAGGCGGAATTGTCCAAGGCTAAACAAAGCGTGGCGGCCGTCACGACAGAAATCGAACAGAGCTTTCCAGCTCAATTGAGCGCCGCCAACGCCGACCTGAACTTGGCACGGATCGACCTTGATCGCCGCGTTCAACTGGTCCAGCGTAAAGCCGGTGCTCAGGCAGATGCAGACAAGGCATCAGCCAACTATCAAAACGCGCTTTCCAAAATCGAACAAATCAAATCGTCGCTCAAAGCCAAAGAATCCGAGTTGGCTTCGCTGAAGCTGCAGATTCAAATCGCCGAACAAGCGTTGACCGAATCCACGCGAAGTCTCAACAACTGCGTGCTCTATTCGTCCTTTCGCGGACAGATTGCTGACGTGTCCGTGGTTCCTGGCAGTTTTGTTGGCGCGGGTATTCCTGTCGCTGCCGTGCAGATGATGAATCCGATCAAAGTCGAATTCGAAGTCTCGGCGGATGATTCACGACGCCTCAGGAACCGGCAAAATGTTTCGGTTCAGTTGAATCTTGATGCTGGCCAAACGGAATCGGTGGATGGCTTTTTGTACCTGATCGACCCAATTGCTGATCCACAAACCCGAACGTTTACCGTAACGGTGTTGGTTAAGAACGAAAACGTGTCGCAGGATGTCGAGTCGGCTGGGTCAGAAATCCCCGGAATTGATCAAGTTTGGCCAATGAAGTACGACTTCCTGCCGGGTGCCGAACAGGGCATGAATTTCCTGGCAGAAGAAGTCATTCTGGAAGACGACTTGGGGCACTTCGTTTGGAAGGTCGACAACCTGAGCCTCGGCCAAGAGCTGCCGGCCGATCGTGTGATCAATGTCTCAAAGTTGCGAGTCGAAAAAGGAGAATTGCAACTTCCTTTCTTGGGCAACTGGCTGTTTCGACAGGTCAGAGTTCTGGATGGATTAGCGGACATCGAGAAAACATTGGTCGCTGGCAAACTCTCGCTGCCTCCAGAACAGGCGAACGCGTGGAATGGTTCCCAAGTTCGCATTGAATCGAAACGAAACTGGAAGATTCGTCCTGGCGACGTGGTGCAAGTTGACTTGTCCGCCAAGAGCCAGGCCGCCGGACTGTTCGTGCCGATGGATGCGATCGTACACCAGGGGGACAAGACCTTTCTGGTGCTGTTGGAAAACGAAAACGGGCAGACCGCCACGGTTGCCAATTCGGAAATCAAGCTGCTGCCTCGAGACAAAAATCAATCGACCTCATCGATGCGTGAAATTGAATCGACCAGTGGCCAGGCGATTCTTGGCCGCAAATACGTCACCAAAGGGGCGCACTTTCTGATCCAGGGGCAGGAAGTGCGAGTCGTGAGCGAGGCGTCAGAACCACTTGGCTCCGATAGCTTAACGGAGTCATCCAAATGAATTTGGCTTCGCTTGCGATGAAATATCAGCCGGTTGTTATCACGCTGGTCGTGCTGCTGGTCGCTTACGGCATCTTCACGTTTCAGACGATGCCGCGTCAAGAAAACCCTGAATTCACCATCCGCTCATGCGTCGTCACGACGTCCTGGCCCGGCACACCGTCTACAAAAATCGAAGAACTGGTTACTGATCCGCTTGAGCGAGCCATCGCCAAGATCAGTGAAGTTGACAAAACGACTTCGACGACCATCAACGGGCTGTCGACCATTTTCGTTGATGGGGACGACAGCATCACGAAAGACCAGATCGATACGGTTTGGAACAAGGTTCGCAACGAAATCGCACTGGTGCAAATGCCCAGCCAGTCGGTCCGTCCGATCGTCAATTCAAATTTTGGCGACACTTCCATCCTAGTGATGGGGATCTATCAAGTCCCGCTGCCTGGTGAGAGTTCCGTCCGGCCGGAGCACCAGTATTCGCCTCGCCAGTTGGAGGTCTATGCCAATGATGTTCGGTCTTCGATTCGGCTGCTGGACGGTGTCGCGGCAGTAGAAAAATATGGCGTTCGCAATGAAGCCATCTACCTGGAAACGGATCTTGCTAACTGGTCGCAAATTGACCTGACCACCGATCAACTGCGACAATTGGTTGAAGCTCGTAACACTATCGCCTCGGGCGGCAGTATTGAAACGGCTCAGGGTGCCTACAACGTCAAACCAAGTGGTGACTTGAACGCGGTCGATGAAATCGAATCCATTACCTACACGCCCAGCTCGCAGCAGACAGGTAGTGAAAAGAATCCTCCGCAGGTGTTGCTAAAGGGCTTGGGTCTGAAGGTGAAACGTAATTACGTCGATCCGCCGGATATCCTTTCGCGTTTCACCGAAGAGCGCGGCAGCTTTCCGTGCGTCATGCTGGGCGTGACGATGAAGTCCGGCCAGAACATTATCGATGTTTGCAATCGCTGCACCGACCGAATTGATCACCTAGTCAATGTGGAGCAAACGTTGCCAATGGACCTGGAAATCCGGCCGATTTCCAACCAGGCCGACAACGTTTCCGGAAAAATCAACGACGTCGTGTCGAACGTCATCTCCGCGATCGTGATTGTGGTCATTGTCGTGTACTTGTTTGTTGGGTTGCGAACGTCACTGGTCATGGCGGCGAATATCCCGATTGTGGTTTTGGGGTCGATCGCGATTATCAATCAGTTGGGGATTCAGCTGGAACAAATCTCACTGGCCTCGATCATCATTGCGCTAGGCTTGCTAGTCGATAATGCGGTTCAAGTTTGCGACCAGACTCGCACCAATATTTTGGACGGGATGACTCCGGAAGATGCGGCTGTGGAAGGAGCCAGAACGCTGGCTATACCGATGTTGACGGGAACCTTGACCACAGTCGCTGTCTTCTTGCCGATGGTTGTGGCGTTAACCGGATCGTCCAAAGAGTACGTCTACAGTATGCCCGTTACGCTTTCTGTGACGTTGCTACTTAGCTGGTTCCTCGCGATGACCGTTTGTGTGATTCTCGCAGCGGCGTTTATTCGAGCACCCAAGAATGCAGACGTACCATCGGCTCCGCTGCCGTGGCTTGGAAACGCTGCCGGAAAAGCCTGGCGTGTGATCCAAAGCAAGTTCAATAAAAAGACGGCGAAGGTCGCTTCAGTTTCCGAATCGAATTCTGCAGCCGATGCTGGCGACAATTTCATTCTGAAAATTTATGGCGCCACTGTCGCGGTTGTTGTGAAATTCAAATGGGTGACCGTCGCGGTAACAATCGCGTTGTTGTACAGCTCCATGCAACTGCCGATTGGCAGTGAGTTTTTTCCTCAAGACCGTCGTGACCAGTTTTTTGTCAATGTCGTGCTGCCCGAAACGGCAACGATTGATCAGACCAGCGCCATGGTCGCTCGTGTCGAATCGCTGATCAAACAAATCAGTCCTGTCGAAAACGAAGCCGGGGAAATGGTCGACCGTGTGCGAAACATGCGTTGCATGATTGGACGCGGCGGTTCACGTTGGGCCTTAACCGTGGATCCACCGTCTCCCGGATCCAACGTTGCCGAGATCCTGATCCAAACCAATGATCCGAAGCAGACCAAGAGCCTTTTGCATGATATCCGGCGAGTCAGCAACGAGGGTGACGCCGCCATGGGAATCACAGCGTTGGCGGGTGCTCGCATCATTCCCAAAGAACTTGCGCTCGGTCCACCTGCCCCTGCCATCGAGCTGCGGGTAAGTGGCGAACGGTTTGCCGATCCAGCGACGCTCAAAGCGATCGCAGAGAAAGTCAAAACTGCCTTACACTCGGATCCTGATACCTGGGATGTTGCCGACAGCTGGGGCGTCGATGGCTTTCAAATTGAATTAGACATCGACTCGGAGAAAGCCAACCGAGCGGGTGTCTCCAATCAAAACGTTGCCGATACGCTAAGTGCTTACTTTTCTGGACTACAGCTGTCTACGTTTCGTGAGAATGACCATCTGGTGCCGGTGTATTTTAGATTGAACCCTGAACAACGAAAAGACTTGGCAGCATTAGACGCTGCCTACGTTGAAGGGACCAACGGCAAGTTGCCACTGAATTCTATTGCGACGACTCGCCAGGTTTTTCAGCCGCTCAAGATCGAACGCCGCAATTCGAACCGAACGATCAAAGTAAGTGCCGAAGTCCGTGCAGGAGCTTCGGGAAATGACGTGGTCAATCGCGTGCTCAATAGTGACGCGATGGCGGCAATTCGAGCTGATTTGCCAGACGGATTCAAAGTCGTCGTGGGCGGAGCGACCGAGGAAAGTGCCAAATCAACCACGAACATGCTCATGTCGTTTGGGATGTCATTTTTGGCGATCGTTGTGATTCTGGTCATGCAATACAACGGCTGGTCCAAGACGCTGGTCATTTTGGCGACGTTGCCGATGGCTGTCATGGGAGCGTTCCTCGGTCTCTGGGTGACCGACAGTTTGTTCGGCTTTATGCCTCAACTAGGCTTACTGTCCTTGTTTGGAATCGTTTTGAATACTGGCATCATCTTCATCGAGTTCGCCGATATTCTGATCGCCAAACGAGCTGCGGAACTAAACGGAGACGGTCCGATCAACGGGCTAACCACTGCCGAGTTCCGTGAGTGCCTAGTCAACGCCGGTAAGATGCGGATGCTGCCGATCTTCCTGACGACATCGACAACGATCGGCGGTCTGCTGCCATTGGCACTGGATGGCGGCCCGTTGTGGGAAGGCATGTCCTGGCTAATGATCTTCGGCCTGATGGTCGCCACTCTGCTGACTTTGTACGTCGTACCCGCCCTCTACGCGATCCTCGTCGAGACGTTCAAGGTGAAGCCGTAGTACAAAAACGTACCATCGGCACCAATCTGACATCCATCAGTCATGGTTGTAGCTTCGTTGGGGTTCAATGCCACCCAGTTGCCGAAGTCTTCCATTAATGCTGGAACTTGAGCCGGGCCAGGCAATTCAACTTTTGAGCCGAAAATGCGACGCTCGAACTTGCTGTCGGATCCAGCTTCGTCTCGCAGTGTCGTGCCGACCACGAGCCGATGAATATCGCGAATGTTGATTTCTTTGATGGGCTGATTGTCTCTGGCCAGCTCTCACACAAAAGGCAGTGCTGCCAAATGGTCGACCACTTCTCGATGATCTTTCAGGGGTTTGCCATGAACGGTCAGTCTTTTTTTCAGCACGATGGCCGTTTCCGACCGGGTCAGTGTGTTCTCTTCGATGGCGTTAGAGGTGTAGGTTAACTCCACGTCGTACCAATCACCTCTGGGCGAGCCAAAGGTTCCGCCGGGAAGGGATGACAGGCGTCCAGCTTCGCCTTCTTGGCTCGGACGGTTTCTTTTGCATCGCGGTCTTTGCCGAAAGAGATCTGGCGACCGTTGATCGAGCAATACCAAGATTTGGTTTGCTTGCGGAAGAAAAGTTTGGATGGCCTTGCTATGAGTGAGCTTCGTTTCGTGCATTGGACGAAGTTATGATTGAAGCAAAGCTATGAAAGGCAAGTAAAACAAAGTCGGGCTGACTGGACACCAGTTGAACTTTTTTGCCATTCGATTCGAGGATTGAATTCAAACGATAGTGTCTGGGATCTTGAAGATTTGAGCATCTGAACAGTGAATTGAGACTCGCCAAACCTCGGGTTTTCGAGCAGTCGTTATTGGACTTGAAAACCATGCTGAAACCTGAGAGAAATCGGTCTTCAATCCCAAAGCGACGCCAAATCCTAAACTGTTGAGTCAATGGATCTTGGAAACCTACTCCGTTGGTGAAATTGACTAACTGATTCTCTTGATTGCCCTTTGTGTATTGCGTCAGTTGAATCTGGAGAAATGAATTGATCGAGTTATTCTATGTTCAGAAGGAGAACACAACGATGACACGATCACGACGAAAATTTACTGCTCAGGAGAAAGCCGCAGTCGTTAAGCGGTTTTTAGTCG
>CALFWL010000232.1 GCA_937928215.1 uncultured Pirellulaceae bacterium | reverse complement strand
AGCGGAGGACACGGGGGTCGAACCCGCAACCCATTGCTGGGCAATTGATTTCGAATCAACCTGCTAGCCATTCGCTTATCCTCCGGATGACCGCTCTCGCAGCGAAGTAGCATACAAATTCAGACTGCCTTTGCTCACCCCAAGTTCACGTTTTTTAGCTGTTTTTCTCGGTCAAAACGATGGTTGCACGTATTTCTGTTGTCGACCTGCCGCCTTGAAGATCCTCAAATCGGTATAGGGCACTCGATTGGGTTGAGCTAAATTCATCGCATTGCAGGAGGTGGTGAAATTCTGGTCCAAGGATTTGAACTAGGTCGAGTCTCTCTGCGTAACACGGCAGCCGCGTGCGAATCCCTCAATGCTTCCAAGGCTGGATGCAACGTGAACGCGGCTGGTGAAATGCTTTCCATGGAAGGAAACAGGCATGATCGCATTCTTTTCTCATCCCGCATCGCTGCGGATGGCCGGCGTGCTGTGCGCAACTGTTGTGGCTCAATTGTTGGCGTCGCAAGCGTTGGCGACGGGGCATGCGTTTCAGGCGACATCGGAGAACTTTCACGTCTATGCCCCCGACGCTCAGTTGGCCCGAAAGGTTGCTCAGGAGGCTGAGCGGTATCGCGAAGAGCTGGCGGTTCTATGGCTGGGCCATGAAATCGAAGCGTGGTCGGAACGATGTCCGATCCAAGTCGAACTGGGAATGCACGCAGGTGGAGAAACTAGTTTTGCATTCGTGAGTGACGGTCGTTCCAAGGGAAAGCCAATCAGTTGGAAGATGAAAATCTTTGGTCCTCCGGATCGCTTATTGGACGCAGTGTTGCCTCACGAGATCACGCACACGATTTTTGCGACTCATTTTGGTCGCCCGTTGCCTCGTTGGGCGGACGAAGGAGCGTGCACGACGGTCGAGCATCAGTCGGAACGAAACAAGAATCATCAGATGCTGATCAGTTTCCTTTCGGCCAGTCCGTCGCGAGGAATTCCCTTCAACCGGATGTTTACGATGCAGAAGTATCCACACGATATTCTGCCTCTGTATGCTCAGGGGCACAGCGTTGCGAAGTTTATCATCATGCAGAAAGGACGGCGTGCGTTTCTGGACTATCTGCAAGCGGGAATGGATCGGCAGCGGAGCAGTCGCGACGCTCGGGCTTGGGATTCCGTGACGCACGACTTTTATGGTTTTCAAGATCTGTCCGAACTGCAATTGGCTTGGATTGCGTGGGTGAAAGCCGGTAGTGTTGAGCGGTCGCCTGCGGACACTCCAAGCGTTGCGTTGGTCAGCCACTCGACGGAAGTTCACCCCGTGGAATCGTCTGCGGCTGCGAAGTTGCCTTCAGCAGAGGCAGGGTCAGCAGGTTTGAATGAGCCAATGGGAGCGCGACCAGCGGGCCCGACGGAAGATCGGCTCGCTTCTGCGAACGTCGCTGGGGGTTGGTACGCTCGTCAGGCGACTGGTTTGAGCGTTCCGGCGGGTGTTGGGCGAGTCTCGACTAACCGACGATCGTTGGGAAACTCGTCCCGTGAAGCGTTCCCGGAGCGGAGATATCTAGAGGATTCGCGTGTTGGATCTGAGACGTTGTGGCGGTAACTTGTGACAGTTAGACTCGTCGTCGCAAGTCTCGTTTCTCGTAAGTAACCAGCATGTCATTCATTGAGTGGATTACGCGCCGTCCCGGATTTCGTTCCCTAGAGGATTCGTTTGCGATCAATCGTGAGTCGATGTTGATCGGGTTGCTGCGAGCGATTGAACAGCAGCAGAAATGCTGTGATGAGGTCTGGTTGGTCGTTCATTTTTTTGACGCGTTTCTGGAACTGCAAGACTTTCTGGGCGAGCAGGGAATTGAATATCAGATTGTCGATCGCGAGTTTCACGGTGCAAACTTGCCGACTGACAGTGACCTGTCGACTGGCAGTGGCCGTGACGCGGGAATTGTACGTCTCGCGCTGGCGGCCTTGGTGGGTGGCGCAGCAGGCGATGGAGTTCAATCTAGTCCGGGCCGTCGAGAGCGATTATCCTTGGCGATCATCGTATGCGAGCGGCATCCGCATCATGTTCATGACAAACGACTGTTCGAATTGGTGAAACAGATTGATGCCTCGATCACGTTTGGCTACGTGCTTTCACTAGACGACGTTGTTGTAAGAAAGATTGTCAGTCCGATGGCGTTGCGAGTGCTGAAGCAACTGGGCTTGGACGATGACGAACTGATTGCCAGCCATTATCTTTCTCGATTGCTGGAGCGCCGTTTGATCCGGGATAGCAAAAACTACGCGGGAGACCGGAAAGCTGATTCCGCCGCGCAGTGGATTGAGTTGAACTCACGGTCAGTGAATTGAGTTGAACTCGCGGTAGTACGTCCGCCATTGGATCGGCGCTACTTCTTTTTCAATGCCCGCTTGGCTTGAAAGAACTCGGTGAGAATTCGTCCACACTCGCGTTGATTGACCCCGGAGATCATTTCACAACGGTGGTTGAGACGCGAATCGTCGAGCACTTGGAACACGGATCCTGCCGCGCCGGCTTTCGGGTCCATGGTTCCGATGACGACGGTGGGGACTCTCGCGTTGACAATCGCGCCGGCGCACATGGTGCAAGGTTCAAGCGTGACGTACATCGTGCATTTTTCCAACCGCCAATCGCCAACGGATTCTGCCGCTTGGGTAATCGCGATCATTTCCGCATGTGCGGTTGGGTCGCACAGTTGTCGGGTCCGGTTGTGAGCCGCTGCGATGATTCGCTGGTCTTTCACGATGACGGCTCCGACCGGAACTTCGTCCAGTTCTCGGGCCTGAGTCGCTTGCTCGAGCGCTCGTTTCATGAAATGTTCGTGCGGAAAAATTTCAGCGCTCATGATAATGTTTGGCGTCGGCTATTTTGCGAATCAAGAAACAAAAAAGGCACCAGAGTGGTGCCGTGCGGGAGATCAATTGTAGCAAACGCAAAGTTCGTTTGAAGCTGGCATTCTATTTATTTAAGAAGGGCAGCCACCCTTTTTTGTTCTTGGTTTCCACATCCTCGTTCGAGGTTTCTTCGACGGTGCCTAGTAACCTTGCGGCAAGTTCAGCGACTGAATGAGTGATGGCGGCTTTGGGCGCCTGCTGGAGCAATGGAACGCCGTTATTTCGACACTCGGAGATAACGACGTAATTGTTCGGTATTCGGGCGTAGATCTCACGATCAATCGTTTCTTCCGCCTTTGTTGAACTGATCTGAGTCCCGTCCAGTCCGGCCCGGTTAACAATGATTTTTACCTTTTGTTTTGCATCATCGTAGCGGTCTAGCGAGGTAAGAATTCGGACCACGTTACGGAGGCAGGGCAGGTCAAGCTGAGTGACCAGC
>CALFWL010000231.1 GCA_937928215.1 uncultured Pirellulaceae bacterium | reverse complement strand
CGTTCCATTGCTCGAACGCGTCCAAGTACAACGAGATCGCACCTTTCCGAGTGATCGATTTGTCACCAGTTTTGAAGTCAACATTAAATTCATCGTCATAAATCGATCGGCGGCGCATTTGCTCGGCATCGTAAAGCGCCTGCTGAGCCAGCAAGGTCGCCGTTTCGGATTCCGCCAGCGTGCGAGCCCTCCAGTAGCTGTAATTGACGACATCCGAATCCTTGCTGGTCGTCCGCAGCTGCGCTTTGACTTGATTGATATCCGCCATGACTCGCTGCGTATCCAGCTTGTCTTCTTCGCCGGCTGCCGCAGCGACCCTTGAATCAAGCTCCGAGTCCAACTGATAGATTCGAGCGTTGGCTTCCCGCGCCAATCGCGCTTCCTCATCACTGCGCTGATCAAGCGGCAGGGACAAAGCGTACTTTTCCTCGGGAGACAGATTCGCCAACGCTTTTAACTCAGTCAGCAATCGCCCTCGTTCGCCAGACACCAACTCGTCCAGCCGAGCCTGCAAGCTGGCAAGCCGAGTCTCATATTCGGCCGTCCCTTCAAGCGTCACCGTGACACCCTGCGAGTTCGTGATTTTGTCTTGACCGTAGCGTAGCCATTCCTCGTTCGCCAAACGCCAGTTCTCTTGAATGATTTCGTCGGATCGGAATTCATCCTGCAATGACAGCGACTGATTTCGCAGCTGTGCCGGTCGATACATGAAAAACATGATGTCACTGATTCGTTGCGGCCCGATCGCCGAATCGACCAGATCGCGAGAATAATCATACCACTGATAAGCCATTTTCCAGCTGTCATGGCCATAGGTGCGAGTGTCATAAGCATCCGGATCGATTACATCTGACATTTGATCATGAAATTCGTCATCCTCACGAAACATGCGGCGGAAGGATTCTTTTTCGTCGGACTTGCCGAACTTGTTTCCAGTAAAGAAACCAAGGTTGTCAGACATCCGATGATCCGTTTTGTTATACGGAATGCCTCGCTTCAAAAAATCCAAGCCTTTCTTGACCCAATGGTAACGATATTCGTAATCGTCAAACTCCATCGACACGTTGTAAGCCAAGTTGTGAGCTTGGAACTCCCAGACCTTGATAAAGCTGGGTTGGATTTTCGTCAACGCTTCCAAAGTCGCAGCAAGCTGATCGTAGTTCTCGGTTTTCTTGTACTCGATCGCCTTCAGCCAAAGCATATTGACCGCCACACCACGCAAGCCGAGCGATGCAAGCTTCATCGTTTCGCTGGCAGGATCGATGTCTGACAACTGGGCTTGGGAGAGGCTGTACTCGTCACGCAACTGCGACAGCTTACCGCCCGAGTTACTATCCTCGACATTGTCAGCTCGTTGAGCCGGTCGCGAAATCAACGACATCGGAATCAACAGCGCGACAATGGCGACTAGGTAAATGATTTTTCGCAGGAAAGGGCTGAGTTGGCTCACTTGGCAATCTCCCGTGTTTTCAAGGCAAAGTACCCCAGAATCGTCAGCCCACTGATGAACGCAACGGTGATCAACAATGCAACAATCAGCCGCTGTGGATCCACCGAATAGCCGTAGGTCAGGAACGAAGAAAAATCCAGCTGAGAAAAATCGGGCGCCAGATAGGTCAAGCCTGCCAGCAACCAGACCAGCAGTTTATCCGCCTGTTCCATTAACGTAGTCAGCACTCCGGTTTGCAAACTGACCTGCATATTCTGCTGAGTAATCACGCGAATGAAAGATTCGATCGGCCCTCCACCATCAGAGTCCGGCAACGTCAAGTCGCGAACAAACTGACTATAAAATCCGAGAATCGCCATCACGACGATTCCCAGCATCGTGACCGGCGTATTCAAGAACGTACTGAAGGCGACTCCCATTGCGATGATGATCATCAACTGACACCAGATGCCCACGTACCCTTTGAAAAAGTTCAACCAATAAAGCGTATCACCTGCTCGAAAATAGATGTCCGCTCGAGCGACTCCCAGATACTGCCCGGAGTCCCGACAAGAAAGATTCAGCATCAAGTTGCCATTTTTTGCGTAGTCATCAAACAGGTCGTATTCACCCTGCCCGACGATCGCTCCGTCAGGAGCCAGCAGCTTGCCAACCACTTTGCGGGGGATGGGCAACGTCTGAAGCGTGTACTCGTTCGTTTCGAATGTGATCATGTCCGACACAAAACGATTGTCGACTTCGGGGTTGTCCGGAATGCTCTCGAATTCCAATCCCGCCATGACTCGTTTTTCAACGTTGGCCTTGTAAGTCCGAAAAACGCTCAGGCTCAAGTCCAACGGAACGACATCCGGGCGGCGAAACAATGATTCGCGAAACCCTGAAAACCGAAACAGTCCTCGTGCCAGAGAGGAACGAATCGCCCCCGAACCGCCATCGACGTACCCACGATAGCCCCATTCGTTTCCGACGTTCGTGCCGCGATCTTTCAAGTTACCTTCACGATCGCGAAACCGCAGCGAATCCGCATAAACTGGAACTCGAGCCCGGAAGTAGCCAACGGATGAGCCCAATTCGATCCTTGCATCATCGCCTTCGCCAACGACCTTGACCGGATGAGTGTGTCCTCCGACGGGCAGGCAAACGATTCGTCGGTACTTGACGCGACCGCCGGGCAGCTCAACTGAGTCAACCACGTTTGATGCAACCAAGGGAGGAGAATCCGCGTCACGAATATCTTCGACCAACTCCAACCGGTGGCTATGCCCTGATTCTCGAGTCGTCTGTGCTTCCATGACGGCGTTTTCAGAAACGCGACGAGCGGTAAATCGAGATTTACGCGTCCCTTGATCCACGTCAACAAACGATGCCAATGTTTGAGTATCACCAACGATCTGATGCTCGTGCGATAGGCCTCGCCAAACGAAGAAAAAACTGATCAACGCCATCAACGCCAGCAAGGCAGTGCAGACGGCTCCAAGCCCCATGATACGCCCGAGCACAATTTCCGATGCACGAACCGGTTTCGTTACTACGGTGTAGATCGTTTTGTTCTTGATGTCTTCCGGCAGGCTGAACGCACTGACCAGCATCCCCATCAGCAGGACCAACATCTGCGTACCCCACATGACAAAGTTCACGTAGATCCGGTCCGGGTGCTCGCTGGCTGAATTTAAAAACCAACCGCCAAACAACAGCATCGCTGCGAAGATGGCAAACGTGACCAACAGAACCCGCCGCCGTAATGCTTCTTTGGCCGTCAGCCGAGCGATCGCCACGAGCCGCCGAAACGACAATCCCAGAAAATCAGGGACCGCTTCACCGATCACCTGAGCCACTACATAGAACGCCTCGAACGGACCGTGTCGAAACACGGAAACGACGTAGCCAATGAATAGCCCCAGCAGACTGGCTGCGATCAGGATCCCCAGAAACTGCAGCGCCCCCGGGCCGATCCATTGGTAAAAGTCGGGAAATCTTTCGACGACCATTAGACGAAGTTTTCAGTGTTCAGTGTGAAGTTTTCAGTGTGAAGCGATAGCCGTTTGCCCCTGCAAGCACGCATTCGGCCGAGCAAGGTGGATCGTCAGTTTGAATCAACGCCCGAGGAGCGATGTCCGGGGCGAGCTTGACTCTCGCGAACAATGTCAAGAAACAATTCCTCCAACGTGGTGCGAGGATTATCGACTGACAATACCTCGCCGCCGTGCTTCGCAATCACCGCACGAATCTCTTCAGCCGCGGCGTCCGGAAGATTTTTCGCTCGGATCTGAGTCTCATCGCTCACTTGCAGCAGACTGTCGACTCGGCCAAGTTCCTTCAGGTCACCCTGGTACAAGACCGCGATTCGATCACAAACATCTTGGACATCCGCCAACAAGTGACTGCACATGATGATTGTCTTGCCCTGATCGCGAAGCTTCAGAATCATGTCCTTCATCTCGCGAGTTCCAAGCGGATCAAGCCCCGAAGTTGGTTCGTCCAGCAGAATCAACTCGGGATCATTAATCAAAGCCTGCGCCAGACCGATCCGCCGAGTCATTCCTTTGGAATACTCTTTCAGTTGTCGCCGCTTGGCCCAAGTCAGGCCAACTTGTTCGATCAAGGACTCGACACGCTCCTTGCGGACAGCGGCGGGCATATCAAACAAGCGACCGTAAAAGTCCAGCGTTTCTTCCGCTGTCAGAAACTTGTAAAGATACGATTCCTCTGGCAGGTAGCCGATGCGTTCGTTTTTGGTCACCTCCGTTGCGTTCTTGCCAAACACCAACGCGCGGCCACTGGTGGGGAAAAGCAAACCCAGCAACAACTTAATCGTGGTCGACTTACCGGAACCATTAGGCCCCAGCAGTCCAAAAATTTCACCTTTGCGAACTTCCAGATCCAGCGCGTTGAGCGCTCGAACTTTTTGGCGTCCCCAGAAATCGCGATAAATCTTGGTCAGGTTTTGGGTCTCGACGACGACGTTTGGGTCGTAGTCTGGGTTGGTCTGCTCCAGTCGAGTCGCTTGACCGGGAGCGGCAGAGTCTTCCACGACCGAGGAAGCGGATGCATTTTCGGTGCTCATCAATGAGTTCTCGAAGAATAGGAATGCGGTGCAGGGGAGCAATCGGCACGGAGCGGAATCGATTTGCAGTCATTGAAGCCGATTCCAGCCATGGTCGCCCGAGAACCTGCCTCGGACGGCAATCACCAGATTTGCTACGCGGCTGGCGGACCGCCGGTTCGATTCGGTGTTCCACTTAACGGATATGATAGATGTCGCTAAATTGCGGTTCAACCAGACTCCCGCTCGAATTGAACCAATGAACACTCCCGGTCAGCCCTCGCCTGATATTGCCTTGTCCAAAGCATTGGCGGAGCTGTACGGTCGCATCGATTATGAGCGACAGGTCAAAGTGTCGGCCAAAGGATTCCGGCTGAAGAACATGCGTGAGCTTCTGCGGCGCCTGGGGAATCCGCAAAGCTCGTATCCCGCCATTCACATTGCGGGCACCAAGGGCAAGGGATCCGTTTCGACCATGGTCGGCAGCATTCTGACTGAGTCCGGCTATCGTGCGGGCGTCTACACGTCGCCTCACCTAGAAAAAATCAACCAACGGATGGCGATCGATGGCCAGCTGGTCTCCGACGTGCGGTTGCTGGATTTGCTGACCCAACTTCGCCCTACTATCGAAGCGATGGACCGAGAGGCGAAGGAATGCAACAGCTCGACGCTGACTTTCTTCGAAATCACAACCGCCGCGACGATGCTGTATTTCGCCCAAGCGGAGGTCGATTTTGCGGTGCTGGAGGTCGGGCTGGGCGGGCGACTGGATTCGACCAACGTCTGTGAGCCTGCGGCCTGTGTGATCACCAACATCAGTTTCGACCACACTCGGCAACTGGGCAAGACGATTGACAAGATCGCTCGGGAAAAAGCCGGTATCATCAAACCGAACGTGCCCGTCGTCAGCGGAGCGATCAAGCTTGATGCCTCAAAAGCCATCGCAGAAATCGCGTCCGAGCGATCGGCAGATCTTTATCAGCTGGGTCAGAATTTTCGGATCGAGTCGCCGACCGAACCGACGGACAATGCATCGGCATCGTCAAGTTTCAATGTGACCGGTCGCCTTGGAGACCGAACCATCGACTTGGACGGAATCAAACTCAGTCTGCCGGGAACCCATCAGCAAACCAACGCGGCACTCGCGGTAGCAGCCATTCGGTTACTTGACGATCCCAAGAATCAGATCACGGCGGATTCGATTCGATCTGGTTTGGCCCAGGCAACGCTACCCGGACGCACCGAAATCGTTTCAACGTCGCCGCTGGTGATTCTGGACATCGCTCACAATCCCGCATCGATGGCAGCACTGGCGAAAACTCTAATGCAAGAGATCCCACCATGGCGGGCGGCCAAACGGCGCATGATCCTGTTCGCAACCAGCCGAGACAAAAACGCGACCGCAATGCTAACGGCTTTATCAGGATGTTATGACGAAGTCTGGCTGACCGAATACCAAACGAACCCTCGGGCCTTGCCGCTGGATAAACTTCTGCAATGCGCAAGAACGATTCCGCAGGCCAAGGTTCCACAGACCAAGATTCAAAGTGCTGCGAACCCAATCGCCGCGTGGGAAGCGATTCTCGCTGAGTCAGCCCCGGATGACGCAATTTGCGTGACAGGATCGGCGTTTCTCGTCGCGGAACTCAGGCCTCTGCTAGTCGATCGGGCATCGAAGTCCGGTTGAAAAAGGACGATCCGCACAGTGAGCGAACGGTTTTTCCGGCCTTTCAGTTGATTCGCACTCATTTTTGCGTTATTCTGAACGCTTTCCGCAACCAACGCCGATAGAGTCAATCCGGCGAAATTTGAAATTAAAGATACAGGAACGATCACAATGCGTAACGAACGCCACCGCGAGCTTGCTCGAAGAAGAACCCGTAAGAAGAAGCTGGAGCAACTCAAGAAGCGAGCGGCGACCGCATCGGCATCCGAAAAACAGGTACTGGCTGCCAAGATTCGACGCATGACTCCGGGTGCCGAAAGTCTGATCGAGGCCTTCGGATTGTCCAAGTAGGCAACCCCACGTAAGCGATACGACCAAGCCGACGGTTTTCCCGTTGGCTTTTTTTGTGCCGGCAGACTGATCGCCGATGGCGAAATTCAGGCAACCTCCTGCTGACGACTCACGCGTAGAGCAGGGCGTTGCATGAGCCGAAATCCAATAAATGGAGGAGGTGCTGGCGGAGCCGGGGCGGACGAATCGGGGGGGGCGTGCGAATCGGGGGCGTGCGGGCGAATCGGGAGGGGCGTGCGAATCGTGGTGCGGACGGAGTCTTCCTCTCCCGGCGCGAAGAAAACGGGAGGGGGAGGCTCCGTCCGACCTACTTCGTGCCGACAAGCATGATCACCTTTACCGCAAAGGCGATGCTTCGGCTCAAAACAAAAATGCCGCTTTTTCTGAACCGGGGGGCGGACGGAGCCTTCCCCTCCCTGAGATTTGTTACAAAAGGATCGTGAGGGCAGACGGAGTCCTCCCCTCCTTGGGATTTGGTACGAAAGGACCGGACGGCGCAAGGGCGAGCGGAGTTTTCCTCCCAAACGAAACGCTGCTGACTGGGAAAACGCTGGTGCCTAGGCCTCGCAATCCAGTCGATCCAGAACCTTATCGCGTCAAGCGGGAATACCGGTTTTGACACGAGTTGAAAACAAGCGAAAAAATCAAATGGCTACATCATCTTTCGAAGGCTTTAGCACCAACACGATCTCGTTTCTGAAGCAACTGAAGAAAAACAATAACCGCGACTGGTTCAATGAGAACAAGGATCGCTACGAGGAACATGTTCGTGAACCCGGTTTGGCGTTGATCCGAGACATGGAGAAACCTCTCCAGAAGGTGTCGCCATTCTTCACCGCCATCGCCAAAAAATCTGGCGGCTCGATGATGCGTATCTATCGCGACATTCGTTTCTCGAAAAACAAGCTGCCTTACAAGACGAACATTGGTATGCACTTTCGTCACGAATCAGGCAAGGACGCTCATGCGCCGGGATTTTATTTTCATATTGATCCGGATGAAGTTTTTCTTGGGGCTGGGATCTGGCGACCGGAAAACGATCGCCTGAATCAGATTCGAGCGTTGATTGACGACGATCAAAATCGTTGGAAACGAATTGTCAACAAGAAAACGTTTCGCGAGACTTACTCGCGCGGCGGAACCAGCCTGAAGCGCCATCCGCGCGGATACGATCCGAATCATCCTCTGATCGAAGACCTGAAGCGGAAGGATCACATGGGCTTGGTTCATCTGACACATTCTGACTTGATGGATCGCAAGTTGATCACCAAGCTGGTCGCTCAAATGAAAACCGCGATGCCATTCGTACGATTCTTATGCGACAGCCTGCATCTGCCAAGTTGAAATTGCGATTGACGGCTTGTCAGCGGCAGCCATTCAATGCCACCAACCGAGCACGTGCCGCGCTTCGAAGAAAGCGGTCAGCAATAGCGTGACCAGAATCAGTCCCAACATCGCCCAGCGAGGCCAGTGGTCCATCTTTTCATCCGTGACCACAGGACGAACTCCCACCAGCCAGAACACGATGGCTCCGGCCAACACGATCGCGACCATATTGGTCAGAAATAACAGGGTTGCTCCAGCCGCCAAAGCAAAATCGCCCAACGCCAACGCCAGACCCGAAGTTGCCAAGGGAGGCACCAACGCTGCGGCGATCGCGACCCCAGGAATGGCGGACATCAGGTTGGGTCGGCCTAATGCATACGCCGCGGCGATTCCGCTGACCAACGCGACCATCAAGTCGACAAAGCCGGGCATGTTTCGATTGGCCATTTCTTGAGTTGCCACAGGATCGGCAACGAAGATGAAGGCAACCAAACCCGTGATCAGGCCAATGCAAAACGCGGTGGCAAAGCCCATCCCGACGGTTCTGATCGAGGAAAGGAGCAGCTTCTGATTCTCCTGCGCCAACCCGAGCCCGACCGCGATAATGGGGGTCATCAGGGGTGCGACGAGCATGGCTCCAATGACCACAGGAACCGAATCGTCGATCAAACCGAGAGCCGCGATCAAGGTCGAAAGACAGATCATGGCAACGAAATCAAAATCCCATTGCGAACTAGTGTGAACTTTTTCGAACAGATCGATTCGTTGTTCGCGACTCAACTGCGGAACAAATCGCTGAACCACATCCTGCAATTTTCCAACAACTCGATTGGTCAGAGGAATCGCACTCCTGACGGCGCCGATCGCCGGCGCGTCGCCTTCTCGGATGCCGGGCACCGAATTCATTACTCGATTGATTTTGCGACGTTGCCGCGAGCCGAACAGAATCAAGTCATATTCGTCAGCCGGCAATTGACGAACACCTTCGACCAAACTGCCCGCCAACACCGTCTTCAAACGCACATCCGTGTGAACGCGGCCCAATTCGGTCCGCACGATGCGTTCCAATTTTCGATCACCCACTTCCGTCGCCCATTGGTCAAGCGCGGGCTCGAACAGCATGGCGGTCAGTTCACTTCCTGTCGATTCCGCCAGCCGCCACCCCGTCAACAACGCGGCACGATCATCATGATCGCCGGTTACGACAGTCAGAATTCGCGAGTTCTCATTGGCTCGCACGTGATCATCGTGCAGAAACATCGTTCGACAGGGAGCGATCCGATAAAGTTTGTCGTGCCAGTCAGCGGAATCAACATCGTGGCTGGAGTCGATGGATTTCGGGATGACCAACAGATCGATTTTCATCGGGGCGATCGCTTGGGCGAGGGCCGCCACTGTGTCGGTCGCCTCAAACCGACGAGCACTAAACGGAACAGAATGTTGTTTGGATTCAGAGCCTTCGTTCGATTCTGCGGTTGCCTCCGGTTGATCAGGAGCTTCATCTTTTTCTGCTGGCGACTGAACCGTTTCCGGACTTACTAGCTCAAGCTTCAACGACTCCAATTGGGCTGCGATCGCGGCCTCGGTTGAGCCAACGGGATTCTTCCAATCGACATCCGTCCACTTGCCCGGCCCCTTGGATCGCTTGATCACAATTGCCAACAAACCACACGATTGAGCCTGAGCAAATTTCGCTGCCCATGGAAGAATCTGCGCCACCTGTTTTTCGTCGTTCAGCACGACAGCAACACTCATGACGACTTCCCATCAAGCAATGCTCGAA
>CALFWL010000230.1 GCA_937928215.1 uncultured Pirellulaceae bacterium | reverse complement strand
GACGCGAGGACCGGCGTACGGGATCTTTCGCGACGATATTGGAGAATCGGGTATAATCCTGTCATGGCGAAAAAGAAAAAAGGAAAACGCACCGTCCGTGCTGAGTTCAGGAAACGCTACGACGGACGGACTCGCAAAACTGACTTCACGCGAGAGTTTGCCGACGATGCCGATGCGCTGGACAAAGAGTCGAACGCAGAACGGGTGTCCGGAAAAGGCAAGCTGACTCGTAAGCGAACCGTCGTCGGAGCCACCAGCGATGCGGAACAAGCCGGATTCCAGATCGATCTGCAGGTCGATCCGGAGCTGTGCCGTGAAGGCCGAGTGCTTCGCGTCCATGGCTTGACCAGCATCGTCCGGACCGAGGACGAAGAATACGAGTGCACGGTTCGAGGCATCTTGAAATCGTTGGCGACAGATTTGCAGCATGTCGTGGTCGCAGGGGACAACGTTACCGTTCAGTTGCAGCCCGAAGGCACCGATGCGAACCAAGCCGTGATCGTTCGCGTGGAGCCTCGACGAAATCAGATCAGTCGCACCAGTCGGCAGCGACAACAGATTATCGTGTCGAACGTGGATCTGGTTTTCATTGTTTCCAGCGCTGCTGAACCGATGCTTAAACCGAATCTGGTGGATCGGCTTTTGGTTTCGGCGGAGAAAGCGGGCATCCAACCGGTGATCGTGATCAATAAAGTTGATCTTGTGGACCCTGCCGACCTGCAGCCCGTGGTCGGCGTTTGGGCTCAACTTGGGTACAGTGTTTTGTTAACGTCCTCTGAAACGGGGCTTGGAATTGAGCGGTTGCGCCGTTGGGTGAGCGGCAAAGATTCGGTCGTGACGGGTCAGAGTGGTGTCGGGAAGTCATCGTTGCTCAATGCGATCGAACCGGGGCTGCAGCTGCGAGTCGGCGTGGTCAGTTCGGAGAACAACAAAGGCCGTCACACGACGACTGCGGCCAGCTTGATCGCGTTGGAAGGAGGCGGGCACTTGGTTGACACGCCCGGCATTCGATCGTTTCAACTGTGGGACGTGATTCCCGAAGAGGTCGCCGGGTACTTTCGCGATATCCGCCCCTTCATCAACGACTGCCGTTTTCCCGATTGCACTCACACTCATGAAGAAGACTGTAATGTCAAATGGGCCGTCGCGGATGGAAAACTTGACGCTCGACGCTATGAGAGCTATTGCCAGATGCGAGTGAACGATTTGTATTGACAGTTTTGAAACCGAATAGATGAACACGACATCCGAAAGTTTGCTTTTTCGCCTGCACGATGGATCAAGCGTCGCGCGAGGGGATGCGTGGACGAGTTTTACAAAGCTGTACACGCCCTTGATCTTTTATTGGGCTCGCAAAATGGGTTTGCAGGCGGAGGATGCGGCTGATCTGGTCCAGGACGTGATGGCGATTGTGCTACAGAAAATAGGTGACTTGGATTATGATGCCCGCAGGAGTTTTCGCGGCTGGCTCAGGGCGGTGACGTTGAACCAATACCGTCAGCAACTCAGAAAGAAGAAGTTGAAATTGGTCGACGCTTCTGCAACCTTCCTTGCGTCTCATCCCAGTGCCGATCTGGCGGAACAGACTTGGGATCAGGATTATGCTCGATCGCTGCTTCAGCATGCCATGAAGTCGTTGCAGCCAGGCTTCGCGCCGAAAACTTGGGCGGCGCTGGAGACGCTGATGAAGTCCGGTCAATCGGTTGCGGAGGTTTCGGAACAAGCTGGTATCCGGCCGACGACGTTGTATTCCGCCAAGGCTCGCTTGATGCGACGGCTAAAGCGGCAGTTGGAAGGCTTGCTGTAGGGGCAGTTGAGGTCCCGTATGATTCTAAGCGCTAAAGCGAGAGCCACTGATTCGGGGCGCTGGTGTGAGGTTGTTCAGTCCTTCTGAGCGGCTAATAGCTGGTGCTGACGCGGATCAGGAAGGTGTTGGCCAGCGGTGCTTCCACCGTTTCGTTTTCGAATTCAAGATCACGAGAAAATGCGTAGCCAATCGAGACCGTTTTTTTTCGACCGATTGCGAATGGCTTGCCCGGTGGCGGAGTAGGACGGGATTCCCAACCAGCAAGCACTCGCCAGTCGCCGTAGCTCAGTTGATCGTCGGTTCCATCCGGTTGTTCGTAACCCCACGTCGTGCCGCTGAGCCCGACACCCAGATACATCCACTGCTGGCGCTGCCCGTCATCGAACAGCAAGTAGTTTGACTTGAGTGTGGGCAGAGTCAAATCGAAACGCGTCCGAGCTGTGGGTTGCCAGATCGCTCCGACGGCAGGTAGCACGGGCAGGTCGCTGCGGCCCAAAGCGATCGCGCCGATGGTCCACTTCCACTGCGGACTGCGTTCGTAAATTCCAAATGCGCCGCCGCGAAACTGCCACGCATCGCTGGAGGTGTTTTGATGATCGGTGGCGAACGCGGTACCGAGCATCGTGCGGACTGCCCAACGGTCATTGATCCGCCGAACCCACGAAACTCCCAGCGAGTATTCGTACAGATCGTCCGGCAGACCGAAGCTGTCGCTTGCGAACAGATTGGTATAGTCGAAGCCGAGCTTGATGATCGGGGGCGGGCTTCCAAATCCACGCAACAGCGGAGCCTTGAGGCTGACCCCAGCGGTGGCTAGGCCCACATCCGAGTCAGTCAACCATTCGGTTCGCAGTCCGATCGGAATCCCGGTGGGGCGTTCGTTTCTCAATTCCTGCGTCACAAAAGCAGGAGGCTGTGTCCATGGAACCGTCGAAACGTTTTCGAAAGACAGATGAGATTGGGACAGATGAGATTGGGTCTGATCGTTTGAGTCAAAAGAGTGGGCCACTCCCGGAGCAACCGGATACGATAGGCGAGTACCATCACCGACCTGTTGAACGGCTAGGGCTGCCGGTGCGACACCAATGGCCAGAACGATGGCGGCAGAAAGAACGGAAAATGGGATGTGAAACGACATCAAGCTTCCTGCGGCGTCCTAGATCAACAACTGCTTATGAGCGAGCGACGAATAAGTGTCGCCGGTTGCTCCGCGAAAGTTGCGAAAAACGTTGCTTTCGCGGAGCGAAAGACGACTTTGATAAACCGCTCGGCTCTTATGTCAGACTGAGTGGGGTCGTACAAGATTAACCGTTGTCAGCAAAAGGAAGATTTCTGCTGGCACCCGGTCGGCATTTGCCGCACGTCAAATGGTATGCAATACGTGTTTTCACCCATTTTAACTTGTTCAATTCATTGAAATCTCAGAATTCGTCGTAATCGGATCGCAAACGTGCATAGTGCTTTGTGACTGGCAAAAATTTGGGCTTGGCGAAAAAGCAATCGTCTCCTTCGAACGCAGAGAATCTGGAGAACATTACAATGGTGGTTATGCAAAACGAAGCGAAAAAGCTCGAATGCCCCGACGAACGAGTACTTACCGATTACGTTTCCGACCAATTGGAAGAGCCTCAGCTTGGTCAGTGCGAAGTTCATCTCGCGAAATGCGACCGGTGCGAAGAAACGATTCGCGAGATTTTCAATGGCAATAATACGGCGAACGATTCTTTCGATCAGCTTGCGTTGGAAGCTTTGCGGAACGGCAATGACGGCGAATCAGCCGATGCGCCGCTGGTTGATCAGTTGATTTGCGATCTCGCAAAACAATCTCTCGATCCTGAGGTAGCGATCCGCGCCTTGGAGAACCGCGCGGCGGAAGTCAATCGCTTGCTGCCAGTTTCGGACCACGAAGGAGCCATCGGTCGCGTCGGTGGATACGAAATCAAGCGTCTGTTGGGAGCCGGCAGTACGGGAATTGTGTACGAGGCAGATGACGAGAGCTTGCACCGGAAAGTTGCGTTGAAGATTCTGCGACCGTCACTCGGCGAGGCCGCACGGGATCGCTTCATAAACGAGGCACGAGCTGCGGCTGCGATTTCACACTCAAACGTGATCACCATTTACCAAGTTGGCGTCGAAGGACCGTTGGCGTTCATCGCGATGGAACTGAGTGAAGGGCGGACATTGGAGAGCCGGTTAAATGGCGTCACGTTTATTCAGGAGAACGAAGTTCGACAGATCGGGATGCAGGTTGCTCAAGGGCTGGCAGCCGCTCATCGCAACGGCTTGATTCATCGCGATATCAAACCGGCCAATGTGTGGCTGAAATCAGAAAACGATCAGGCGGTTATTCTGGATTTTGGTTTGGCTCGGATTGCCGACGACGATCCTCAGATGACCGCGACCGGAATGTTGGCCGGCACACCCAACTTCATGTCACCCGAGCAGACACGCGGCCTTGAGCTGGACGGTCGCAGTGACTTGTTCAGCCTTGGTTGCCTGATGTATCGAGCCTCCACCGGCAAGCTGCCTTTTGGATCGACTGGAATCCTGGCTACGCTTCAATCGATTCAGCATGATCAGCCACGTGCGCCAAAGTTGCTGAATCCTCATCTGAGTGACGATTTCTCCGATCTGGTGATGGCGTTGTTGGAAAAGCAGCCCGCGAATCGGCCGGAAACTGTCGACCAGCTTGTCAAAGCCCTGCAGACGGAACGCTCGCAATGGCCCTTTCCAGTTGCAAGCTACGGCGAAGCCGACGGTGCCTCAGATGCCTGTGCCATAACTTCAACAGATTTGGCCAACCCGAGCGGTTTTGACAACTGGCGATGGGTGACGGCTGCCTTGTTACTGATTGGATTTGGAACGTTAGGTTGGTTCTTTGGCCCGCAAGTCATTCGCCTCGCGACCGATCATGGAGAACTGGTGATCGATGCGAAGGATAAGGCCGTCAAAGTCGAAGTGCTCAACGGCGGTCAACTGGTGCGAGTGATCGATACGAAGACCGATCGGAGCATTGATATTGAATCAGGTGAGTACGATCTTCGATTGAAAGAATCTACGAACGGACTTCGCTTGAGCAGCAACCGCGTGGTGCTTACACGAGGTGATCAGGAAATCGTGACGATCATCGGGAGCGTGGAGGATGGAACTGTGGCCAACGATAACACGGGCTTTGATCCAGAAAAGGTGAAAGCAGTTCAACTCCAAAATAATCTGAAGCAGGTAACGCGGGGAGCGGACGCAAGGATAGGTCAAAGTTCTCGCTACGGCGTCAAGGATTCTAGACCTCAGGTGGACATGGACATGGGGATGGGGATGCCGCGGCGAAACCAGCCTCCTGCCGAACCGCTCTACGCCGGTCGAACCTTTTATCAGTGGATGCAAGTCGTCAAAAACGATCGTCAACTGAAGACGAAGTTCGACGCCTTGGCCGCGGTCGCGGAGTTGGCTCAAGGCGACGATGACCGCGAGAAGCAGGCCATGGATCAAATTAAGCCTCTGCTGCGAAAGTATGGTTCTCGCACGATGGGTGGTGGAGATCCTTTTCAACAAGAACTGACCGGCGGTTCTGTAAAGAACACTTTCCGCAACGATGAATTGACTCATCTATTTATCGAAATTCTCCGCCGGTTTTCGGCAGACGATTTGATGCAATTGGCGGTCGATGAAATCAAGAACGGAACGGCGAACAGCCGCGAGTTTTTGATATGGCTCTGGGTGCCTGGCTCAATACGAGAAAACGATCCTCAGCGGCAAGCTGAGTACTTTCGGGTGATCAATGAACATGCGGTCGAGATTGCGACGGCGGCACTAGATACCGCTGCGAGGAGCGACTTGACAGACCGGCAACCACTCATTGGTGCAATTGCTCAAGTCGCTCGGATTGTCGGTCTGGATTGGGACTCGAACGAAGATCCCTTAAATCAGTTTTTCTCGAAGCAACAACCAAGAAGATTGGCAACGAAGATGCCATCCAAATGGAGGGCACTGCTGAACGAGGCCTTCGAATCGGATGAACCAATGAAGCGTGGATTGGTCGCCATCGCGATGGTCCGAACGTTTCCCAATCGCCCGAATTTGGCGATGGATCTTGCCGAGCTGCTGGCTGACGAACAAGTCTTGCCCGAGTTGCGTGCTGCCGGATTGGTCGCTTTGGAGGAGTTGCTGCCGGAACAAATCGAGCCTGTGGCTAGCCGATTGATTGCTGTCGGCAAACAGCGGGGGCCTGCGAAAGATCGATTGGCAGCGTTGACGAAAAAACATAGTTGGATTGCAATAGGGAACTCATTTTCTCATGCAGTCCATGCAGATGTTCGTATCGCGTTGTTACTGAGTAAGTTAGACGAACCTCCGCAAGAACTTTTGAGCTGGCTCAAAGACTTGCAGGCCAAAGCGGACGCAGATCCAGGGCAGCCAACGTATGGAGGCCCTGATCCGGCG
>CALFWL010000229.1 GCA_937928215.1 uncultured Pirellulaceae bacterium | reverse complement strand
AACTCCACCAGTGGCAACCAACCGCCGATCGAGCTTCAATCGCCGACGGCATTGTTTTCGTTCGCCACTTCACAAGTAGCGGGTGCCGTCCAAATGGCCGCACCATGAGTGCTTAAAACGGTTCACGGGTTTAACTTGGTTTTCAAGTTCCATGACCGTCATGCCTGATCATCACTTCGCAAGAAATAGGTTGTCTTATTGTTGTTGACACATTCGCTTGTCACCGTCATGAGAAAGCCCCAGATCGTTCTCGACACAATGATCAAAAACAGCGAGGCATGGCGACAGACAAGCAAGACCAATCTCGCGAAAAAATAGCAACAAGACGGCCGTCGTTCCCAAGTTCAGAGCTAGGGAGAGAAAGGCTCCGTCCGCCCCACGTAGATGCGGTCGCGTAAATCTCCGGGCCCAATGACCAGTGCGTCACAAGTCATCTGACAGACGTTCAGGTAGCCAATCAAGATGCCAAATATTATTCACTCCGATAATCCGTTATTGCATGAAAGCAGATTCCGTCACGAACAACGGGGCTCCGCTTCGTTCACGATCAATTCACGCCGGTGAGGCTGGAACATCAATCAATAAAAATCTCCGCATCGGAGCCACTTTCGTCAGACAGGCTTTTTATCTTCAGAGTCGCGGAGTCGTTAACTTTTTCGGAGTTAGCCTCGGGCTCTGAATTCACAGGGCGTTTCAGTATCCACAGCCCTTGCGACTTGTTGACGGTAAACAACATCGGACGTTCGCCGCCTGGCTCGCCGCATACGCAAATACGGAATCCGTCATCGCTGGCTTCAATGATGCCCGGGAATCCATTGCTGGCTAGTACCAGTGGTGCCAGCTCGGGGTCGAATTCTATTTCGGCCAGAATCGCTTGTCGTTGGGCAGCACTGATCTTTGGCGTCAGCTTGATCCGGTGGTACGGTTTTCCGCCAATCAGGCCGAAGTCGAACGTCATTGGATCTTCGCCATTGGGTTTGCATAACCGGATTTGTTCACCCTCGACGTGAGCGATCATAGACTCATTGCCGTCGCTTGATTGTGTTTCGACCTGCCACGTCCCTTGCAATTGTTTGAGGAGCGCTGCTGACGCGGGTGATAGTTGCACGTAAGAACGTCGATTTACCTCTTCCTCCAGATCCGCCTTCGCAGCTTCGCTCTCCGCGGTGTCTCGATCAACAACTAATGTAAAATCGTTGCCAAAGATATTTCTCTGCGCATCGTTGCGAATCCTTAGCGTTGGGTCGGAGGGTTCCGTGAGCACCCAGGCACTTAATGGCTTGTAGCCTGGCGGTTTCACACGTAGGTGCAAGCGACAATCTCTCGGCAATCTGGTGAATTCGAAGGCGCCTGTTTTGTCCGTAACACGCAAGGCAAGTTCTTCGGGTACGACGTCGGGCCAGAACAGCGCATAGAAAGGATCGCTTGCCGCAAGGACGTGTTCCTGCCGGTCTAGGTTGCGCAGGAATTGTTCGATTTTCCAATCGGTGTCGGCATGGACCAATGCCAATTGCGTACCAGCAATCGGCTGGCCGTCTTCGTCGATCACCCGGCCACGAATGCTGACCGGCTGCCGCAGTGTAAGGTCGATTTCGATTGTGTCGTCTCGACCGTAGCCGTGATGATGCTTTCCTTTGGTCGTGGGCCAATTGGGATCAAATTCCCGCACCGGATGCCAAGCCATCGCCTTCCCAGCGGACACCGCAAAAACTTGAAATTTTCCAGTAATACGACCTCCACTCATCATGTCATTTTCACCTACGGGAAACGGTGTGTTCTCAAACCGATAGTTTCCTTCGCCATCAGTTGTGGTCTGAGCAACCAGTCGCGGCTCGCTTTGCTTGGGTGATGGAAAGATCATAGGGGGTACCGAAGCGAGGTAGACCGTCGCACCCCTAATTGGTTTGTCCTCTATGTCCAAAGCCCGGCCGGAAATGGTAATCGGAGTGGTTCCACGTTCAGTATTCGTGACGACTTCTATCTCCACCGGCTGCGTCACCAACTCACCAATGATCTTGACTCGCACGGTGTGCTTGCCAGGCATGAGTGCATTGAGAACAGGATGCTTGGCGACGAAGTCTTTGTCTGAGATTTCAAGCTTGTTTTGTGCCTGCCTTGTTAGTTCCCAATCTCGTCCCCAGTTGGCGTCGAGAATGAGCGGCTGATGGAACGGTCTGTAGGGCTCGGAGATACTCTCGCCATCGCCAGAACGACCAAAATAACCAGCAATCAATCTGCGACCACGCCAGCTATTCCATTTACCGTCAATTTCAACATCTAGCTGCATAACGACTCGAGGTAGCGTGTAGTTTTTCGCAGTTGGTAGCGTGCGCACCTCAATGTCAAACTCGGGCGGTGATCCTTCTGGCCAGACAAGTTTCTTAGGAATCAACCGTGCTTGTACGCCATCAATCACCTCGCCCCATTCGTTTGCCTCGGACTTTTCATTTGCATCGTCTTGATCCGAAGCAACCTGCTCTGAAAGCAGTCGATAGCGGACGATGTAGCCAGGCACCCGACCACTTAGCTCGGTCTCTATTCGCTCCTCAAAATTGACAATCTGGACTAGAGCGATTCGCTCTTCATTAGTTTCTACTGCCCATGTGCGCGGATAAGGGCCAGGC
>CALFWL010000228.1 GCA_937928215.1 uncultured Pirellulaceae bacterium | reverse complement strand
CACTCATTTTTGCCAACTCGGTGTTGGTTCGCTCAAACGTGCTGTTGGTTCCCTCGCCCAGTACTCGAATGGTCTGAAACATGGCGATTATCAGCAACGCCAGCATGACCGCGTATTCGACGGCGGTTGGCCCTGATTCATCTTTCAGGAAACGCAGGATTTTGGCAGACAGGTTCATGATAGTGCTCGTAACGTACGGTTTAAGTATTTTTCACCGTCAGCGCGGTGATGACGTGAAGTGCTCGGAAAAATGCCCGACCTTAAAATCTAGGCCAAGAACCGGCTCGCACTGAATCGTGATAGGAAAATGACACGGTTACCCTCATCCGGTAGAACCTAGCTGATGGAAATTCTGAATATCCGGAATACTCAAGCGATTATGCCTCAATCGCTCATGCCGCCTGTGAGGTAGCCTCGGCACAGGACCGTCACACGGCGCGACCGGCGGTTCTCAGCTCGCAACCGCACACCAGCACCGCCTCGGCCAACGATTGAGAACGACTGACGACAAACGGTTGGCCCGCAAATGGATCGACGGATTCTCCCTCCAGCGTCATCGCGGCTCCTCCGGCTTCGGTCAGTATCAACACCGGAGCCGCAATGTCCCATGGCCCCTGCTTGATGTCGTCGGGACGGTTGTCGTGAACGGCCGCTGCCAGAGCAGAATTCGATTCTGCGATTCTCATGGCGACCCCGGCATGAGGCACATTGCTGGTCACCAGTCGAGCACCGTCAGACGATCTAAGCCGCTGACGCATAGTGGAAAACGCAGCTGTTTCTAGAGACGAATCACCATACTGATTCATTTCGACCCATGCTTCGCACAGCGCCATTTCTTCGGTGGGGACTTCCAAAGCCGTCCCGTCTTTCCAGGCGCCCTGTCCGGCAATCGCGTAAAACCATTCATTCGTCAGCGGAAAATGCACCACCCCACACACGGTTTGCCCTTGCTCTCGTTTCGCGATCAGCACTGAAGGATACTCTTTGCCCGCTCGCATCAGAAACGCACTTGACGCGTCCAATGGGTCGACAATCCAGCATTCGTCTGGAACCGAATCAACTTCAGGGTTCAACTCTTCAGAGATAATCAACGCATCGGACTCAGCCGTTAGAAAGTCGGTCATCGCTCGATCAGCACGACGATCAATTTCCGAGACCAAGTCACCGACTCCCTTGGCATCAATCGCATGAGTCTGATCGTACCCGTCGGCGATGATCTTTCCCGCCAGCGACGCGGCCTGAACTGCCGTTGATAATTGCTCGCTCAATGATTGAGCGTGCTGAAAAATTTCGCTGTTGGTCATGATCGAATACTGGAAGCGAAGAAGGTGGCAAGAAAAAATGAAATTCGGTGTCGGGCCAAAAGGGTGCTGACTTGCGGCGGTTCGCAAATCCGATCCGGGCTTCAGAAGCGCACCGTCCAGACGGCAGTCGGTCAAATTATCGGCAGGCATCCCGTTCTTCAACGGGGCTCACCACGCAAGCGCAGCCCGAACGCCGACTCGCACCAACTGTCCAACACAAAGTCTTTCAACGCTTTTTTCTCTGATCAGATATGGAAAAACTTGGACGGCAACGTGGAAAAACCAGCATGAAGCACTCACTCGATGGCTGTGACCGTGGACAAACGGTAAACTAAATCACGCTCGGGCGAACAGAATTGAGTTGGCCCGAGCAATTTTTTCAACCTCAACATCAGGTGATCGTTCGATGGACGCAATGAAATTACTGGGAAGTTTACTGAAAAATAAATCGTTGTCGTCCGGGGTGGGCCAGCAGATTCTGGGCGGATTGCTCGGAGGTGGGCAGAGCCGACAACAGCAAGCCCCATCGGGCGGTGGCTTGGCAGGAATTCTCGGCAGCGTGCTGGGAGGTGGTGGCGCGTCGGGCGGCGGAGCAGCCGGTGACTTGTTGGGAGCGATTCTCGGAGGTGGCGGTCGACGCAAGAATGCCCAAGCACCCGCCGGTGGCAACCTGATCGGAAGCATCCTAGGATCGGTACTGGGCGGCGCTGCGGCGCCTCAACAGCAAGCACCTCCACCGATTCCCCAGGATCATCATGCGTCAGCCAATGAGCAGGCGGTCCTGATGATTCGAGCCATGGTCAATGCCGCCAAAGCTGATGGGCGAGTAGACAATACGGAACAGGAAAAAATCATCAGCAAGCTGGGTGCGGAAGTTTCTCAAGACGAGATCGACTTTCTGAAAGCTGAATTTGCGGCTCCGTTGGACGTGCAGCGGTTCGCCGACAGCGTTCCGGACGGCCTAGAGCCTCAAATTTATGCGTTGTCGCTGACATCCATTGAATTGGACACTCAAACTGAGGCTCAGTACCTAGGTCAGCTGGCTCAGCACATGGAACTTGATCCGCGCATCTGCAATCAAATCCACGATCAGGTCGGTGCTCCGAAGATCTTCAGCTAAGCCGTCGATCGATTGTCAAATCGCAACAAACGAGTCACATTCATTCGTCGGGCGCCGTTGCGTCAGGCGATTCCACACAAAGCCAGCAGTGCGGCAAGGCGCCGGGGGCTGAAGCGAGTCGGCATCGCCAGATAACACGGTTCCTCGCTGCCGTGGAACCGTCGCTTGTAGTCGGCATGCCCCTTCAGATGATAGAACCGCCGGTTGATGATGCGGCTGTCGAACGTGTGCCGGAACAACCAATCCGTGGTGGAGCTAGCCGCGAACCCAGTCGAAGATTCGAGAGACGCCAATGGAGAAAGGCCCAACTTCAACTGTCCCACCGCTTCGCATTGCAACTGTTCAATGACGTACTTCATGATTGCCTGTTCTGCATACTGCGGTGCGTCTGGGTGACGGCGTTTGAACGCAGTCGCGTACCCGACCGTGTTGCCATCCCGGTACAGTGGATCAAGAAACACAAAAGCAAGTGGCTGGCCGTCGGGATCGATCAGAAAAAACTTTCGCACGTCCGGTTCGTCTTCCAGCACGATGGGACGATTGAGGAACCGTACTTCTTTCTGCTTGACGGTCCGAGTTTCCCGCCAAGCTTCGGAAATCTGCTCGACACTTGCGGCGGTGATATCAGCATAGGTCGCTTCTCGGATCTCATAGCCACGGCGATCAATCCAGTTGCCCGCGTAACGCAACCACTCTTTTTTCTTGCCGCCGAAAGTGTAGTCACTCAAATTCAGCGTCGTGTCGATGCCCATCGGATTGATGTAATATCCCAGCTCAGCCAAGATCTCTGCCGTCGATCGTGAAACTTGACAGAACATCGGGCGCTGATGCTTGTTGACAAATTCCCGAGTGATTGTGGATCGGTACGAGTTCTCGCACACCGCGTCACCCAACGCGCAAGTGATTCCCCAGCGACGGCGATGGGCAATGAACCCGTGCTGGTCGCCATGGTGCTGCAGCAGAGGCTGAACGGCTGCGGAATAGGCGAGGGTGAAATTGCCGTGTTGCTGCAACAGTCGCATTCGAAGCTCGCGATTGACTCCGGTTTCGGTCGCTTGTTGTTCAGCAGCCCAGTGGCTTTGCGACGGTCGGTCCTTACGATCGCGCAGCAACCGTGCACGTCGCTTTTTCAATGCAGCGGAGTTGGCGGAGCGCTTCGATTCAGGTTGAACGGTCGACAATGGAACTCCCGAAGAAATCGCCTATTGGGCGTTGTGTTTGGCGGGAGTTTAAAGAATCCGAGGCATCTGACCAATAGATTCTTCCGTCATTCAGGCGGGCAGAATGTCGCGGTCAGGCCGATTTCGATCCTTGCACGCTTATTTTCCAAGGCAGAAAAGATACTCCTGGAGCTTGCCATTTTCCTTTTTCGCGACGCGGGCGTAGATCCGATCGTTGTCAATCGCCATCGAAGCAAAAGCGCTGTCCCCAAGATGATTCACACCTACTTTTTCGAATTTCTCCGGGTTGGCTTTGATAACCAGCGTGTTCCCCTTTTCAGATGTAAAAAAAATGTGGTCGCCAACAGCAACGGGTGAAGCACTCTCGGGACCTTCAAAACGCTCACGCCATTGAACGGACCCATCGGCCGCGTGCCAGCAGTAGATCACGCCACGTTCGGCTTGGCCATAAACGTATCCGTCGACCACGATCAGCGATTGCTCGTAACATTTGACAGAAGTCGTCCAGACTTGTTTGCCTGATCCATCGGCCTTGATGGCAAGTGTTTCTTGGGTCGGATAGCCACCGCTAGCGATTACTGAATTCGAAAATTCGTCCCAGACCATCGTTCCGCAGGTCACGTCCCATGAAGCCCGGCATTTCCACAGTTCTTCCCCCGTTTCCGGGTTGTAAGACGTAATTCGATTGCCTCCGCTGATCAGCATCTGCAGTGAGCCTCCAATGTCAGCCACGACAGGCGTCGAGTAGCTGGTTTTCAAACCGTTGACCGACTTGTATCCGGCGGGAAGTTTTCGATCGGCTCGCCATCGTTGTTCGCCGGATTTCACATCAAGTGCCACAATGGCGGAATCAATTTTGTTCTCGTTGGAGACAATGAACAGATCACCAACCGCAACGGGCGAACTGCCGTATCCAAATGGATGTTTGGAAGCATAGTCTCCGATTTTCTCTTGCCAGATCTGTTTCCCGTTGACATCAAGACAGGTTGCGTGAATGGCGTCGTGGTGAAGAAAGACTGCCAGAATTCGATCGCCTGTGATGGCGACCGTTGGCGAGGCGTGCGTGTTTTTGTCGTGAATCTGTGCTGGCAGTCCACCTTTATTAATGACTTGTGACCATTCTTGTTTTCCGGTCTGTTGATCGAGACAAATTACTGACTGCATCTGCTGTTGTTCGTCCGCCGAGGTAAGAAAAACTCGTCCACCAGCGATCACGGGTGACGAATGGCCTCGCCCGGCAATTTTGACCTTCCATACGACGTTCTCGGTTTCACTCCAAGTCAGCGGGACATCGTTTGATGCATTCGCAATACCGTTGCCTGTGGGGCCTCGCCAGCGAGACCATTCCGAACGTGGCTCATCGAAACTCTGTGCGTTGAGTGCACCTGACCATGTGGTCGCCCCGAGCGTCGCGACAATCATCACGATCCGGCTCACTTCAAGAATTCGTTTCCAGCCTGTCATTTCCATCATCCTGTTATTTGAAACCAAACGTCATCAAACAATCGTGGCACGATTGTACACTTTCAGTCATCTTCGGTTCATCACCTCGCACGAAAAAATGCTCGACCCGGCAAACGAATTTAGCTCTCGGATCGAGCATTTTGATGACGACTGTTGAAGGTTTCGCGAGCTCTTACCGCAAGCCAAGGCCTCGCAATTGGACCGATTTAAATTTACTCTTGCAGTTCCGCGTTCCAGTAAGCGTCGCTGATGAACTTGGACCAGCTTTCGTAACGAGTCGAATGCTGAGAGTAAATCGGGTTCCACTTGGGATGGGCTGGCTGCTTCAGTAACTTCATTCCAGCCTGCTTCAACAAGCGATCGGCTTTTGAGTGATTGCAGCGAGTGCAAGCCAGCACGCAGTTTTCCCAGCTCGATCCACCTCCACGCGAACGTGGAATCACGTGATCAATCGTCAGTTCGTCTGGTTTCGGTTTACGACCGCAATACTGACACATGAACCGATCACGCTTGAACAGGTTGCGACGGCTGAACGCGACTGTGGTTGTCGGCAGTCGATTGAACCGAGTCAACGTGATCACTTCAGGAACACGAAAGCGTTGGCTGACCGAACGGATGACCGGCTCGTGGCTGTCTGGTTCCAATGCTGACCAATCTTCCCAGTCGTACAACTGGTAGTCGGCGGGGTCGACGACTTTCGCTGTGTCACTCCAAACCATCGTCAACGCACGGGCAACTGACGCCACATTGACGGGCTGCCAGCTTCGGTTCAAGACTAGGGTCGGTCGCTGAAGCACTTGTGAAACCATGACGCAATTTCCTCCGGACGTTCTCAATGGAAGCGAAACGGGCAGAGCGGTCGACCGGAAATCCTCCGTCAACCAAAACACCCATGTGGTGCCGATCGATGGTAACCGCCGTCGTCGAACTACAACTGACAAAGCGGTCGCTTAAAGTATGATCCAAACACCGTGACAACGAAACCTCAACGATGTATTCGAGCCTTCGCGATAGCCTGCTTGGACGCTTTTTTCACCCTTGAGGTTCGTTTTTTCGTCCCTCAAGTGCATTTCCTGAATGTTTCCTTTACCCGATTGGTGCAATTGTTGGGGCCGGAACGGTGCAAGTCAAACACATCGATCGCGAGAAATGGGCGGAAACGAATACGTGACAGGACACTCGATCACGTCATCTCAGGACGGCAAAAAAGCCATCTACACGTGACAAGACAGCCCTAGCTCTTGCCCAATCTGCATTTTTGACGCTTTGATACGACACCGGTGTCGCCCTGCCGATTCGTGATCCTTTTTCTGGCCGTTGGAATTGAGTACCATCACGTTACGAGCTGGATGAGCAGGAGGCTGCTCTCATCATTTCCAAACTGTGCCATTCGAGTCTGCCATGTTCATCCTGCAACGAATCCTCAGTGCTTTAGCGATCCTGTTGCTGATCGGTGCGGCGGCGATGTGGATCATTGGTGGTAAAAAATCAGAGAATCAGACGTCGCTCGAGTTCGACGCCACCCCCGATCAGATTTGGCCCTTTCTGACTGAACCCGATGGTGTCGGTCAGTGGTTCAGCGGCTTGGTGTCGATCGACCCGATTACCGCTCCGCCCGAAGATCCTACCGTAGCACCTGCACCACCTGTTCGACGCGTCATCCAAGACGCGGAAGGAAACCAGATCGAGTATGAAGACCAAGTTCTGCGTTTCACTCCTAGCCAGATGCTATCGTTGCAATCTCGCAGTGCTGGCGACACGATCACGCGGGTTTATCAACTGGAGGCGATGGTGGAAAATCGAACCAACGTGACATTGAGAGTTGTCAAATCAGCGTCTGGATTGGGTCGATTCCTGGCACCGCTGAGCAAAGACGTTTCGCTCAAGCAGATCGAGGTCGATATCCGTAATTTGAAACAGGTTGTCGAGAGTTCGACTTCCTCGACTTCCAACGAGAGCTTCGTTGTTCCTGAGTAGCCGAACGCTTCATTCGCCGGGCTCATACGCTCAACGGCCCCGTTCCTGTTCGTTACAATGCCTTGAGGATGAATCAATCATCCTCCCACTGCACGACCGCCTAGCAAATCGACCTACAGGGCTTAGAGACCAACATGGCCGCGACGATACTTGACGGAAAAACGCTCGCTAGAAAGATTCAAAACGAAACAAAAGAATCGGTCGCTGAGTTTGTCGATCAGCAACAGGTCACCCCAACACTGGCGGCAGTGCTGGTCGGAGAAGATCCAGCCAGTCAAGTATACGTTCGCAACAAGGAACGCGCGTGCAAGCGAGTCGGTATCGACAGCCAGTTGCATCGGATGCCTGAATCGTCCACGACTGACGAACTTTTGGCGAAAGTCGACTCGCTGAATCAAGACTCCGCAGTACACGGAATTCTCGTTCAACTGCCGTTGCCCAACGGAATCGATGCACGACGGATCCTCGATGCCGTTTCACCTGACAAGGACGTGGATGCGTTTCACCCTGGTAATGTTGGCTTGATCTCGCAGGGCAGGCCTCGCTTTCTACCGTGTACGCCTCATGGCATCGTGCAGATGCTGGCTAGGAACCAGATTTCCACCGATGGAAAACGCGTCGTAGTGCTGGGGCGCAGCGACATCGTCGGCAAACCGATGGCGATGATGCTGGCCGGCCGCGACTGTGGCTTGGGCTCAAGTGTCGCCAATGCAACGGTCACCGTCTGTCACAGTCGGACACAAAACCTGGCGGAGCTAACGGCTGCGGCAGACGTGCTAATCGCAGCGATCGGCCAGCCGAAGTTCGTCACCGCAGCGATGGTCAAACCCGGAGCCACCGTGATCGATGTCGGGATTAACCGAACCGATGAAGGCTTGGTGGGCGATGTCGACTTTCATGCGGTTCTGCCCGTTGCGGGATACCTGACTCCCGTGCCTGGTGGTGTCGGACCGTTGACCGTGACGATGCTGCTGGAAAATACACTGCTGGCGGCTCGCATCCAAACAGGTTGCCAGATTGATTAAACCTGAGATGAAACATGCCCGTCGGTCGTTTAATATCGTGTCATATTCAGCGTACCGTACGGTAGATTTCATTCCGTCTCTCGCCTAAAGTCGAGTGTCTGAACCTGCAACGTTGGCTGTTTGAACGATCCGCGCGACCCAGCATGAGCAAATCCAAAAACAATCCATGGATGTATCTGCTGGGGCTCGGCCTGCTGCTGTTGGCGGGGTTTGCATTGTACAACAGCTTGGGAATCGGCTCGCCCAACGAAGCCGCAACAAATGAGCAAGAATCGGCCGACGAGAAAGGCAAAAAGAAAAAGAAACCGCTGCCAAATTTTCTGACGCGAACGCCCGTACTGCTTCCGGGCGTCTTCCAGAAAACCGTTGACTCGAAAAAAGCAGCATCGGACCAATTGGCGGGCGATCCCACCGAGCTTCTGTTTTCGGATCTTTCAAATTCCGCGTTGCGGCTCAATCGAGCCAAAGCCGGTCATTGGTACAGTGCTCACTATCCCGTGGTCGCGAACCATCTGAACATCGAAGGCGAACTGGAAACGCAAACCGTACTGCCGACTGGCCAGCCGGTCCCGGTACCTCGCACCCATTACTGGCCCATTCATAAACGGCCGATCGCACTGGCGAAGAAAGAATGGAAAAATCTTGAGTCGTCGGTCTACGCTCCCGTTCGAACTGACTTGCAGATGGACGCGCCGTCGGTGCTGGTTTCATTTTCACTCAATCAACGCAACGCCACACTGAACCAAGCGTCAACAATCCAACCGATTGCCGGGATGAAGGCGTTTCAACATCATTTTATTGTCTTGACTGACCGGCCGGACAATTGGTCTTACTTGAAGCTGACCGATTCCTTTCAACTGCCGGGAAAACTGGGCAACGGTGACCAGCAGCCTCCCATTTATTACCTAGTGCCATCGATCCCCGGTGACCCGGTGCCACTTTCTCGCAATCCGTTGCAGTGGACGACCGTGGCTTATGTGCTGTGGGACAACCTACCCGCCAATGCGTTGAATCCAGATCAACAAACCGCTCTGATTGACTGGCTTCACCACGGTGGACAGTTAATTGTCAGCGGCCCAGACTGTCTTGACAAATTGCGAACCAGTTTTCTGGCGGAGTTACTGCCCGCATCGTTTGATGGGTCGATCAATCTGACCGCCGCCGAAATGGAGACGCTCAACGAGCATTGGTCGATCCCTTCGAAGACCGATCAGAAACGAAAACTGACTCTTTCTCCGACGCGACCGATCCCCGGTGTGCGGTTCAATCCCCATCCCGATTCCCAGTTTGTCGATTTGACGGGTGAGATTGCGATCGAGCGACAGATTGGTCGCGGTCGTATCGTGATGACTTCGTTTTCCTTGAACTCACCACAAATCCGGACGTGGCGAAGCTTTCAGAGTTTCCTCAATGGTGCGTTGCTGCGAAAACCGGCTCGGCAATTCAAGCGGAACGAGAATCTGGAAACCACGTTCACTTACCAGAACGATTCAACCACGATCTACGATCCGCTACTCGCGTCAACGGTACGATTTCTTGGCCGTGACCTAGGTATTGCCGGGACGGAGGCAAAAACAGATACGGTGGTGAGCGAACGTGTTGTTGCATCCGGAATGAGCTTCGGCTTAGACTACCAACCGGATCCTGCACCTTCCGGGAATCGGAATCTTACCGACACGTGGCACTACGGTGGATTTCAGGAGCAGCCGACGGCAGGCGTTGGCGGCTGGAATGATTTTTCCGCTGTCGCTGTTGCGGCCCGAAAAGCCCTCCGTGAAAGAGCCGGCATCAAACCGCCGTCAGCCGAGTTCGTATTGAAAATGCTGGGCGGCTATCTACTAGTGTTGGTTCCGCTCAACTGGCTAATCTTTCGATCTATTGGAAAAGTTGAATACGCGTGGGCGGCGGCTCCGATCATTGCGATCACCGGTGCCATCGGCGTCGTGCGAATGGCCTCGTTGGACATCGGCTTCGTGCGAAGCAACACCGAACTTGGACTGCTGGAAGTGTTTGCCGATCATCCGCGAGCCCACCTGACTCAGTATTCGGCTCTCTACACGTCATTGTCGACTCGCTATCAAGCCGAACTGGACAACGCGACTTCGCAAGCGTTACCGTTTGCCGTTTCGAAATCCGGTGGGCGCTCGCGACCGAACCAACAACCTTTTTCGACCGTCACCTTGCGACGCACCGTTCAGAATCGCCTAGAAGATCTGCAAGTGCAATCCAATTCCACCGGGTTGCTGCATATCGAATCGATGCTAGATCTCGAAGGCACGTTCTCTCGCCCGTCGGTAGGCAAACTGACCAATTCGTCAATGGTCGCATTGGATGCAGCAGGAGTCATCCGTCGATCCAACGACGGCAAACGGTTTCATGTCGCATGGATCGGAGAATTGGAATCGGGCCAAACGGTCGATCTGCATTTCAAAACAATGACAAACGAGAATCCGTATCAATCGTGGCTGACCAACTCCAAGCTGACCAGCGTGGCTAGGCAGGCTCGTGAAATTTGGAAAAGCAACGTCCCCGAAGATCGCACCCACGTCGCACGCCAAACATTGCTCGAATTCCCGGAGCTCCAGAATGACTTGGACCGGTTTCAACGCCTTTCTGCCTTGATGGAAAACTCGTTGGAGGCCAATGGATTTTCGTTTGAAAACTTTCGGGAACTTTATAGATCCGTGCATGATCAACAGCAAAGCAACCGTTCCGAGGACTGCGGGGCGGGTGATCTGTTCGATGCTGTTTCCGAAAATTTGACGATCGGTCCCGGGGAGGTCAAGCTTTTAGGCGTTACCCATCAGCCGTTGAGTCGCGGAAAGCTGGAACCGGAAGCCACCCAGACTCGCCGGCAGACGTTGGTGGTCGTTCATTTAAGCCCTCCGAAGCTTCCGCCAGCTCGAAGAGACGTGAACGCTTATCAGGACAAGGCCAACTTGTCAGATATCGATCTGGAGGATGAAGCGACCATGCTGGAAGCAACTTTTGACGAACGAATTGATCCGTAGACTCTCCTGAAAACGCGTTCCTTCGAAACAGAACCGCATGATTGAACTTACCGGCTTCGGCAAAGATTACGGCGACTTCACGGCTGTAGAATCACTCGATTTGAAAATCGATGAAGGAGAAATGTTCGGCTTTATCGGCCCTAACGGTGCGGGCAAGAGCACCAGCATTCGTTTCTTGGCGACGCTGTTGCGGGCGACGCGAGGCGACGGCACGGTCAACGGTTACAGCGTTTCCAACGACCCGATGAACGTGCGTCGAAGTGTTGGCTACATGCCAGATGCCTTTGGCGTTTACGACGGAATGAAAGTCTGGGAGTTTCTCGATTTTTTCGCCGTCGCCTACAAAATCGGTCGCACTCAGCGAAAACGGGTGATTCGCGATGTGTTGGAGTTGCTCGATCTGACCTACAAACGTGACGATTTCGTCAATGGATTGTCGCGCGGAATGAAGCAACGTTTATGCTTAGCAAAAACCTTGGTTCACGATCCACCAGTGCTGATCTTGGACGAACCCGCCAGTGGACTCGACCCACGCGCTCGCGTCGAAGTCAAAGCGCTGCTGAAAGAATTGCGACGGATGGGAAAAACCATCTTGATTTCTAGCCACATTCTGACGGAGTTGGCCGACTGCTGCACGTCGATCGGTATCATCGAACGCGGCCAACTATTGATGCACGGTCCGATCGACGAGGTCTACCGAAAGATCACTGGCAACCAAGTCATTCACGCGACGATTGGTCAGAATCTTGACACGGGGCTTTCGATCATTCGCAGCAATCCTGACGTTCGCGATGTGCAAGTCGATGGATCAAAAGTGTTGATCGAGTTTGCGACACCGGATCACAATCCGGCAGCTTTGCTGAAAGTCTTGGTCCAGAACGATGTCGAAGTCAAGAACTTTGGCAGCAAGGAGCCAAATCTGGAAGACGTTTTCATGATGGTCACCAAGGGCTTGGTTTCCTGACATCAACGAATGCTCCAACTTGTCAAAACACTGCTTTCGATCGCCGCAAAAATGGGGAACATCCTCGTTTGGATTTCGGTCGGGGTATTTTTCCTGTGGGCGATCGGGGCAATCTGTTTTTTGCTGTATTTGCCTGCGTGGCTGAGAATCGTTCTTGCGGCGGTTTACACGATTGCGTTGCCATGTTTCGTCTGGCGAGCGAACAATCGATCTACTGCGAGGGCTTGGGTCGCTGGCTCTGTTATCGTCGTCTATCTGGCGACGCTGCTGATTCGTCCGTCCAATGATCGAGTGTGGGATCCTGATCACGCAAAAGTAGCCGAGACTTTGATTGAAAACGGCGTCGTCACCATTGGCAATTTTCGAAACTGCCAATACCGGTCTGAATCCGACTTTGACGTTCATTTTCAAACCAAACAATTTCCTCTAGAAAAAATCGAAAGTGTCTGGTTTATCGTTCAACGATTCACGCCCGCCGAAGGTCTCGCCCACGTGTTCTTGAGCTTTGGACTGAAACCGAACGCGGAAGAACTTCCCGAGTATTTCTGTGTTTCTGTCGAAATCCGACGTGAGTTGGGCGAATCCTACGATCCCATTAAAGGTTTGTATCGAAACTACGAATTGACTCACGTCATTGGCGACGAACGCGACTTGATCGGCGTGCGCACCGTGCATCGCCCGGACGACCGAGTGTACTTGTACCGAGTGAATGCAACGCCCGAACAAGCCCAACGCTTGTTCGCCAAATTTGTCGATCGAATACAGACGCTGCGATCCAGCCCGCAGTTCTATCATTCACTTTTGAACAACTGCGCGAATGGAATCACGGGATTGACGTACGAACTGACACCTCAGCCAATCAATTGGTTGGACTCAAGGATCGTGCTTCCGGGTCACTCAGGTCAGTTCGCCTGGGAATCAGGTTTGATTGGCAACCGCGCGGGCGGCCAGACGTTCGATCAACTGGAAGCGGCTTCTCGAATTGACAAGCGAGCCAGAGCGGTGGGCGTAACCAAAACGTTTTCTCATGATATTCGCAGTGTTAACCCCATTCCAGAATAAGTCGACGATCTGATTCTGCGTTGCAGCGGCAGCACTGGGCAACGACAATCGCTATCCACAAACTCTAGTTTACGATTACGACAACATCGACAGCGTTGGCATTTCCAATCCAAACTTGTTTAGTTCAGCAGGATCGAACCCGGCCCAAACGCGTCATCGTCACCGGCCTCCCACTGACGTCGCACTTCGCGCAAACCGTAGCAGCAAAGATCGTAACGTTCGCTCAAGCGTTCGAGCACTTCTGCCGACGGAATTTCATCCTCCGGGGCCTCGATCGCGCTGGCGATCAGATACGAACGTTTGCCGTAGCTGCAATACGATTCGAACTGATCCGAAGTCGTTGACTCAGACGCTCGCAAAGATTCTGGATAAACGCCTGCCCAGAACAGAGTGAAGTCACCAATGTGACGGTGCAGTTCGCGTTTGGCATCGCCCAATCGAGCCGACGCTTCGGCCACCATTTCGGGGACGCTCATCAGCGGCTTCCCGGTCACGCTGCGGATGCGATGCATGACATCACTGCGAATCGACTGCAGCAGTAAATGAGTCAGGTAGTCGATCAGGGGAGGATCGACCACGCCTAGGTGAGCTTGGAACGTGCTCTCGGTCAGGCCTGCGAAATAGCGGCCGATAGGTGTACGAATCGAATCAAAATCTTCGTTGCCATGCATGGCATCGCCTCCGGAAACATGCGTGCGTCCAAAGGAGAACCCGCGGTTCTCTGTATCAACTGTAGTTATGACATGGAAGCGAAGTCAAGACAAATCGGACAGTGAGAAAATCGACAACTGCGAGAAAATCAACCGTCACGTGGATGTTGCGGTCAATGCAAAACTGCGGAATTGAACACGAAGTACCCAATACTGAGTACCCAATACTCGGTACCCAGTACGGAGCACCGATTAATGGGATACTGGCGGGCACAATGTTTTGAATGCCCGTTTTGGCACACCAACCACGGACCACGGACACTTAGGGCAACGCGTACTGAGTAACGCATATTTGGTACCGAGCGCATATTTGGCACCGAGCATTGGGTCTGGGGCACTGAGTACTGACCATTGACCATTGAGTACTGAGTACTGAGTACTAACAAGCTTCGCCTACCGAGTATGGTTTCGATCTGCAATCAAAAACTACTCTCATCGATTTTCCTCGTGGCTGGATGCTCACGGGTGTTGACCCAATCAGGTCGTTGCAATCCTGTAATCGTTTCCCATTGCTCCCAGACTTGCTCGGTCCAACTCTGCGTTTTTCTCAAGTGCTTCACACCCGATCCGGGTTTGTTCATTGCTTTGACGAAAGAAACCGTCATCTTACGAATCTCAGTTCCTTCTTGAAACAAAGCGCCAAACTGATCCTTCTTCAGGTAGTCACGATCAAACGCCGAGCAGAGATGCGCCGGCGTTTCGTTCAGGCTTCCGATCGAGTAACCAAGAAACTGGATAAACTCACCCTGCGTCCCTCGCCCAAACCCCTCGGCAATGTTTGCGATGACAGATTCGGATGAGTCGTTAATCTGTCGAACTAACCGTACATCGTTTGCGAACGGAGTTTATTTCGTCAACCAAAAGATTTGCTTGGACCAAGCGCGGGCACGCTGCCAGAATCGGAGGTCGGTGAATTTGCTCGCACCAGCCATATTCGCCCCAAGCAATCATCGTTTCCCATAAAACAACG